>CAYRXN010000228.1:0-20805 GCA_964428275.1 uncultured Planctomycetales bacterium | reverse complement strand
GGGTGTTCGGACGGGTCGAAATGACCGTCAACGAGGTTGACATCCTCATCGGCATGACGCAGCAGATCCGCTGGTACGCCGAGCGCCACCCGCCGGCCGAGCGCCCGTGAGCCGCGCGGCGGCGTCTACGGGGCCGGGACGAGCCGATACCAGTCCTGCTCGATCTCGACGGTCATGACGGGGGTCTGCAGCTCGTGGCCCAGGATGATGAGCCAGCCTTCGCTCGCGGCCCGTCGCAGCAGCTTGTTCTTGGATTCGCGGTTGTCGAGCGGGAACAGGTCGTAGGCCATGTTGTACGGCGCACCGACGTGGGCGGCGGTGGGCATGACGTCGCCGGGGAAGACGGCGGTGCGCTCGCTGCCGCGGATCACGATGGCCTGATGCCCGCGGGTGTGGCCGGGGGTGAGCAGCGGGCGGATGCCGGGAAGGACTTCGGGCTCCCCCTCGATCAGGTTCCACCGCTGCGCGGTATCGAGCGGGCGGAAGTTCTCCTCGCGATAGGTCATGGTCATGATGCCGAAGCCGCAGCGGGCGTCGTCGTGCTCGCGGCGCTGCACGTGGACGGTCGCGTTGGGGAAGGTCGGTACGGGCTCGCCGTCGCGCAGGCAGGTCAGCCCCCCGGCGTGGTCGAAATGCAGGTGCGTCACGAGCACGTCGGTGATCGAGTCGGGTTCGACGCCGGCCCGCTCGAGCCCCGATGCCAGCCAGCGGGCAGGGTCGATGGCGAAAATGCTCTGTTCCTTGGCCCCGTACTTGTTTCCGTGTCCGGTTTCGACAATGGCGCGCCGCCCGCCCTGGCCAGCCCATTCGACCAGCAGGCAGTTGCACGCCAGCGGGATGCGGTGGCGCTCGTCGGCGGGCGTGCGCCGTTCCCACAACGGCCGGGGAATGATGCCGAACATCGCTCCGCCGTCGAGTTTCAGGTTTCCGCCGTCGAGCAGCGTAAGGGTGATGTTTCCGAGGTCGAGCGTGCGGGCCGTGGCAACGTTCATGCGGACGGTTCCTGACGGGCTGCTAACAATTGTCGTCGGCGCGGGTATGATACCCCGATCGCCGGCGGTGTGGGAACCGCCGCCGGTGTCAAACACGCAGAAAGGTGCGGCCCGATGGCGGAAATCAACACCCTCGTGCTGGACGTGGACGGGGTATTGACGGACGGGAAGCTGCTGTACGGCGGGTGTACCGAGCCGCTGCGCGCGTTTCACGTGCACGACGGGTTCGCCCTGCACTGGTTCGCCAAACTGGGCGGGACCGTGGCGATGATCACGGCCAAGGAATCACTCGCGCTCGAAACCCGCGCTGCCGAACTGGGCATCCGGCACGTTGTGCAGGGGAGCCGCGACAAGGCCGCCGACTTGCAGGCACTGCTCGAGCGGCTGGACGTGGCCCCCGAACACGTCGCGGCCGTCGGCGACGACCTGCCCGATGTGGGCATGCTGCTGGCCAGCGGTTACCCGATCGCGGTCGCCAACGCGGTTGCCGAGGTGAAGGCAATCGCCCGCTACGTGTCGAAGCGTCCCGGCGGCGAGGGGGCCGTGCGCGAGATCGTCGAACACCTGACGCGCCGCGACGGCCGGTGGGACAAGGTGCTCCAGGCCTGTGGCGCAAGTCAGCCGGCACCGCGCCCGTGACCATCGCCCGGTCCGCCCCCCCGGCGGCTCCAGCGGGCGGCCGGTCGCCGTTGTCCCGACGCGTTGCTCCCCCCCAAACAGGAGAAAGCCGGTTGCGAGCAACCGGCCCGTGCCCGACGATTCGTATCGACCGTTCGTCTCTGGCTATGATCCTTCCTCGTGACCGAAGATCTGCTGGGTTTCCTCGATGCGCTCGGGAAGCTCTTCGAGCAGCTCCGCGATCTTGTCCTCGCTGACACCCACGATATCGAGCATCGCGTCGGTGATGTCCTGGGTCTGCGCGGAGAGGAAAAAGCCCAGCTCGTTCTGGCAGCAGATCGTGTCGGCGAGCTGAACCGCCGTCACGATGCGCAGCAGCTCGGGCTTGAGGTTGCCCGGGTTGTGGTGGTAGCTGATGGCGGCCCGCAGCCCCGGCGGAAACTTCCACTTGGAGGCCAGCGCTCCGCCGAAGGCCTGGTGGTCCGCCCCGATGATCTCGCGTTCGGCGGCGCAGAAGTCCTGCGGCGCATTCTCGCAGCGCTCGACGACCTGACGCAGCTTGTCGGAGAGCACCTGGAACTCGACCAGCAGGCCCATGTCGTGGACCAGGCCGGCGACGAACGCCTCCTCGCTGCGGCCGAAGCCGGCCTTGGCGACCATCCGGGCGCAGACGCCGACCGAGATGCAGTGGGTCCACAGGTCGCGGGCGGCGAAGCGTTGCGAAATCGCTCCCGGCCGGAACAGCCGCGAGAGCGACGCAGCCAGCGCGATGTTCTTCACCGCGCTGAGGCCCAGCATCACGATGGCGCGGTCGAGGCTGGCGATCTGAGAAGGCAGCCCGTAGAACGAGGAGTTGACGACCTTCAGGATCTTCGCCGCCAGCGCCGGGTCGTGCTTGACGATGTCGTGCATGTCCTGGGCGGTCGATTTGGGATCCTCGACCACCTCGACGATGCGGGTGGTGACCTCGGGCAGCGAGGAGATCTCCGTCACGCGTGACATCGCCTTCTTGAGCTCGGGCGTCAACTGTTCTGCCGGAGCCTTGGCCGATTCTGCCGGCGCGGCGGCCGAACCCTCTGGCGGCGGTGCAAACGACATGGGCGTCCTTCCTTATGTCAGTTATCACAGCGAGCAGGGTCGAAACCTGTGTCCCTGCATCGGCCAATCGCGGCTCGGGCATTCGTAATCCCGGGGTTTGAACGACCGGGGCCGGGGGGGCGGGGTTCCGCGGGCGTGCGGGACGCGGGCAGCGTCCGATAGCTGCACGAGATGGGGAGCGTGGCGATCCCCGGCCGGTTCTCCCCCGGAGAGGCGCGATCGGGGGCGCCGGCCGGCCGACGTGCGCGGGCCGGGCTTGTTAATCCCGTTTCTGAAGGCAGTCGATGTTCCATCCGGAACAGTCCCGCCCGGCGCAAGCGGGCGACCGGCCCGCCGCCGGGGACGTCTGCGACGGCCCGCCGGCACCAGGCGGGCGTCGGGTGACGGGGCGGTCCGGAGACGCAGCATGATCGTGATGTCGGCGCTCAAACCGTCGGAACACATCCGGCTGCGGTTTCGGCCCGGGCGGCTGGCCGGGGCCTGCCTGATCGCGGCGGCCTTCCTGGCCGGAACGCCCCACGCGCCGGCGGCCGGGTTGGTACGCATCGGCGTGCTCGCCAAACGCGGGATGTCGCGCTGCCTCGAACGCTGGGCTCCGACGGCCGCCTACCTGGACGAGCAGATTCCCGAGTACGCATTTGCGATCGTCCCGCTCGACTTCCAGCAGGTCGAGGCGGCGGTGATCGCCGGCGACGTGGATTTCGTGCTCGTCAACCCGGCGATGTACGTACAACTGGAAGCGCGTCACCGCGTGAGCCGGCTCGTGACGTTGTGCAACGAGACGTCGGGCGTGACGAAGTTCGGGGGCGTGATCTTCTGCCGCGCCGACCGGGCCGACATTCGCACGCTCGCCGACCTGCGCGGCAAGCGTTTCGCGGCCGTGGATGAGGACTCATTCGGCGGCTGGCTGGTTGCGTGGCGCGAGCTCGCGGCGCGCGGAATCCATCCCGGCCGCGACTTTGACTCCCTGCAATTCAGCGGTACCCACGACGCCGTCGTCTGCGCCGTCCGCGATGGAGAGGCCGACGCGGGGACGGTGCGCACCGGCACGCTGGAGCACCTCGAACAGGAAGGGGCCATCAAGCGGAACCTGTTCCGGGTCATCCACGTCCACAAGTCGGCCGAGCGCTTTCCGTTGGCCTGTTCGACCCGGCTCTATCCCGAATGGCCGCTGGCGCGCGTTCGGGGCACCAGCCCGAGGCTGGCCCGACGCGTGGCCCTGGCGCTGCTCGCAATGCCGCCGGACTGCCCCGCGGCGCAGGCGGCGCACTGCGCGGGCTGGACGATTCCCGCCAACTACCAGAGCGTCCACGCGTGCCTGCGCGAATTGCACGTCGCCCCCTACGCCGAACCCCGTCCGACGGGACTGTTGCCGGTGCTGCGACGCTACTGGCAGTGGGTGCTGACGTTTGGCGTCTTCGCCCTCCTGGCGTGCGGAGCGCTGGTTCACGTCTTGTCGCTCAACCGGAGGTTGCGCCAGAGCCGCGCGGGACTGGTTCACGAGCTCGAGCGGCGCCGGCAGATCGAACAGGAGCTGCGCGAGTCACGCGCCCGCCACCGGGCCATCACCACGCTCGCCCAGGACGCCATCATCACGGCCGACGCCGACGGGACGATTCGTTTCTGGAACCCGGCCGCGGAGCGGATCTTCGGCTACGGCGCCAGCGAGACGCTCGGTCGCAACATGATCGAACTGATCGTGCCCCCGGAATACCACGACGCCAAACGCCGGGGCCTGGCCGATTTCGCCCGCGGCGGAGCCGCCGGCAAGTCGCTGGGCCGGACGCTCGAACTGACCGCCTTGCGAAAAGACGGCGGCCGGTTCCCGATCGAAATATCCGTTTCCGCCTACGAAGATGAGCACGGGCGGCAGGCGATCGCTCTGGTACGCGACGTGAGCAAACAGGTGCGCGTCCGCGAACAACTCAAGAAGGCCCACGAGATGACCTCCCGACTCATCGACGCGATACCCTCGATCCTCGTGGCGGTCGATGGCGAAAACCGCATCACAGCCTGGAACGGTACGGCGGCGGACCTGCTGGGCATCTCCGCCGCCGACGCGGTCGGTCGATCCCTGAACACGATCAGGACCGACTGGGACTTCGCGTTGCTCGCAGACGCCATCGCCCGCGCACGCGGCTCGCACGAGGTCACGCAGGTCGCCAAGGACGTACACTTCCGCCGTCCCGACGGCGACGACGGCCTGCTGGGCGTGACGATCTGCCCGATGGGCCAGATCGACGACTGCGGCGAAAGCCTGCTGATCGTCGCGGCGGACGTGACGGAACGCCGCCGGCTCGAAACCCAGTTGCGCCAGGCCCAGAAGCTCGAATCGATCGGCCAGCTCGCGGCGGGCATCGCGCACGAGATCAACACGCCGACGCAGTTCGTCGGCGACAACATCCGCTTTCTTCAGGACGCCTTCCGCGATCTGGCCGACGTGCTGAAACGCTACGCCCAGCTGCTCGACGCCGCCCGCGACGGCCAACCCCCGCCCGACCTGCTTCGCGAGGTCCAGGAAACGCTCGACGAGGCGGACCTGGACTACCTGCTCGAGGAAATCCCCACGGCGATCGAACAGTCGCTCGACGGAGTGGACCGCGTGGCCAAGATCGTCCGGTCGATGAAGGAGTTCTCGCACCCGGGGACGCGCGAAAAACAGCTCGTCGATCTGAACAAGGCGATCGAGAGTACGATCACCGTGGCCCGCAACGAATGGAAATACGTGGCCGAGATGCAGACCGACTTCGACCCCGAGTTGCCGCCGGTGCCGTGCTGGGTGAGCGACTTCAACGAGGTGATCCTCAACATCGTCGTCAACGCGGCCCACGCGATCGCCGACGTGGTGGGCGACAGCGGCGAGAAGGGACGTATCACCGTCACGACACGCCGCTGCGGAGACGAGATCGAAGTCCGTGTCAGCGACACCGGCACCGGGATCCCCGAAGACATCCGGGCGCGGATCTTCGACCCGTTCTTTACCACCAAGGAAGTCGGCAAGGGGACCGGCCAGGGGCTCGCCGTGGCCCACGCGGTGGTCGTCGAAAAGCACGGCGGAACCATCCGCGTCGAGAGCGAAGTGGGCCAGGGAACCACGTTCATCATCCGTCTGCCGATCGAGCCGGCGGATGCCGAGACCAGCCAGAAGAAGGTCGCCCGCGATGAAACGCAGTGTCCTGTTTGTGGATGACGATCCGAACGTGCTCCAGGGGTTGCGGCGCATGCTCCGCCCGATGCGCCGCGAGTGGGAGATGGCGTTTGCCGACGGGGGCCCGCAGGCGCTCGAGATTCTCGCGTCCGGCGCGTTCGATGTGATCGTCTCGGACATGCGCATGCCCGGCATGGACGGGGCCGAGCTGCTGGCGCGCGTCAAACGCGATCACCCGGAGGTCGTGCGCATCGTGCTCTCGGGCCATTCCGAACGCGAGTCGATCATGCGTTCGATCGACACCGCCCACCAGTACCTGGCCAAGCCCTGCGATGCCGACGTGCTGAAGCGCGTCATCGGGCGCGCGTGCCGGTTGCGCGACCTGCTGCGAACCGAGTCGCTCCGCTCGCTGGTCTCCCGGCTCAACACGATCCCCAGCCTGCCGCAGACCTACAGCGCGATCGTGGAGGAGCTCCAGTCGCCCGACGCCTCGATCCAGTCGGTGGGGCGGATCATCGCCCGCGACGTGGGCATGACCGCCAAGGTGCTGCAACTGGTCAACTCGGCGTTCTTCGGGTTGCGCTGTCACGTGTCCGACCCGGCCCAGGCCGCCAGCCTGCTGGGCGTCGATACGCTCAAGGCCCTGGTGCTCTCCGTGCACATCTTCAGCCAACTCGACTGCGCCCGCGTCAAGGGCCTGTGTATCGAAATGCTGTGGAACCACAGCATGGCCGTCGGGGCCCTCGCCAAACGCATCGCCGCGGCCGAGAAGCTGCCCCGGGAGTCCTGCGATCACGCGCTGCTGGCCGGACTGGTGCACGACGCGGGCAAGCTCGTGCTGGCGGCCAACCTCCCCGCGGAGTACGCCCTCGTGTTGAGTTCGGCCCAGGAACAGCAGGCCACGCTCGAACACGCGGAACGCGCGGTGTTCGATACGTCGCACGGCGAAGTCGGTGCGTACCTGCTCGGGCTGTGGGGGTTGCCCGACCCGATCGTCGAAGCGGTCGCGTTTCACCACCACCCCGGCACCAGCCCCGTCGCGGAGTTCACGCCGCTGACCGCCGTACACGTCGCCAACGCGCTCGCCTCGGCGGTGCGGCCCTGCTGCGCGGAGTGCCTCGCCGAGCCCGACCAGGCGTACCTGCAGACGCTGGGCGTCGCGGACCGCTGGGAGGACTGGCGCGAAATCACCGATGAACTGATGGCCGAAGGGGTCTCGCAATGATGCCCAGGGTGCTCTTCGTTGACGACGACCCTTCCGTGTTGCAGGCGTTCCGCCGGCAGTTTCGCAAGAGTTTTCAGGTCGAGACCGCCCCGAACGGCACCGAGGCGCTCGAGATCATCGACACGCGCGGACCGTTCGCCGTCATCGTTTCGGATATGCGCATGCCGGGGATGAACGGAATCGAGTTCCTCAACCTGGCCCGCGAGTGGGCCCCGCAGAGCGTGCGCATCATGCTGACCGGCAACGCCGACCAGCAGACCGCGATCCACGCCGTCAACGAGGGCAGCATCTTTCGCTTTCTGTGCAAGCCGTGCCCGCCCGAACAGATGCTCGCGGCGCTGCAGGCCGGTGTTCGCCAGTACGAGCTGGTGACCGCCGAAAAGGAGCTGCTCGAAAAAACGCTCTCGGGCAGCGTGAAGGTGCTCACCGAAGTGCTCGCGCTGACCAATCCGCTCGCGTTCGGCCACGCCGCGCGCGTGCACCGGCTGGTCAAACGCCTGTGCGCACGCATCAAGGTCGAGCCGGCCTGGCACGCGCTGGTGGCGGCCATGCTCTCGCAGATCGGCTGCGTGACCGTCCCGCAACGCACGCTGGAAAAGGTGTACCGCGGAGAACGGCTCACCGCCGAAGAACGCGAGATGCTGGACGCGCACCCGGCCACGGGACGCGATCTGGTCGCCAACATCCCCCGCCTCGAACCGGTGGCCCGGATCATCGCCTATCAACGCAAAGGCTTCGACGGAAGCGGCGTGCCGATCGACGGCGTGGCCGGCGAGGAGATTCCGCTGGGAGCACGCGTGCTGCGCGTGGCGCTCGATTACGACACGCTGCGCTGGTCCGGCCTGGACGACGTGGACGCATTCGTCGAGCTGCGCGCGCACGCCGGCCGGTATGACCCCCAGGTGCTCGCGGCGCTCGAGGCCGTGATCGGTTTTGAAGAAACGCTCGAAGTCCGTGAGGTCGCGCTGGAACAGCTCGAAGAAGGCATGACCCTCGCACGCGATATCACCACCTCGACCGGGGCGCTGTTGGTCAGCAAGGGACAGGAAGTCACCTGCGCGCTGCGGCGGCGACTGAGCAATTTCGCCCGGCACGGACAGATCCGCGACCGCGTGCTGGTCCTGGTGGAAAAACGCGTGGCCCGCGGCGAGGGCGCCGCCGCGACCACCGACAAGACGGAAACCCCGAGATGAACCATACGATCCTGCTGGTGGACGACGAACCCAACGTGCTCGACGCGCTGCGGCGGGTGTTGCGGAAGGAACCCTACGAGATCCTGACCGCGACGTCGGCCGACGAGGCCGCCACGCTACTGGCCCGCCGGGTCGTGGACCTGATCGTCTGCGATGAGGAGATGCCGGGCATGTCGGGGACGGAGTTCCTGGCCGCCGTGGCCGGCGAGTACCCCGACGTCGTGCGGATCATGCTGACCGGACACCCCACGTTGCCCACCGCGCTGCGCGCGATCAACGAAGGGCACGTCTACCAGTTCTTCACCAAACCGTGCAACGAGATCGACCTGGCCATCAGTATCCGCCGGGCACTCGAACAGAAAGACCTGCTGGGCCTGAGCCGCGCACTGCTCGACGTATCGCAACGCCAGTGCGACGTGATCGAGAAGGCCCACGTCTTGCGGCGGCTGCGCGAACCGGAACGGGCAGGCGGATCGACGGCCGCCGCCGTCGCGGCGGATCCCGAGTCACTGCTGTCGCAGATGGAAGCCCAGATCCTGCGCGCCAAGACCCTGCTGGACGACACGCACCGGTCGTCCGAGCCGACCTGACGGCGCCGGGCCGGTCGTCACGCTCAGACCGGACCGGAGCCCTGCCGGGGCGTGGCCGGCCAGAGGACGCGGAACGTGCATCCCGGACCTTCGTTGCGCAAGGCCCGGATCGTCGCCCCGTGTTGCCGGGCGATGATGCGGCAGGCACGCAGGCCCAGCCCCGCGACGGAGGAGTCTTCACAGCACGCGTCGCTCTGCGCCGCGAGGAACGGGTTGAGAACCCGTTCGAGGTGGTCTGCGTCGAGGCCCTTCCCGCTGTCGCACACGTCGATCTGGACGCAATCACCCACCCGCCGGGCCGAGACCCGGATCGTGCCCGGACGGCCCTTCATCGCATCGCGGGCGTTGAGCAACAGGTTCAGCAGCAGCTGGCCCATCAGCAGGGGGCGGGCCCAGACGACCAGATCGGGGGGAACATCGACGCGCAGTTCGATTCCGTCTTTTTCATACGGCCGAACCGAACGCGCGATCGCCGTCTCGATCAGCTCGATCACCCGACAATCGCGCAGCGGCTGATTCTCTCCCTGGGCGAGCCCGAGCACCTCACGCGTGAACCGCAGGGCATGGTCGGTCTGGCGAACGGTCACGTCCAGCGCTTTGCGCATCGCGACCGCATCGTCACGCATCACCGCGTCCTGGGCGCGGGCGATCACGGGGGTCATGAGATTGTTGTACTCGTGGAGGATCAACCCCGTGAGCTTGCCGAGCAACGCTTCACGCTGACATGCAACGAACCTGTCCTCAAGCGACCCCCGTGGCCCGTCCTGTGGGTGTTTCGTCATGGCCGACTCTGCGCTCCGGCCCCCTTGTCCTGTGACTGCCCGAAAAACCGCGCGCACCTGCCGTCGCGGCAAACCCGTGAAGTCCTCGTGTAAACCGCCGAGCCGACCTGACTGATCCTGCCTACAGCTCCCAACTGTGCCCGGCTGCGGCCATGCTACGTTCACCCGGGGGGCGCGTCAATCGCGGGGTACGACGGCGCGCGGTCATCCGGCGGCGATGAGGTATACTCTCTGCCATGACAGACGTGCCCCCGCCGACCATCCCGCCCGGCGCCCCGCCGCGCGCCCGGCGGATTCTCATCATCAAACCCAGCTCGCTGGGCGATGTGATCCACGCGCTGCCGGTTCTGGCGGCGCTGCGGTCGGCCCGCCCGGATGCCCACATCGCCTGGCTCGTCAGCAACAGCTTCGCCCCGCTGCTCGAAGGCCACCCGTTGCTCGACGAGGTCATTCGCTTCGACCGCGCACGCTACGGACGCATGACGCGCAGCCTGGCGGCCATGCGCGATTTCTGGCGGTTCGTCGCGGGCTTGCGCCGCGGAAAGTTCGATCTCGTCGTAGACCTGCAAGGGCTGATTCGCAGCGGGCTGCTGGGCGTGTTCAGCGGAGCGCCCCACCGCCTGGGCTTTGCGGATGCGCGTGAAGGGGCCTGGCTGTTCTACTCGCGGCGCGGCCGGCCGGAACCGGACGCGGAACACGCCGTGGACCGCAATCTGCACCTGTTGCGGGCGATCGGCATTCGAACCACCCAAGCCCGGTTTCCGCTGGGGTTGCGGGCGGACGAACGCCGCGACGCCGCCCGATTGCTGGCGCAGGCCGCCGGAGAGGCCGTGCGGTCGTTCACGGCCGTGGTCCCGGGGACACGCTGGGACTCGAAGCGCTGGCCCGCGGAGGCCCTCGGCCGCCTGGTCAGCCGCATGCACGCCGCCGGTCTGGGACCGTGCGTGTTGCTGGGGGCGCCGGCCGATCGCGATTTCGCCGCCGAGGTGCGCGCCGCGTCTGAGGCCCCCGTGGTGGACCTGGTGGGGCGGACCAACCTGCGGCAGCTCGCGGCGCTGATCGACGCGTCCGATCGGGTCGTCTGCCACGACTCCGGCCCCATGCACATCGCCGCGGCGCTCGGCAAGCCGACCGTGGCGGTCTTCGGGCCGACCAACCCCGCACGCACCGGGCCCTATTCCCCCGCGGCCGTGGTCGTCCGCCGCGAGATGTCGTGCGCGCCCTGCTACCGGCGCAACTGTCCGCTCGTCCACCACGACTGCATGAACCGGCTCGAGGTCGATCGGGTGTTCGCCGAAATCATGGCGCTGCCCGACCGGAACCGGCACCCCGCGCCGGCGCTTCGGCGGTAGCGCTCGAAACGCGCCGCCCGTCCGCCGAACCGTGTGCGCCGCCGCTTCCCGCCGGCGGCTGTTCGTGACGCGCCAATCAGCTTTCCAGCAGGCGCTCGAACGGGGCGCGGTAGGCGTAGCGCAGGTAGCGGTTGGCCGCGTCGGCGTGGTCGCCGATGAAACGCTCACGCTCGGGATCGAAGCACAGTCGGGGCCCGAGGACGAAGGGGGTCCTGTTCAGATCGACGCCGACGCCGTCGAGCTGTTCGATCATGTCGGCCAGCGTGTGGACGGCGTCGGGATGCGCCTTGAGCGACCGCCGCACCTCGTCGGGCGTCGCCGCGGCTCCGATCCGGAAGCCGATGTTGGCCTGGTGGGCGAGAATGGCCGAGCGGTGCGACACCTCGATCTCGGCGTGGAGGTCGCTGCGCCGCCCGGAGCGGATGGCGTTGATGAAGTTCACATCGTGCCCGCTGCCGCCGGTGCCCTTGTAGTGCTTGATCGGCTGGTCCGTCTTCCGGTCGTACGACTTGCCGCCGCCGCGGGCGATGCGGATGTACGCGTGCTCGCACATGATGAAGTTCCCGTGACGCATCTTCAGATAGACGGCGCCGCTCTTGCCGCCGGGACGCTTGCCTGCGGGACGCGCGGGGTCCGGCAGGTTGCGGACATCGACCACCAGCGGCAGGCCGTCGAGATCGAAGAGGGCCATGTGCATGTTGGGCGTCTGGCCGTCGTCGTCCCACGCGAAGCGGTTGCCGGCAGCGACGACGCGCCGCGGGACCGCGTGCGTCTCGAGAATGTTGCGCACGTCGTCGAGATAATGGATGGCCCAGTTGCCGACCTCGCCGTCACCCCAGTTCCACTGCCAGTGCCAGTCGTAGTGGAAATGCCTGCGCATCACGGGCGTCATCGGGGCGGGACCGGCCCAGAGGTTGTAGTCGATGTGTTTCGGCACGGGCGTCGGGGCGGTCACCTTGCCGATGGGTTTGCGGGCCACCAGACGGGAACAGTGGATCCACAGCACCTTGCCGTACTTGCCGGCCTTGAGATCGGCGGCCAGCTCGCGCAACGCCGGATCGGAACGCTGTTGCGTGCCGGCCTGGACGATGCGCCCCGTCCGGTGGGCGACTTCGACCATGCGGCGGCCTTCCGCGATGCAATGGCTGACGGGCTTCTCGACGTAGACGTGCTTGCCGGCCCGGCACGCCAGAATCGTCATCGGGGCGTGCCAGTGATTCGGCGTGGCGATCACGACCGCGTTCACGCCCTTGTCGTCGAGAACGCGGCGGAAGTCCTGATATGCTGCCACGCCGGTCTCGAGCTTCCTGGCGGCCGCCGCGGCGCGGTGGGCGTCCGGATCGCATACGGCCACGACCCGCACACCGTCGATCCTGCTGAACCCGGCGAGATGGCCGCCGCCCTTGTTGCCGCAACCCATGATCGCGACGTTGATGCGTTCGTTGGCCCCGAGCACGCGCGCGCCGGGCAGCAGCAGAACCGCACCGGCGGAAGCCGAGGCGGCGACGAACTCGCGGCGGGTAAGTCTGCGGGACATGGCGGAGAACTCCTCCCGGTATTCGGACGCCGGGCCGCACGGCACGCAACGAAGACGGAGACGCTGCGACCTGCGGCCGAAGAACAATACGGGGCGCCAGGCGGTCCCCCCGGTCGTGGGGGCCGTGTACCGTCTGTTAGAAGCGCCGGGGCGCGTTGTCAAGCGTGAATCGCTGGAGAGCAGAAGTTGACGCCGCATGGGTCGGACAACCGTGACCGAAGCGGGTACAATGTCGCCGCATGTTCGCCGGCGGCGGGCCACGGAATGCCTCGATCAGCGGCCGGCGGACGGTCTGACTGGGATCCGCCACTATGAAGTCACGTCGCCAGGATTTCGTGTTGGGGCTGGTGGTGCTCGTGTTCCTGGGCCTGTTCGTGGGCACGATGCTGTTCGTGTATCCGCGGCTGGGGGTGCACACCAAGAAGATCACCGTGCGCTTCCGCCACGAGGATGGCGTGGCACCCCTGAAGCAAGGCAGCGCCGTGATGCTCAGCGGCGCACTCCAGGTCGGCAAGGTCTCACGCGTGTGGATGGACTCGGACGAGGTGCGCGGTCCCGGTGGCCAGCGAATCAAGGACCTCATGATCTACGTCGAGGCCGATGTCGATACCAAGCTCGAACTCCACGAAGGCTGCCGACTTACGACCGACCAGCCACCGGTCGGCGGCGGGGGCGTGCTCGTGATCCTCGACGTCGGGCCGAGCGATGCTCCGCCCGCCCCGCGGACCATCGACGGCCTCCCGCCGCAGAGCCTCGCCGCGGCGATCGGTTCGCTGACCCGCCGGCTGCTCGGGCCCGGGGGCATGGTGGACAAGCTCGAACAGATGGTGGATGCCAACGCCGAAGGGTCGTTGGCCTACCAGATCAGCCAGAGCCTCGGCGATATCAACGCGATCACCGCGACACTCAAACGCGATCTCTCGCCCGGCGAACGCGATTCGCTGGCCAGCGAAATCCACGCCGTGGTCGGCAATATCCGCCAGACCACCGCGTCGCTGCGGGACCAGCTCAGCACCGAGGACGAGGCCACGCTGCTGTCGAAGGTCCACGTCGTGCTCAGCCACCTCGACGCGGGACTGACCGAGGCCAACGCGATTCTGGCGGAGAGCCGCCCGCCGCTGCGCGACACACTCTCCAACGTCGCCGCCGCTTCCGCGAAGGTCAACGCCGACCTGCTGCCCGCGGTCCTGGCCGAGTTCAACCGCGACGATCCGGCCGCGCTGATGGGCCAGTTGCACGCCGGGTTGAGCGAACTCAACGCCGCGCTGGGCAACGTTCGCACGATGACCGAAGAGGGACGCAAGATGGTGATCCTCAACCGCCCGCTGCTCGACCGTACGATCGCGAACTTCAAACAGGCCAGCGACCGGGCCAACGCCCTGGTCCTGGAACTGGTGCTGCACCCGTGGCGCCTGTTCAAACCCCCGGCCGGCGAAATCAAGAAGCACGACGCGTTCGTTGCCGCCCAGTTCTTCGCCGAAGCGGCCGTACAGCTCAACGACGCCGTCGCGCGGCTCGAGGCGATCGAACAGGCCACGGCCCCCGGCGAGCCATTGCAGGGTTCCGAGGAGGAGATTCGCGCGATTCAGCAGTCGCTGCGGCAGACCTTCCAGCGCTTCCGCGAAGCCGAAAACTACCTCTGGCAACAGATGAAGTAGGACCACGACGTGAGTGCGTCTCTGCGTGACCGATACGACCTCGTGATCGTCGGCGGCGGGCCGGCCGGTGCCACCGCCGCCGTGCGGGCCGCCCGCGACGGCGCCGGCGTGCTCGTGATCGAAAAGAACACCTGCCCGCGCCCGCGCCGCTGCACCGGCTGGCTGGGGCCGGCGGGCGTCGCCATGTGCGAGGAAATCGGTCTGCCCGCGCACGACGCCGGCGCACAACCCTTCGCCAGCGTACACCTCCATTCCTGGGACCTGCAACGCAGCGCCCACGTCGAAGACCCCGAGCTGCGCGGCTGGCTGATCGAACGCGGCCCCTTCGACGACGCCGTGCTGAAACGGGCCACCGACGCCGGCGCCGACGCACTCGCCGGCGTCGAGGTCATCGACCTTCGACTGGGGGAGGAGGAAGCCGTCCTCGAACTGAGCGACGGACGTCGGGCCACCGGCCGGATCATGCTGATCGCCGACGGTGCCCACTCGCCCATCGGTCGCCGGGCCAACCTCGTGCCCGCGATCGGCGTGCCGCACCTGCCCCACTGCGCCTTCGTCGAGTACCCGGCCGGCGGTACCAGGCGCGACAGCCGGAGCGCCGGGCTCGAAATCGCCGTCGGCGCCAGCCGCAGCGGGCAGGTGGTCACGGTGATGCGTGCCGGAGCGCACGTGCGCGTCTCGCTCATGATGCGGGGCGAGCCGTCGGAGGTCGGAGAGGCGTTCACGCGGTTTGCGGCCGCCGCGATCGAGCGGGGCCTGCTGCCCGACGGGATGCCCGCGCCCCGCCTGCGCATCTCGCCCGCGGGGGCCGCCCTCGACCTCGAAACCCATGTGGGCAAACGCTGCCTGCTGATCGGCGACGCCGGCGGGTTCGTGGCGGCGTTCAGCAACGAGGGCATCTTTCCGGCCATGCGCTCGGGCTGGCTCGCGGCCGAAACGGCGCTCCGCGCGCTGGCGGCACCGGTTCCGCAGGACGAACTGGCCACGTTCGGCCCGCAGTGGCGCCGCGAACTGGCCGACTATCTGCGCATGCCCAATACCGACCTGAGCCTGCTCGTTCCGCTGGTATTCAACAACGCCCAGATGTCGCGGCGTGTCGTGCGCTCCTTCCTGCTCGGTCAGCCGTTCTGACCGGCGCGCCCGGCGGCGGAAGACTTCCCCGCCACCAACCCCACAGCCCCGCGATGGTTCCCGAAAAACAACCCCCGGGCGCGTGAACCTCCGGCCTGGCCGCGATCTGCGCCGGTCAGTTGTGACTCAGGCGGGCGCGGATCATGGCGGCGCGGGCCAGGCTGCGCTGCTCGCCGCTGAGCCGCTGGCCCTGGAGACACTGGAGATGGGCCGGCTGGGTCTGGAGAAACAACTCGTTGATCGTGTGCAGGTCGATGTTCTTGAGCCGGCCGACGTGCAGCCCCAGCCGAACGTGCGAGAGGTTCTGCATCGCCTCGTTCGAACTCATCAGCCGGGCGCTCTGGAGCGTGCCCATCGCGCGGAACAGCTTGTCGTCGAGCGCGTGGAGCTTCTTTTCCAGCAGCGCCTGCCGGGCGGCCTGTTCGTATTCGACGATCTGCGGAATGACCAGGTGGTGGAAGTCGTCGATGATGTCGCGCTCGTCGCGGCCGAGCGTGATCTGGTTCGAGATCTGGAAAAAATCGCCCAGCGCCTCGGTGCCTTCGCCGAACAGACCACGCACGGCCAGTTTCATGTCGCGGGCCGCCTGACCGACCCGTTCGAGCTCGTTGGTCAGGCGCAGGGCCGGCAGGTGCAGCATGACCGAAACCCGGATGCCCGTGCCCACGTTGGTCGGACAGGCGGTCAGGTAGCCGAAGCGGGTGTGGAACGCGTAGTCGAGGTGCTCCTCGAGCGCGTCGTCGATCGCGTCGATCTGTTCCCAGGCCTCTTCGAGCTGCAAGCCGCTGCGCATGACCTGGATGCGCAGGTGGTCCTCCTCGTTGATCATCAGCGAGGACGCCTCGGACGGGGCGAACAGCACCTTGCGCACGCCGACACCCTCGGCGTGCTGGCGACTGATGAGCTGCCGTTCGACGAGCAGGTTGCGTTCGATCTCGCCGACCTCGTCCACGTTGACGTGCACGAAGTCGCGCAGCAGCGCGGTCTTGCCGGCCGCGGCCTCGATCGTCTCGGCGATCTCGCGGCGCATCTCCGCGTCGGCCTGCGAAAGAAAATGAAACCCGGCGATGTTGCGCGCCAGACGAATGCGCGTCGAAATGACGATTTCGTGCAGCGGCCCCTCTCCACGCAACCACTCGCTGGCGTGACGGGCGAGTTCGTCGATCGGGGCGCTCATGATTCGTCCATCTCGCGGATGCGGTCCCGCAGCTCGGCCGCGCGCTCGTAATCCTCGCCCGCGACGGCGTCGCGCAACTGGCGCTTCAGACGCCAGATCTCCTGCTCGGTGGTGCGCTTG
This sequence comes from uncultured Planctomycetales bacterium, assembly GCA_964428275.1. GTDB lineage: Bacteria > Planctomycetota > Phycisphaerae > UBA1845 > Fen-1342 > JALSRY01. Next base: position 4,184 of record CAYRXN010000228.1, on the reverse strand, counting down.
AGCCCCAGCGACCGCGGCGTCTTGCCGATGTGCCGCGTGGCGCCGTCGTGGGCTCGCTCGATCAGTGGTTTGAGCAGCTCGGCGAACACGTCGTAGTCCTTGGGGCAGCCGAGCAGACCCTGGTTGCGAAACTCGACGTAGCTGATGCCGCACGCTTCGCAGACCAGATCGGTATCGGCCGGCGACGCGGCCTTGGCCGAGGCGATGAAGTTCTCGATGAACTCCGCGCTGAAGTTGGGTTTCTGAATCTGGATCAGCCCCTCCTCGACCGCGCAGCGCTCGCACAGGTGCCGCTCGATCTTCTCACCCTCGCGGGTGATGTTGGTCAGGTGAAACGTCGCCTGGACCTTCTTGCAGCGCTCGCACAAGCCCATCGTGGGACACTCCCTGCCTGATCGCCGCCCCGGTCCGGGCGCGGCACGCACCCGCAAGCCCGCCGCCCCTGGCGTCGGGGCGCCGCCTTCCGGCCGGCGAGGAGGACTTCACGACGGATGCTAGAATCCCCGAAACAGGGCGTCAAGCCAAACACGGATACGCCCGCAGCCCACAACGCGACCAGCGGCCGCGCCGCCCGGCGGCGCAGAGCGGCCTCCCGTCGCGGACGGGTCATCCGAACAACCCCCCGCGCGCCAGGTAGAGCACGCCCAGCGGCCGGAGATCGCCGGCGATCCACCCGCGCGGCGACTCGACCATGCCCGCCGCGCGGAGAATCTCGCGCACGTCCGTCAGGCTGAGGGCGATGCCCAGCGAGTCCGAAAGCTGTCGGCCCAGGGCGTCGAGATCGAGCTGAAGCAGATAGCGTGCCATGATCCTGGCCTCCCTTCCGTGCGCCGGCGTCGCCCGGCCCGGCCCGCCGCCGGTGGCGGACCGCCCGAACGTCTTGCGCCCTTACGGACGCCGCGGTCCGGCCCGGTATTCAATCCCCGGGGCGATCGTCTCGCCGAGCGGTTTTTTCGTGCATCCCGCGAAGACGCCGCCTAGTATCTATGGTAGACACCTCACGCGTGAACAGGAGCCTTGCCATGTTCGCACGCCCGCTCGCCGCTGCCGGTGCGATCTGTGCCGGCCTGGTGCTCCCCATCTCTGTCGCGGCCTTCGCGGACGAACCGCCGCCCGCTTCGCGGGAACCCGCTGCACCGCCGGCGGCGTGCGCCGGTACCGTTGCTGCGCCGGAACCGGCCGAGCCCGTGGCGATGCCGACGGCCGGGGGAGCGACTTCCGCGAAGATCAAGCACGTTGCCGACGTCGCGATCGCCCGGCACCGGCCGGCGCATCGCCAACCCCGGCCGGCCCGCCCGCCCGCTGCGCGCTATCCCCGCTGCCGTCCGCACGGGCCGTACGACCCGCACATGCCCCGCGGCTACGGCGGACAACCTTACAGCCCCGACCAGTGGCGCCGTTACTGGGACAACCGCTACGACGCCTGGCGGCGCTACGATCGCCTCGAACGGGCGCACCGGTTCAACGTGCGTGACGTGCGGCAGCGCCGCCGCAAACTCCTCCGGCAGCACGAGCAGACGCTCAGCGCCGGTCTGGCGCGGTTGAAGGCCGGCGATACGAGCCGGGCGATCGCGGCGCTGCGCCTCGCGGGGGAACTCAACCAGGGCGACCCGGCGTGCCGCATCCATCTGGCCCAGGCCCGGCTGGAACGGGGGCAATATGGCAAGGCGGCCGAGGCGCTGCGTGCGGCGCTGCGTTTGCAACCCCGGCTGGCCTATGCCGATCTGCATCTCGACCGATACTACGCCAGGTCCGGAACGCTCGCCGCGGCCACCGAGAAACTCCGGGCCTATCTGCGCGTCAACCCCGCGCCGCCCGACTACTACTTCCTGCTCGGGTTCCTCGAATACCAACGGGGGCATCTGGAGGCGGCGCACGCGGCGTTTCGGCACGTGGCGGCGGCCTGGCCGCGCGACGCGCTGACGCGAACCTGCCTCGACCTCACGAGCCCGGCGGGGCCGTAGCGCGGCTCGCCGGCCCGGCGCTGCGGTGTTTGCGCGTCGCGGAGTACTGCACTTCGTAGATGCCGGAGCGCTTGACGACGTGCAGGAGCGTGTGCCAGATGATGCCCAGGTCGTGGCGCAGGCTGGCCGTCTCGACGTAACGCACGTCCCATTCGAGCTTTTCTTCGATCGTCAGCGTCCCGCGCCCGTTGATTTGCGCCAACCCGGTCAGTCCGGGCTTGACCAGCAGCCGGCCCCGCTGGCGTGGGTTCCACTCGGACATCTGTTGCACGTAGAGCGGTCGCGGTCCGACGAGCGCCATGTCGCCGCGCAGCACGCAGAGCAGCTGGGGCAGCTCGTCGAGACTCAACTCGCGCAGCAGGCGGCCGATGGTCGTCAGCCGCGGGTCGCTGCCGTCCTCGGGCGAATCGCCGTAGGGATCGGCGTCGGTCCGCATCGTGCGGAACTTCAGCAGGGTAAAGGGCTTGCCCAAACGTCCCGCGCGGGTCTGCCGGAACAACGCCGGTCCGGGGCTGTCCCGGCGAATCCACCACGCGATCAGCAGCATCAGCGGTCCGGTCGCCAACAGACCCACGAGCGCCAGATATGCGTCGATACGGTCCTTGAGCCAGAAGTACGAAGGCGGCGCCGTCAGCCGCACAGGGGTTGCAAGCGGGTTCTCCGGCATGGCGCGCGTAGTCTAGCCGCTTCGCGTGCCGATGTCTGCGGGACCGTCGTGCCGTCGGCGGGCGCGGAGTCCGTCCGCCGACGGTCGGTGCGACGCGCGACGGGTCACCGGGTTGCCGAAGGCGCCTTCTCCACCGGAGCTTTCACGACGAAGCCGCCGACCGCGTAGCCGTAGTTCGCGCTGGCGTCCAGCGCCGCCGTCACCACCACGCGGTAGCCGCCGACGGTCGCGGGCTTGAAATCGGCGCGGAAACGGCTGGTCGTGCCGGCGTATTGCAGGGGGATTTCCGCCAGTTTCTCGCCGTGGGCGTCGAAGACCGTCGCGCGGACGTCGAACTGGTCGGCATCCCACAGGCCGCCGGGCTTGACCGGGCAGCCGCAGAGCATCACCACGCTCGCGTCGATCGTCACCGTCTGGCCGGGCTTGAAGAACTCGTGCGGCGTCGGCGAGACGATGTCCACGATGCAGCCGTAGAGCTCGAACACCACGCCGTCGCCGGCGATGTCGTGGCCCGGCAGGACCACGAGCGTGCGCGAGGCGAGGTGAACGTTGTGGCCGCCGGCCAGGGGGCCGCGAACCTGGATCTCGACCCGCGTGGGCCGGTCGATGTTCAGGCGGGCGACGTAACTGGCGGCCTTGGGGCCGGCGATCTCCTGCCGCCGGGCGATGGGGTCTTTCATGAGGGCCTTCGTGTCGCCGGTGCCGCCGCGGATCATTCCCTGGGCCAGGACGCGGCCGCTGTCAGCGTCCTTGACGACCACCCCGACCCCGCCGGCGGCCGAGCCGATGAACTTCGCGTCGTGCGAGCGGACGCGCACGGTGATCGTCGTCGGCTCGGCGAGCACGGTCGCAGTCGAGAGAATGAGAGCTGCTGAGCAGAGCATCATGCGTTTCTTCGACATCTTTGGAATCCTTGGTGTTGTCCGATCGGTTCATTCCTGGGGAATGTTGTTTAGACATTCGACCAACTTGTCAACCCATGTCGATGGGTTCGGTGATACTTCTGTGCATTGTTCCGCGGTGATGTGGTGTTGCGCGTTTCGGAGGTCTTGCGATCTGCTGATAGCATCTTGCTGCTTGTCCTTCAGTCGTGCGTACATGCCATCGAGGGCCTTGTCGTAGTCGGGGATATATTGCCTCAGAGCGGCAATGACAGCCTTGCGATCGATCACGGCTCCCTGATGTTGAAAATGAAGCAGATACCACAACTCGAACGAAGGGTTCGAGAACGCGACCTTTATCTTATTATCACGAGCCTGGACAAGAGCTTCTTGGAGTCTTTGATGCTCATCGCAATCGAATACACACCACACAACATCGTATGGATTACCGGTCGCCTTCTCCGCGTGTCGTCGCTCCTTGGCAAACTCGACCAGTTGTTTGGGGAGTGTACCTCCTGCTTCCGTGCCAGGTATGACAGTGACCTCCATTGTGCTGAGCCGTCTGTCCTGGCGAAATGCGTTGAAGTACAGAGGCTCGGTCTTCTCGCCTTCGCACACGATCAAGACACGGGGGCGCGGCTCGCGATGCGGCCGGGGGCGTCGGAGGCTGCC
>CAYRXN010000227.1:0-6452 GCA_964428275.1 uncultured Planctomycetales bacterium | reverse complement strand
CAGCGCCGTCCGGGCCGGGGCGGCCGCTACTGTTTGCTCTTGGCGTCGCCGGCGGCGCGCGCGGCGATTTGCGGCCACGGCAGGTTGGCCGCCAGTTTCACGCGCAGGTGGAGCAACGCGGTTTCCAGTTGAGGATCGACGTCGGGCGCCTCGTAGGGGTCGGCCCGCAGGAGCTTGACGTCCTCGTCGGACAGAAGCGGTTCGTCGTCTTCGTCGTCCTGGTCGTCGCCGTCGTCTTTGAGTGCCGCGAGCTCCTTCTCGCGCTTTTCCTGGTCCACTTTCTGCTCATCGTCTCCGTTGTGAATGACAAAGGCCCGCCCCTGCATTTCGAGCACCTTGACGAACTCCTTCGGCGTCAGCTTGACCTTGCAGTCGGGATCGACGCCCCACTTCTTCGCGTCCGGCTTCTTGTGCGGCGACTCGCCGTTGGGCAGATAATAGAGGGCCGTGGTCAGTTTGAGCCGGGCCCGCGCGCTGGGCCGGCCGAAACTGAACATCGAGCGATCGAGGCCGTAGACGCGCTGCACACTGCCCTTGCCGAAGGTGCGGTCGCCCATCAGCAGCGCGCGGCGATGGTCCTTCAGCGCGCCGGAGAGGATCTCGGAAGCACTGGCGCTGTGCGCGTTGACGAGGATCACGAGCGGCAGATCGGGATAGACGGCGTGGCCGGTCACCATCAGCTTCTGCGGCGCCTCGCGCCGCCCGCGCGTCTCGACCACCTCGCCGCGCTCGAGGAAGTTGCTGACCGTCTGCACGGCGATGTCGAGCAGGCCGCCGGGGTTGTTGCGCAGGTCGAGAATCAGGCCGCGCATCCCCTGGCCCCTGGCCCGGCGCAACGCCGCCAGCAGCTCTTTTTCCGAGTCGGGGTTGAAGTTCGTGAGGCGGATGTAGGCGATGCCGGCCTCCTTGTCGGCCATGAAGTCCCAGCCGGCGTCCTTTCCTTCCATGCGCTGCACGCCGCGGATGGAGGTCAGCTCGATCTTGCGGCGGATCAGCGGAAAGTCGATTTCGCCCACGCCGGTGCGGTACATCGTCAGCGTGACCTTGGTGCCCTCGGGGCCGGTGATCTCGCGCACGGCCTTCTCGGTGGACCAGCCGCGCGTCGATTCGCCGTCCACGCGGATGATGAGATCGCCCGGCTGGACGCCCGCCTCGAGCGCCGGCGAGTTCTCCAGCGGCGTAATCACCTTGAGCCGGTCGGTCGTCTCGTCGATCCCGAGCTGGATTCCCACGCCGACGAAGTTGCCGACCATCATCTTGTCGAACTCGGCCGCGTCCGCCGGCCAGACGATCGAGGTGAAATCGTCCAGCTCGTCCACCGCACCTTCCATGAACTCGACGATCAGGAGCTCCTTGGGCAGCGAAACGCTCTCGGCGTTGGCCCGGGCCACCCGGTTGAACAGCCGCAGCACGTCCTTGTGGGAATAGCCGGCCGCCCGCTCGATCTGCTGCTTTTCCTTCTGGAGCGCGCCGACGAAGTACTCCCGGGCAACCGGGTCGGCGACGCCGTTGAACTGCGGGGCGGCATCGAGCCCCTCGTAGAGCCGGGTGGTCGTACACAGCGCGATCAGGTTGTCGATCGCCCCCTGCGCCATCTTCTTGAAATCCGGCTCGGTGTAGTAGTTGTCGTTGATGAGGTTGAGCGAGCGCACCATCAGGTCGATGGTCACGTCCTTGAGCCGCCGCTCGACGTCCTCTTTGTTGTCATAGAGGATCTCGAGCCGGGCATGGCGGGCGGCCCGCTCGCGCAGCTCCTTGACCTCCTTGTCCTCTTCGTTGAGCCTTTCGAGAAGAATGTAGTAGGAATGAGCCTTGGTCCATCGCTGCCGCTTCGAGAACGTCTCGGCTTCCTTCATCGCCCGCGGCCGCAACTCGCGCACGAGGTCCGATCGCGCGAACGCGTCCTTGTCCGCCGCGTAGGCCACGGCCTGTGCCGCGAAGCTGAGCGCGAGGTAGACCTCCCCCTTTTCGAGCTGTTCGCGGCTTTCCTTGACGTTCCAGTCGAACGTCTTTCTCCTGAGATCCTGGCGCGAGCTGGCGATTTTCTCGAACGCATCGAGCCAGCGCTCGACCCGGGCAACCTGCGCCGGCGAGTCGTTCGCCCGCAACAGATGGCCGATCACCGCGCGGCCGGCTGCGTAGTCTCCCTTGAGAATCGAGGCATAGGCGGTCTGAAGCGATTCATCCCCGGCCGCGACCGTCGCCCCGGCCGCCCACAGCACGACGGCGCACGCGACGAGCGAAATCAACGTACGAGAAAACCTCATCGAATGTTCCTTTATCGCAAAGACTTTTCCGCGCAGGGATCACTCACACCGACCGCCCCACCCACACGCTCCAGCCCGCTGGGGGCTCAGAGATTATATGACGTGCCCGCCGAGGCGAACACCACACCATGTTTTTCGGTCGCCTTCGCTCGCCACGCCAGCGGCACTCGAAAAACGGCCTCACGAACGCCGCGGGTGAACGGAAATCCAAAGAGAGATACTCCCATATCCCGCCCTCTCAGCATCCTTTACACACATCGCCCCCTTCTGGTTGCCAGTTGCGTGAAAACGTGGATGATGGAGACATGCGGTCGCAACCGACACAGGCCCAGCCCGCCGTCCCCGAACTTGGTCCGAACACGGCCGGCCCGGTCCTCGGCATCGACCCCGGGCTTCGGCGAACGGGCTACGCCGTCCTCGATGGGCGGGGGACCGGCTCGCCGCGGGTCATCGAAGCCGGCGTGATCCGGCTCCACGCCAGCCAGCCGATCGAACAACGCCTCGTCGAACTCGAAGCCGGCCTCGGCGAAATCATCACCCACTGCCGGCCCACCACGCTCGCCTGCGAGGAGCTCTACGCGCACTACAGGCACCCGCGTACGGCGATCCTGATGGCCCACGGCCGCGGCGTGATCCTGGCGCTCGCCGCCCGCCGGGGGCTGGGGATCCTGCACATCGGCGCCACGCACGTGAAAAAACACCTCACCGGCAGCGGCCGGGCCGGCAAGGCCCAGATCCAACGGGCCGTGGCCGCCACGCTCCGACTGCCGGCGATCCCGGAACCCAACGACGTCGCCGATGCGCTGGCGGTGGCGCTGTGCGGGCTGGAACTGCGGCGCGCCGGGCTGCTGCAGGCAAGCGGGGGCCTCGCGCCCGCGGGGACATCCACACCGGGAGGGCCGACGCCGTGATTTGCCGCCTCGCCGGACGGGTCGAACAGGTCGATGACCAGGCCGCCGTCATCCGCGTCGGCGGGCTGTTCTACGAAGTGCTCGTGCCGGCGGCGTCGCTGGCCGAGCTCGGGCGGCTGGTGGGCGAAGACATCACCCTCTACACGATCCAGTACCTCGAGGGCAACCCCACCGGTACCGTGATGATCCCACGGCTGATCGGCTTTCTCAGCGAGGCACAGCGCGATTTCTACAACGCATTCGTTCGCGTCAAGGGCATCAGCATGCGCCGCGCGCTGCGGGCGATGATTCTGCCGGTGCATCAGTTGGCCGCGGCGATCGAAAACGGCGACGTCCACACGCTCACCACGCTGCCGGAGATCGGCAAGAAGACCGCGGCTCACATCATCAGCGAGCTGCGCGGGCACCTCGAGCAGTTCGCGACCCCCTCGGAGGCGCCGCGCCCGCCGGCCACGTTGACCGAAGCGCAGCAGGTCGCGCTCGAGATCCTTGTACAATGGGGCGATCGACGGAACGACGCGCAGCGCTGGATCACGCTCGCGGTCGAGCACGAGCCGGACCTGTCCTCGCCCGAAGAAATCGTGCGAGCGGCCTACAAGGTCAAGCATGGCACCATGTGAGAGCAGCGACGGAGAGATCGGCGGATCAGGGGCTGAGCAGACAAGGAACCGACGGACAAAGGGATAAGAGGACAAGGGGACCAAGGGACTGAGGGACCAAGGGACTGAGGGACCAAGGGACTGAGGGACCAAGGGACTGAGGGACCAAGGGACTAAGGGACCAAGGGACTAAGGGACCAAGGGATTGAGGGACCAGGGTGGGTGTGTGGTACCGGCTTCCAGCCGGTGGAAACCTGAGGAGCACAACTGATGGCACTGGCTTCCAGCCAGTGGGAGCAGCAGCAGGTTCCCTTGCCCGTGTGGTGTGGTACCGGCTTCCAGCCGGTGGAAACCTGAGGAGCACAACTGATGGCACTGGCTTCCAGCCAGTGGGAACAGCAGCAGGCTCCCTTGCCTGTGTGGTGTGGTACCGGCTTCCAGCCGGTGGAAACCTGAGGAGCACAACTGATGGCACCGGCTTCCAGCCGGTGGGAACAGCAGCAGGCCCCTTGCCTCTGTGGTGTGGTACCGGCTTCCAGCCGGTGAGAACAGTAGCAGGCTCCCTTGCCTGTGTGGTACCGGCTTCCAGCCGGTGGGAACGCTCCTCCCTTGTGTCTCCGCGGTTGTCTCGGAGCCCTTGGTGGAGAAGTCCGGGCGGGCAGAGGCGAGAACACAGCGAAGGACTCCGAGGCGGTTGTCTATGACTGATTGCGGGCATCCATGAGCATCGAACGCGTATTCACCCAACCCGGTCCCGACGAGGACAGCTATCTCACGTCGCTGCGTCCGCGACGGCTCGACGAGTGCATCGGTCAGGAAGCGGTGCGCCAGCAGCTCCAGATTGCGCTCCAGGCCGCCCAGGCCCGCCGGGAGCCGATCGACCACGTATTGCTCGACGGTCCGCCGGGACTCGGCAAGACCACGCTTGCGCACGTCATCGCCAATGAGATGGGTTCGACGATCCGCGTCACATCTGGACCGGCGATCACCCGCCAGGGCGACCTGATGATGATGCTGACGCAGATGGAGGCCGGCGACGTGCTGTTTGTCGATGAAATCCACCGCCTGCACAAGGTGGTCGAGGAGTTTCTCTACCCCGCGATGGAGGATTTCCGCGTCGACTATACCACCGACAGCGGCATCGGCGGCCGAACCGTCAACTTCACGCTCAAGCGTTTCACGCTCATCGGCGCGACGACGCGGGCCGGGATGCTTTCGCAAGCCCTGCGCAGCCGGTTCGGCCTGATCTTTCATCTGGAGTATTACACGATCGACGAGTTGACCGAGATCGTGGCGCGCAACGCCGAGCGGTTGAAGATCGCCGCGTCGCGCGATGCGCTCCAGCGACTCGCCGCCCGCGCCCGCGGCACGCCGCGCATCGTGAACCGCCTGCTCCGCCGCGTGCGCGATTATGCCCAGGTTCGTGGTGACGGCACGCTGACGCCGGAGATCGTGGATGCCACGATGGAGATCCTGCAGGTCGATGCGCTCGGCCTCGACTCGCTGGACCGCAACTACCTGAGGACATTGATCGAGCACTACGACGGCGGTCCGGCCGGCATCGAGGCGATCGCCGCCAGCATGGGCCACGAACGCGACACGCTCGAAGACGTGGTCGAGCCCTACCTGCTGCAACTGGGTTTCGTGATCCGCACGCCGCGCGGCCGCTGCGTCCGCCCGCGCGCGTACGCCCACCTGGGACTCGAGACGCCGGCGGAAGATACGGCCGATGACGGGCTGTTGTTCGAGTAGGCGGTGGTCGTGGCGATCGCTCGTGCGTGCCCTTGCGTCAGGCCCGTTCGGCCGCCAGGAGCCGCCGCGTTGCAGCCCGGCTTGGTGCTCTTGGGCAGACGGCCTGCCCGCGCTGGCAGGAGTACTTCAACGCTGACCGACCCGGCGGAGACGTCCGAGAGGATCGACTGTGTGCATGGGTCTCCCGCTTGTTACCGGTTCGCGTTGGAGAGGATTGATCCTGCTTGAGCGGGTGATACTATGTGTTGGGGTGATGTGCCTTCGCCACAATTCGCCAGCCTGGCGCAGGCACGTTTGCCCAATACGAGCGTGTTCGTGTTGACGCTCGGGCATGGTGCCCGGCAATGCTTCCCCCCCGGCATTCAGCATCACTGTGACGCTGGACGGGGAGCTATAGTTGCCTTCCCTTGTTATGGAGGATTGCATGATGTCTCAACACAAGCATACCCCAAGCACCGTCTTCCTCTGCCTTTTTCTCTTGCTGCTCACGTTGCCCTATTCCCTCAGCGCCGCCACGTACTATGTAGACGGATCCAACGGAAGCAACTCGAACGACGGTTCTCAATCGAATCCCTGGGCCACGATCACTTACGGACTCGCTCACATGGCCGGCGGTGACACGCTTATCGTCCGGGCCGGTACGTATGCCGAGCGTCTCACAGGCTTTCCATCAGGCACACCAGGCAACCCGACGGTTGTTCGCGCCTATTCAGGCGACACGGTTACAATCCAGCCGTCGGGAGCACTCTTCGATGCCATTCGATTCGCCGGCGAAGACTATGTAACGCTGGAGGATCTCACGATCGACGGCACGAACATGACTTTGACCGATCCCAACAGCACTCAGTACTACAATCTCGGGGTCTGCATTGGCACAGCTTCGACTCCCAGTTCCAACTATATAACAATCCGCCGGTGCGAAG
>CAYRXN010000226.1:0-9491 GCA_964428275.1 uncultured Planctomycetales bacterium | reverse complement strand
CTGCGTGTAGTTGCGCTCGGTCCACCAGACGATCGGGTCGTCGCCGGCGATCAGCCGCAGCAGCGGCAGACGCGCCAGCCGGGCCGCCCCCGCGCCGTCCGTGACGGCCGGCTGGCCGAGCGTGACGACCTCGGCGACGTCGTAGCCGTCGTGGTCGAGGTGGGCGGCGAGGATCACCGCGACCGCTCCCCCCATCGAGTAGCCCACGACGCGGACCGGGTAAGGTTGCGTCAGGTGGTCGGTCAGATCGGCCCGCACGGCCAGGGCCGCGATGCGAAACCCCGTGTGCAGGTTGAGGTCGAGGTCGCGGTCATAACTGGAACGCATCCCCAGGTCGATCACGATGTGCCGGGCCCGGCTCGTACCGGGCAGGACGATCGTGTAGCCGCCGGCCCGCGTGTCGGTTCGCAGCATGTACGTCATGCGGATCTCGGGAATCGTGACGAACTCGACCCGCAGGCCCGGCGCGGCCCAGCGCTGGCGGACGTCCTCGCGACGCTGCCAGCCGAGGTTCACCTCCGTCACGTCGATCGCCATGTCCACGCACTCCTGGAGATGCGCGAACCCCAGCGGCGGCGCCGGCGTGAGCTCGACGAACAGCGCCATCAGGTCGCAGCCGCCCAGCGCCAGCGCAAACAGCAGCGCCGCCGTGGCCCATCCCGCCGGGCGCGCGGCACGCGCCGGGCGGCGCCGGGCGGGGAACGCCGGGCGCGGCTTGTTGCGTGGTCGCGGCCGCATGCGTGGTTCGACGTGAGTTCGCCGCCGGTGCTCCATGGTTGCAGCCTTCTGGCCCCGCTGTACCACCCTCGGTTTCCGAGCCGAGCAGGCCGGGCTCTGCCGGGCAGAGCCGGGATGGTGAGGCCGCGGAGCACCGGACGGCCCGCAGGCCCGCGGTTCGTGGTTGGGTTGCATTCCCCGGATGCCTCGGTGCCTCCGTGCCTCGTCGCCTTGTTTCCCCGTCGTCTGCGCCCCTTGCTCTTATCGGCAGATCGCTCCCATAATCGCCAGACCCAGGTGTACGAGCAATCGCGCCGCCGCCGGCGTCAGGCGGATCACCCGCGGCGATCGGAAACCAGGAGAACCGCCCATGGCCCGCACGACAACCCACGGACTCGAGGTTTTTCCCAACCCTGCGCCGCGGCGCAACTACGTGATCCGCCATGTGGCGCCGGAGTTCACGAGCCGCTGCCCGGTGACGGGCCAGCCGGACTTCGGGACGGTCGAGATCGAATACGTGCCCGATCGGCGCTGCGTCGAGCTCAAGAGCCTCAAGCTCTACCTCCAGGCGTTCCGCGAACAGGGCATATTCTACGAAGCGGTCACCAACCGCATCCTCGACGAGCTGGTGGCCGTGCTGCGTCCCCGCGAAATGACCGTCACCACGCGCTGGCGCCCGCGCGGCGGCATGCACTCGGTCGTCACGGCCACGTACAGGAAGCGCGCCCCGCGCCGCCAGGCCACCGGGCGGCGCAAGCCGTAGCGCCGGAGCCGGGACGGGGGTCGGGCGGCGGTGCGTCTTGCCGCTGCGGCGGCTTGCCGTCAGGGCGTCTCGATCTTCCGCCCGCGTCTCGGTTTGCGGCCGGCGGCGCTTGCGGTACGCTAAAACCCATGAGAAACCGGAATCTGACAGCGGCGGGCTGGGTGCTCGTGGTAGGCGCTCTGGGGGTCGGCGGTTGCGCCCCGGGGTTGACGCAGGAGCAGCGCATGCTGCTCGACGAGGGCAATCGACAATATGAACGCCGCGACTACGGCCGGGCGGCCGATGCCCTGACACGATTCCTTTCCGAGGTGCGCGAAAGGCCTGAGGTGCGCGAGGAGGTCGCCGACGCGTACTATGTTCGCGGTTTGGCCAACGCCCAGCGGGGCCGGCGGCAGGCGGCCCGCGCCGATCTCGCCCACGCTGCCGGACTGGCCACCGACGATACCGCCTGGCGAGCCGGTGTCACGCTGGGCACGCTGCACTTCGAGGACGGTCGCTGGCGCGAGGCCATCCGCTGCTACCAGGCCGCGTTGCCGCGCATGCCCGCCGCGCCGCCGAAGGACATGGTGCTGTTTCGGCTCGGGCTGTGTTGCGAACGTGAGGGACAGTGGCCCCAGGCCCGGCGCTACTTTCAGGAGGTCGCGTCGGCGTTCCCCGGAAGCGCGATGGCTTCGGCCGCCCGCCGCCGGGTAGGGCTGGGGGCGTCGAGCTACGCGGTCCAGTGCGGCGCGTTTCGCACGCGGGCCAACGCCGAACGGTTGCGGCGCAGGCTCCAGGGCGAGGGGCTGGACGCCTACGTGCACACCGAGACGCACAACCGCACGCCGCTGTACGTCGTACTCGTGGGGCATTACGCGACCTACGACCAGGCCGTGGGCTACCAGCGCATGATTCGGCAGAACTACGTGCCCGACGCGGTCGTCTGGCCCTGAATCGCCGGGCCTTGAGCCCGCGGTCCTTCTTTCTGACGAATCACGCGCGGCCGGCGACAAACCAGAGCCGCGCGGCGTCGATCGCAGGAGAACACCGATGACACGCGATGAGGCCTGGGAGCTGTTGTGCGAAACCACGCAGAGCGAGTCGTTGCGGAAACACGCGCTGGCCGTCGAGGCGGCGATGCGCCACTACGCGCGGTTGCTCGGCGGAGACGAGCCCACCTGGGGAATCGTCGGCCTGCTGCACGACTTCGACTACGAACGCTGGCCCGAGCCGCCGGCGCACACACGCGAAGGGGCGCGCATCCTGCGCGCGCGCGGGGTCGACGAGGAGATCGTCGGCGCGATCCTCTCGCACGGTTACTGGAACCTCGACGATTACCCGCGCGATCGACCGATTCGCAAGGCCCTGTTCGCCGTGGACGAGCTTTCGGGGTTCATCGTGGCCTGTGCGCTGGTCCGCCCGACGGGCCTGGAGGGTATGAAGCCCAAGAGCGTCAAGAAGAAACTCAAGACGCCGGCGTTCGCCGCCGCGGTTTCGCGTGACGACATCCACGCCGGCGCGGCGCTGCTCGGGATGGAGCTCGACGAGCACATCCGCCACTGTATCGAGGCGCTTGAGCCGATCGCCGGCGAGCTGGGTTTGCCCTGATCGCCGGCGCGCGGCAGAATCCGGCCTTTCGGCGCGGCGCGGTGGTTGCGATTCGCTATAATCTGGGCATATGTCACAGATTCTGTCACAAATCCCGCGGGCCCTGCTCCAGCAGCAGCAACGCCTGACTCCGCAGTTGATTCAGGCGATGGACATCCTCCAGCTCAACGCGATGGCGCTCGAGGCGCGCATCGCGCAGGAGATCGACGACAACCCCGCCCTGGAGGTTCAGCCAACCGACGACGAGCTGGTCGAAGCCGAGAAACCCGAAAAATCCGACCGGGAGCGCCCCGAGGGCGAACAGGACCTGGTCGTGGAGGGCGGCGACGCCCGCGATTTCGAACGGTTGGACAACCTGGTTTCCGAGTACAACTGGTTCGAGGACGACGGAGAGTATCAGGGCACCAAGTCGCGGGCGCGAGCCAGCGAGGAAGGCGACATCAAGATGGAGGCGATGGCCAACATTCCGGCCCGCTCCATCAGCCTGCGCGAGTATCTGCTCGACCAGTGGAACCTGATTGATACGGATGACGAGACGCGGCGCCTGGGTGTGCTCATCATCGACAACATCGATGATGTCGGCCGGCTCTCCGTGAGCCTCGATGAGCTCGCGCAGCAGGTCGAGCCGCCGGTGGATCTCGGCCGGCTCAAGGACGCGCTGGCCCGCGTGCAGCAGCTCGATCCGCCCGGCATCGCCGCCCGCAGCCTCCAGGAATGCCTCCTGCTCCAGCTCGAATCGCTGCCCGGCGACACCGAGCTCCCCCGGCGCATCATCGAGGAGCACTTCGAAGACTTGCAGAAGAACCGGTTGCCGCAGATCGCCAAGTCGCTCGGTGTCGGTCTGGACGCGGTCAAGGAGGCGATCCACGTCATCGGGCGTCTCTCGCTGCATCCGGGCGTGGACGTGATCGACCAGCAGGTGCCGGCGGTGGTTCCCGACGTCGTCGTGGAATACGACGAGGAGTCGGACAGCTACAGCACGCGGCTCACCCGTGGCAATCTTCGTGAGCTGCGCATTTCGCCGGAGTTCCGCCGCGCGCTCGAAAAGGCCCGCGGCGACAAGAAGGCCCGCGAGTTCATCAAGCAGAAACTCGAAGCGGCCAACGCCATCATCGATGCCGTGCGCTATCGGCGTGAGCGGCTGCTCGAGGTCGCCAGGGCGGTGGTCGAGGCGCAACGCGAGTTTCTCGACAAGGGCGAGCAGTATCTCAAAGTTCTGCGCATGAGCGACCTGGCCGCTCGTTTCAACTGCGATCCGTCCACGATCAGTCGCACCGTCGATGGCAAATGGATCCAGACGCCGCGGGGGATCTATCCGTTGCGGCGGTTCTTCACCGGCGGGACGGAAGCCGGTACCGGCGAGGCGCTGGGCTGGGACAGCATCAAGGCCAAGGTCAAGGAAATCGTTGACAACGAGGACAAGACCGACCCGCTCAGCGATGATGCCATCGTTCGCAAGCTCAAGGCCGAGGGCATCGAGATCAAACGCCGCACCGTAGCCAAGTACCGCAGTCAGCTCGGCATTCCCACGGCGCGCCAGCGTCGCCAGTACTAGCCGCTGAAACACCCGCGCGATGCGTGACCGCGCCCCGTGGGCGTCGAAACGCCGGCGGATCGTATGCTCCGGCAGGCGCCGCGTCGGCGCGGTTGCGCACCGGGCGAGGGGGCCCAGCGGCGGGTCAGTCGGTGGTCAGCGGTTCGGTGGTTGCTTCGAGTTCGTTCCAGCCGGCCGCATTGGGGCGGATCTCGCCCGTGTTGGGGTTGTAGACCCAACCCGCTTCACTCGCGGGGGCGTTGGCGGGCGGGCTGTTGGTGTCGTCGATGGCGATCGTCGCGCTGCCGGGGTGGAAGCCGATCGGGCAGGGGGGGATCTCGTGAAGATAGGGACCAAAGGGATAGTCGGACGAACGCGTGTACGAGACGGCCCCCAGCAGGTTCGTATAGGACGTAAGCTGTTCGGCGACCCGGTCTCCTGTCGGGCCGGGGAACTCGTTGTTGTGTTCGGCGGCGTAGTGGAGCAGGGCGGTTCGCAGGATGTGCAGGTCACCGGCTGTTACCGCATTCTTGGCGGCGGCCGAGCCCCGGCTGATACGCGGAATCGCGATCGAGGCGATGACGCCCACGATCACGACCACCACGACCAGCTCGACGAGTGTGAATCCCGGTTTCCGTGCCCGCCTGTGCATATGCGACCAACCTGTGTACGCAGGGCCGGCCACGCGCAGCGCGCAGGTCGTTTCCGGTTACCTGGCGCCGGCGGACGCGGCTCAACGGGAGTATTCCATTCGTTTCGCGCGACGTCCACGCATGCGCCCGCGCCCGTCAGATCCCGGGGGCTGCGTCCGAAATAGAGTGCGGTTTCCTGCCGGCGGACCGCCGCGGTGTCGGGGCGGGCCCGGATCATTTCGATGCAAGCTTGCGCAGTTGCTAACTCGGGCATGTATGCGCGCAGGGGGCGCGGGAACTGCGCCTGGCCGCGGGGCAAACCCCGTGGCCTAGCATGTCTAGGATGCGGCGCCCGGGCCGTTCTTGCGGCAAAAGCCGCATGACGCTGGGTGGTTTGGCGCAACCATCCGTGACACCTGACTCGGCCGAAGGATGCGCCCGGGGCCGATCGATCCGCGCAGATGGCACGTGCTTTGCCATCTTCAGGAATGGTGAGGTCCGTCGCGGCGGGCGCAGGAGACCCGTGCGGTCGAAGCCGCCGCCCGGCGGAGCGCCGATAAGGAGAGCAGCATGGCGAAAATCCTGGTAGTGGACGACGACCCCGACATGACCGAGGCCTGCAAGCTGGTGCTCGAGCAGGCGGGTCACGAGGTGGCGACGGCGCACTGCGTCGCCGAGGGCATGGCCGCCATCGACGAGTTCGAGCCCGATGTGCTCGTGCTCGACGTGATGATGGCCGAGCCGGACGACGGCATCGCGATGGCCCAGGAGCTGCGCCGCACGGGCCGCGATCTGCCGATCCTGATGCTCACCAGCATCAGCCGCGTGACGGGCATGGACTACGACCGCGACGACGCGATGATCCCGGTCGACGAGTTCGTCTCCAAGCCCGTGCCGCCGGCGGTGCTGGTCGACAAGATCAACGGGCTGCTCGCCGGAAAGGGGGTGTAGGCCATGCTGGTCACCGAACGCGAACGCCTCAACGAGGAGCTGCGCGAGCTGGCCGAGCAGCACGGCCGCGCGCGGGCCGCGTTGCTGCCGATGCTCCAGCACGTGCAGCGCAAGTACAACCACATCAGCGCCTACACGATGCAGGTCATCGCCGACCTGCTCGAGATCCATCCGGTCGAGGTCCACAGCGTCGTATCGTTCTACGCCTTCCTGGGCGACCGGCCCCGTGGGCGGTTCGTCGTGCGGCTGTGCCGCACGGTCTCCTGCGACCTGGCCGGCAAGGACCGCATCGCCCGGCAGCTCGAGAACGACCTGGGTATCCCGTTCGGCCAGACCACCGGCGACGGCATGTTCACGCTCGAGTGGGCCAACTGCCTGGGCATGTGCGACCAGGGGCCGGCCCTGCTGGTCAACGACCGCGTGTACACCGGCGTTACCGCACAGAAGGTTCACGAGATCATCGAGGAGTGCCGGGCCGAGTTCGGCCTTCACGCCCTCCGCAAAGAGGAGGAGCAACGGGCATGAAAGCTGCACACGAAGGTCCGCTCACGTTCGCCCAGATCAAGCCCAACGAGGGGCTCCGGGCCGCGCTGGAGAAGAAACGCCCCGACGTCGTGGCCGAGATCTCCCGTTCCGGACTGCGCGGCCGCGGCGGCGCCGGCTTCCCGACCGGCGTGAAATGGAACCTGGCCGGCGCCGCCACCGGCGAACACAAGTACATCGTCTGCAACGCCGACGAGGGCGAGCCCGGGACGTTCAAGGACCGCGTCATCCTCTCGCAATACGCCGATCTGGTCTTCGAGGGCATGACCATCGCGGGTTACGTGGTCGGCGCCGCGACGGGCATCGTCTACCTGCGGGCCGAATACACCTACCTCCTGCCGCACCTCGAAAGCGTGCTGGCGCAGCGCCGCGAGCACGGCCTGCTCGGGCACAACATCCTGGAGAAGGGCTTCGATTTCGATATCGAAATCCGGCTCGGGGCCGGGGCCTACGTCTGCGGCGAGGAAACCGCCCTGATCGAATCGCTCGAAGGCCATCGCGGCGAACCGCGCAACCGCCCGCCGTTCCCGGTGGACACGGGTTTCGTCCGCCGGCCGACGGTGGTGAACAACGTCGAGACGCTGGCCTGGGCGGCGTGCATCCTCGCCCGCGGGGCCGACTGGTTCCGCGGCTTCGGGACCGAAAAATCCACCGGCCTGAAGCTGTTCAGCGTCTCGGGCGATTGCGAGCGCCCCGGCGTCTACGAGTTCCCCATGGGCATTCCGATCAGCGAGTTGCTCGAGGAGGTCGGCGGACGCGACGCCAAGGCCGTGCAGATCGGCGGCGCGTCGGGACATTGCGTGCCGCGCTGCGAGTTTCACCGCACGATCGCCTTCGAAGACGTCGCTACCGGGGGGTCGGTGATCGTCTTCGGCCCGCAGCGCGACATGCTGAAGGTGGCCCGCAATTTCCTCGAGTTTTTCACCGAGGAGTCGTGCGGCCAGTGTACGCCCTGTCGCGACGGCAACCCCAAGCTGCTCGAAGGCGTCCGGTTGCTGGAGCAGGGCCGCTGTTCGATGCGCTATCTGCGCGACCTGATCGCGCTGGGCGAAACGATGCAGGTGGCTTCCAAGTGCGGGCTGGGACAGTCCAGCCCCAACGCCTTCCTGTCGATCGTCGAGCATTTTCCGCAGGAAATCATGGGCCGCACGCCCCAGACCGTGTGACGCCCCGCTGAGGAGATCGGACCCCATGGGTAATCACGCCACCACGAAGCAGGTCGAGTCGCGGGCCCCCCGCAGCCAGCAGCGACAGGCGCCCCCCGCACCCGCCGCGCCCGACGCGATCGGCGGTACCGTCTCGGTCGAGATCGACGGCAAGCAGGTCAAGGTGCCCTTCGGCACCACCATCCTCGAAGCCGCCCGGCAGGCCGGCGTGCGCATCCCCACGCTGTGCTACCACGAAGACCTTTGCGTGGCCGGCGTCTGCCGCGTCTGCGTCGTCGAGGTCGAGGGCATGCGCACCCTGCAGGCCAGCTGCGCCTACCCGATCACGCAGCCGATCAGGGTCAGGACCCACACGCGCAAGGTGCGCCAGGCCCGGCGGCACATCATCGACCTGCTGCTGGCCAACCACTACGGAGAGTGCTACACCTGCGGCCGCAACAACAACTGCGAGCTCCAGGCCCTGGCCAAGGAGTACGGCGTCGATTTCTTCCGTTTCGGGCACCCCGAACGGCCCCGCTTCGAGATCGACCGCTCCAGCCACTCGGTCGTCCGCGACATGAACAAGTGCGTGCTGTGCCGGCGCTGCATCCGCACCTGCATCGACTTCCAGGAAGTCGGCGTGCTCGAGGCGATCGGCCGCGGCGATCAGACCCGCGTCAGCACTTTTCTGGAAAAGCCGCTGGCCGAGGTGATCTGCATCAACTGCGGTCAGTGCATCAACCGCTGCCCGACCGGGGCGCTGCGGGCCAACGACCCGACCGACGAGGTCTGGGCCGCCATCGACGACCCCACCAAGCACGTCGTCATGCAGACCGCGCCCAGCCCGCGGGCGGCCATCGCCGAGTGCTTCGGCCTGCCCGCCGGGACGCCGTTGACGTTCGAGATGAACACCGCCCTGCGGCGGTGCGGTTTCGACAAGGTCTTCGACACCAACTTCACCGCCGACCTGACCATCATCGAGGAAGGTACCGAGCTGCTGCTGCGGCTGTACAAGGCCCTGGTGCTGGGCGACAAGACGGTGGCCCTGCCGCAGTTCACGAGCTGCTCGCCCGGCTGGGTGAAGTTCATCGAGCACTTCTACCCCGAGTACCTGGACCACCTCTCGAGCGCCAAGAGCCCGCAGCAGATGTTCGGCGCGCTGATCAAGACCTACTACGCCGAGCAGAACAACATCGATCCCAAGGACATCGTCAGCGTCGCGCTGATGCCCTGTTCGGCCAAGAAATACGAGTGCAACCGGCCGGAGATGTGCGACAGCGGGTATAAGGACATCGACTACGGCCTGACCACCCGCGAGCTGGCCAAGATGATCTCCGAGGCGGGGATCGACCTGCCCGCGATGCCCCGGAGCGACTTCGACGACCCGTTCGGCACCGCCACCGGTTCGGGCGTGATCTTCGGCGCCACGGGCGGCGTGATGGAATCCGCCCTGCGCTGCGTGATCGAGATCGTCACCGGCAAGAAAGTCGAGGAGTTCTACGACCACGCCGACATCATCCCGGTCCGCGGGTTCGAGGGCATCCGTTACGTCGAGATTCCGCTGCCCGACAAGCTCGGGCCGGTGATCGACCTGCTCAAACCGCTGGTGCCGAACTGGG
>CAYRXN010000225.1:0-16789 GCA_964428275.1 uncultured Planctomycetales bacterium | reverse complement strand
CCGGGGACGACCAGAATGTGGTGGGCGAGCAGCCTGTCGGCGAAGGCCACGTCATCTTCGGTGGGGCTGCGCGGAAAAGCGTAGAGCGCGCCGCCGGGCACGTTGAGATCGTAGCCGAAGTCGAGCAGGGCGTTGCACAGCAGATCGCGGTTGGCCTTGTAGAACGAGACGTCGCACAGGGCGTCGGCGCAGCGGGCGACGACGCGCTGCATCAGGGCCGGCATGTTCACGAAACCCAGCGTGCGGTTGAGCATCGTCAGCGCCCCCAGCAACAGCTCGCGCTGCGGCACCGCGGGCGGCACCACGATGTAGCCGGCCCGCTCGCCCGCGATGCTCAGGTCCTTCGAGTAGCTCGAAACCATGATCGTGCGCGGGTAGTCGCTCGCCGGCGTCGGGCACCAGTCGAGATCGTACAGAATGCGGCGATAGGGATCGTCGGTCACGAGATAGATCGGCCGGTCGTCGTGGTCGTAGCGCTTGAGCAGGTCCGCCAGGGCGCGGCAGTGCTCGGCCGAAAAGACCGCGCCCGAGGGATTGTTGGGCGTGTTGATGAGCAGGGCCCGGGTACGGTCGGTGATGGCCGCCGCGATGGCGTCGCAGTCGGGCTGGAACTGCCCGTCGGTCTGCACGAGCACCATCCGGCCGCCGGCCTGCTCGATGTAGAAGCGGTACTCGGGAAAAAACGGGCCCAGCACGATGACCTCGTCTCCCGGGTTGCAGATCGCCCGCATGACGACGTTGAGGCCGCCGGCGGCGCCGGTGGTCATGATGATGCCGTCGGCGCCGATCTCGAGGCGGTACTCGCGCGACGCGAAACGCGCGATGGCCTCGCGGGTGGCGTCGAAGCCGGCGTTGGGCATGTAGCGGTGCCGGGCGGGATCACGCTCGGCCGCGACCCCGGCGAGCGCGGCGAAGAATGCCTCGGGCGGCGCGCCGTTGGGGTTGCCCAGCGAGAAATCGTGCACGTTGTCCGCGCCGAGTTCGGCCTTGAGCCGCCGGCCCTTCTCGAACATCTCGCGGATCCACGAAGCGGATTTCATGTCGTCGGCGACCTTCTGTGCGACGGGAAGCGTGCTCATGCGTCGGCTCCGTGACGGGTCTCGTGTCCTGACTTGCCATCATTTCCGATCTTCGCGTTTTGCTCAAGGACCGCGGGCGGGGCTGCCCGCGAGCAGCGTCGGCGGCGTTCTTCATGCTCCGGGGCCAGCCGCCCTCGACCGGCCTTCAGAGCGATGCGGGGGAAGAGATGAAAAGGTGACAAGGCAAGAAACGCGGCACAGGCGGAACGCCCGCGCCGCAGCCGCGCCTGGTCAGTTGAACTCTTCGCGGTGGAGCAGCTCGTAGTCGATCCGGAAGCCGCCGGGGGCCGCGGGATCTTCTTCGAATGTGAAGATCAGCCGGTCGCTGCAGGCGTAGTCGACCCCCAGGAGCACCTCGATTCCCTCGGCGGTGCCCACGGTCGGCAGGGCCGCGGCCCCGGAATCGACTGGTGCCGAAGAGAAGTTCACCTTCGCGCCGAAGGCGTCGAGATCGAAGCCGGAAGCGTCGTCCGCGTCGGTTTCGAGCATGCGGTCCACCAGTGCCTGCGTGCCGATCGCGATGTTGCGCTTGCAGTCGATCTCGAACACGGCTTCGGTCGTATGGGCTTCGATGCGGCGCTGTTCGAAATCGACTCGTCCCGGCGGGTTGAGGTCCCAGGCGTCATACGATCCGATGGTGAACGAAGCCCGGTAGGGGGTGTTGTTGATGACGAGCACTTCGACGGTACCGCTGCGTTCCTCGATCTGGTTGTAGACCAGGTCGCAGACCGCAGACAGGCTCGTCAGGACGATGCCGGCCACGACGGCCGCATGACGCATCCGAAGCTTCATGGGGTGGTTCCTTCGCGGGAGAAAGGTGAGATAACGCATGAAAACCGGTTCCTGTAGTCCTATCGGCCGGCGCCTGGTGCGAGCCTGTGGAATCGTCGTGCGGGGACGCCCCGCGGCCCCGTTCCGCTATGGCTTTCGGGGGCCATGGCCCTGGCGCGTCAGTGCCTGTTGCACGTCTCCCCAGCAGAGGTTGAGAACCTTGAGCAGGCGGCGCCGGTCGGCTTCGCGCAATCCCGGCACACGCTGCCTCAATACCTGATAATACTGGCGCACGAGCTGATCGGCTTCCGCAACCCGATTCAAACCGATCAGGGCGGAGGTCAGCGGGCGGAAGCAGATGATGCCCGTGCGAATGTCACGGTTCAGCGCGTTGCGCCAGCAGCTGATCGCCATTTTCAGGTTGGGCGGGTTCATCGCCTCCCAGACGAGCCCGCGCGTGGCCAGCGCCGAGGGATCGTCGGGCCGCCACTCCTCGCCACGTCGCAGACGGTCGCACAGCTCGCGGAACGGCTTGCTGCCGCGGCGGAGGAAGAGGCCGTAACGCCGGTTGAGCATTACGGGAACCCAGTCCGGCGACTGCTGGAGCGTAATGCCCAGGTTCTGCGCCGGTCCCCAGCGCTTGATCAGCACGGCGTCGGTCGGATACTCGTTGAGCAGCTTCACGAGAATCGAGCGCGGCGTCTTGGGGTTGCCCAGCAGCGCCGAGTACTTGCGGTAGTGCTTCTCGTCGTAGACCTGCTGGGCCCGCCCGTCCATGTAGACCTTGGCGTTGGGCGCGTAGAACATCACCGCCCCGGCCTGCGTCCATTCCACCAGCACGTTCACGTGCAGGTCGTTCTTGTTGAGGAACTTGATCGCAACGTGGGGCGTGCCGTCGTAGCGCGTCACCCGCTGGAGCAGGCTGAACTGGGCCCCGTCGCGAAACGTGTCCACGAGCTCGAACCTGGCCTTGGTGTACGTCTCGTGGACGACCTCGAACGTGAACGCCAGCGTTCCCACGGCCACCGCCGCCCGCGTCCAGAAACGCACGCGCGCGGGCACCGGCCGGGCCAGGTTCAGAAACCACGTCAGGAAAACCGGGGCTGCGAAAATGAAGTAGATCGGCGCGAAGCGCCGGGCCCAGAACGTCATCGCCAACCCGATCGCGACGACGGCGACATCGAACAGACTCGTGTGCAGCGGGCCGTCGGCGCCGTTGCCACCGGGTTCGTCGCCCTCCGGCGGCGTGGCCCGGCCCACGTTGCGAAGAATGACGTACAGAACCCCCATCACCAGCAGCAGGCCGGCGGAAACCCGCAGAATCGCCCAGAATCGCCAGACCGGCGGGAAGTGCCGGCCCTTCGCCGTCGGGGGATTCCACTCCGAGACCTGCCTGAACACTTCGCTGCTGGCGATCTTGTTGCCGTGCGTGAAGTTGTGGATGCCGAACGGACCCAGTGCGACCGTAAGGACGAAGGCCAGAACGATGACCCCGATGATCGCGAAGGCCTGCGCGTCGCTGATCGCCAGACGGGGCTTGAATGTGCGAATACACGCCCAGTAGACGCAGTAGCCGACCAGCGCCGCCAGGAGCAGGCCGAGTTTCCACTTGACCAGCTGCAACCCCGCGACGGTCAGCAGTTCGTCGGGCGGGTGCGTGATCCCCGCCGACGGCCGGGCGTAGAGGATGCCTCCGACCAGCATGACGACCAGCACGAGCACGAGCGAAAACGTCCACGCACGCCGCACGCGGATCGTGCGCACGACGAACCAATGTCCGATATACAGCGCCAGCACGCCGTAGCCGAAGACGAAACTGCCGTGGGCGTTGCCCCAGAACAGCAGGAGCGCCAACAGCAGCGGCAGGGGCCACCAGCGCCGTTTCTGGCGCTGCCCCTCCAGGGCGCACAGCAGCGCCCACAGGGCCGCGATGCAGAAAAAGCCGGTCGTCGCCGGCCGTGCGCTGAGGAAGTCCCGGCAGCCGAGCGCGACGACCGAGGCGGCGACGAGCGCGCCGAACCACGAGCGTGACCGCCAATAGGCCGCCAGCAACGTGAACACGAACACCGACGCGCTGAGCGTCCAGGTGCCGTAGATGACGGCGTTGGGGGAGATGTGCGCGTAGAGCCAGTACTGGATGACGTGCGTGAGCCAGTTCTGGTTGTACCAGATTTTTCCGTTGAACGTGTAGCTGAAGGTGTCGGTCTTGGGGAACGTGTCGGAGTTGAGGATCTGCCTCCCGGCCGCCAGCCCGATCCACGTATCGGTGGACGAGTGAACTTCGAGAATGCCGTAGGCCACCGCGGAGATGAACAGGACCACCGGGCCGACGTACAGAAACACGCGCAACCAGCGTGGCGTTGTTTCGATCTGGGGCTTGATGCTGTTCACGTATGCTCCGCATTCGGGCCGATCTGGTGCGATCGGCGGGGGTTTCCACCTCGTCTCGGCCTGCCTGGCGGCCCCGGGCCGTATCGGCGCATCTTACAGAACGGGCCTGCCGGAGGCCAACCGCCGCCTTGACGGTCTATCGGTGTGGTAAATAATGCTCGTGAAGCACGTTAGTATGGATCGACCGCCAGGCTGCGCCCAGGCGGGCGGCGGCGAGGCGCAACTTGTCCGGCGGGAGGCGTCCGGATCAGCCCGGCGGGCGATCACGCCGATAATCTATCGAGGCCGTCGGGCGGCGGCTTGTGTTCTCGGACCCGAAAGGGGTAGCAGGTGATGAAGTACGCGGTTCTGGCGGCGTTGGCGCTGAGTGCGGTACTCGTGGGCGCAACCTGTGTGCCGTTGATCGACCTGGACGAGGGCAATCGTCTGGACACCGGCAGCAAGCTGGAGGTCTCCGCGCTCAAGCCGGCGGTCAGCCGATCGGTGCCGTCCGGGGCGGTGATCGAGATCGAATGGACGGCGGTGAACCTGACCGGCGCTGACGCGGTCGGAACGGTCATCGTGCGCAGCCGGCAGGACTTCTCCGACACGATTCTCGAAGGTGGACTCCGGCTGCCCGAATCGGGCGGAACCCGGGTGGTGACGTGGGACACCACGGGCTTCGAAGGCGGCGAGTACAGCATCCTGGTGCGGGTGGAGGCCGGCACCAGGACCGTCGAGGACAGCGCACCCGGCCGGATCACGATCAACACCCCGCCGACGCTGGAGTTCACCGAGCCGACCGAGGCCACCGTGCTGGGGGAGCCGCAACCCGATCCGAACGACCCCAACAACACGATCGAAAGCGACACGGTGACGATTCGCTGGACGTCGTTCGATCCGGACGGCGACGGTAACGCCAGCATCAGCATCGACCCGGACCTCGACCACGACAGCGGCAACGAGATCGTCATCAAGGAAGTGAACATCCCCGCCGAGGCCGGTTTCGACTCGATGGCGTGGGACGGGACCGACGTGGAAGGCGAACGGGTCGAGCCCGACACCTACAACATCTTCGCCAGCATCTCCGACGAGCTCAACGAGGCCCGGTTCGTGGACGGACTGGCGACCATCACCGTGCCCGAGGAACCCAACGAACCCAACTACGCGACGGCGATCACCGAACCGGCGGAAGACACCGACTACCTGCGCGGCGACGAACCCTTCACGATCACGTTCACGCTCGATGAGCCCAACAGCGTGCTGGTCGATATCGAGTTCGATTCGGACGACAACCATCGCAACGGCAACGAGCGCAACCTGCTCTCGCAGCGCGTCATCGACCCGAATACACACGAAGATTCGTTCGACTGGGGCGGGCTCGGCAGCGACGGCAAGCCGATCCTGGACGGGATCTACCGGCTGTTGCTGATCGTGAACCGCGGAACGAGCGCGCCGCAGATCGTGGAAAGCGAAGCGCTGGTCTTCCGCCGTTCCGAGCAAGATCAGCCGCTGATCGCGCTGCTCGAGCCGGCGACGGACAAGACCGTCGAGGCCGGCGAGTTCGTGTTCATCAAGTGGCGCGACGACGACCCGACCGAATCCGCCAGGATCCGCCTGTTCCTGGACGACGACAACATCCCCAACGAAGACCTCGAAACGGGGGAGGCCGAGATCGAGATTCTGCCCGAGCCGCGCGAGGCCGCCGGCGACGGCGTGCTCGATACGTTCAACTATCGCGTGGAGGGCACGCTCGTGCCGGGGCGTTACTATATCTTTGCCTATATCGACCGCGACGACGCCGATCCGATCGACGACTACTCCATCGCCGGCGGCCAGATCGTGATCGAGGATCCCAACGCGGGCGGCTGATCGGAAAGCGGCACCGTCCGGGTGCCCCGACGGGGCGCCCGTGCGCTATTCAGGAGGGTTGTGCGTGGCGAAAGACAAGTTCGAAAAGCACTACGAAAAAATCCAGGACAAGAAGCGCGAGCGCAAGAAGTTGATCGAGTCCGACGACGACGCGCCGATCCCCGACGCTCCCGTCGAGCAGATCCACGCCGACAAGGAACCCGGACGAAACGACCCCTGCCCGTGCGGCTCGGGAAAGAAATACAAGAAATGCTGCGGGCGGGGAAAGTGACCTCGCCGCATTTCTGACGGCCCGCCGGCCGGCCGCGGTTCGGCTGGCGTCGCTGTGTGCTCCGCGGACCTGCGCCGCCGGTCCCAAGGAACCTCTCTCATGCCCGCATCGTTTACGACGATCGACGTGGCCGCGGACGACGGCGTGCTCACGATCACGCTCAACCGCCCCGACGTGCTCAACGCGTTCAACGACACCATGAGCGTCGAGCTTTCCGTGGCCCTGCGCAGCGCGCAGCGTGAGGCCGTGCGCTGCGTCGTGCTCAGCGGCGCCGGGCGGGCCTTCTGTGCGGGGCTCGATCTCAAGGAACTGGCCGCGCACCGGGCCGACGCCGAGGGCGGCGTCGATTTCGCCGACCTGTTGCGCCGGCGTTACGACCCGATCGTCAGCCGGCTGCGCACGCTCGAAAAGCCGGTGATCGCCGCGGTCAACGGCGTCGCGGCCGGCGGCGGGGCGAGCCTCGCGCTGGCGTGCGACCTGCGGCTCTTCGCCTACGGCGCCACGCTTCAGATGGCCTTCGTCCGGCTGGGGCTCGTGCCGGACATGGGCGCCACGCTGACGCTCATGCAGCACGTCGGTTATGCCCGGGCGGCGGAGATGTGCCTGCTGGGCGAGCCTCTGTCGGCGGAAGATGCGCTCGCGTGCGGCCTGGCCAACCGGATCGTCGATGACGAACTGCTCGAAACCACCACCGCCTCGATGGCCGCCCGGCTGGCCGACCTGCCGCCGCGCGCCCTGGCGCTGACCAAGCGGGCGCTGGCCCACGCCTGGACCGCCACGCTCGATGAGCAGCTCCGGTACGAGGAGTTTCTCCAGCAGACCGCCGGCCGGACCGCGGACCATCGCGAAGCGCTGGCGGCGTTTCTGGAGAAGCGCAAGCCCACGTTCGAAGGACGCTAATCGCCGCCCGGTCGTGGCGTCTGGCAGTTCCAGCACACGTCGAAATGCCCCGGAACGGCCTCGCCGCAGGCGGGACAGGTCCAGTCGGCCTGCGGCTGGCGGCGGCGTTGCTCGATCGCTTCGCGCGCCCGCTGGAGCAGCCAGCGCACCTCGAAATAGAAGTCCGTCGGGGCGAGCAGCGATGAACCCACGATGGGAGCGGTTCCGTAGATCTCCGCCAGCGCCTTGCCGGTGGCGCGGGTAAACGGCACGTTCTCGGCGGCGAGCATCGATTCCACGCCCGCCAGCGCAAGATCGTGGGCGAGCGCCTGGTCGATCACGAACCACGCGCGTGGCGGAAGGAAGTCGCCGGGCGCAAACGGCGCGGCGCAGTGCGGGCAGGCCCGCGAGACGGCGCCCGCCAGTGGCTGGTCGCAGCGCCGGCAGTGCAGGTCGAAGTCGGGCAGGGGCAGCTCCTCGCCGGTGAAACGTGGCGGGCGCAGGCGATGCCACGGCTTGACGACGTCTTCCATGCGGAACGCGTGCCCGCACTCGGGGCAACGGTGTTCGGGCAACCCGCGCAGCGGATAGTTGCAGCGCGGGCAGACCAGCCCCCAGTCCGGAATCGGCAGTCGGTTGATGTCGATGCTCATGGCTGCATGGTACGCCGCCCGCCGCGCATCGGTCAGGGGAACTCCACATCGCCGGCCTGCTGGGCTTCGTAGGTTTCGGCGAAACGGTCGCCGTCGTATTGCGGGTTGTCGAAACGCGTCCAGCGGCGGTTGAAGTGGAGCTTGACCGTGCCGACCGGGCCGTTGCGCTGCTTGGCGATGATGAGTTCGGCAGAAGAGTCGTCTTCGGCGTCGGGGTCTTCGCCGATCTTGTAATACGAGTCGCGGTGCAGCAGCGCGATCAGGTCGGCGTCCTGCTCGATCGCGCCCGATTCACGCAGGTCGCTCATGCGCGGCCGGCTGCTGCTGCGGTCCTCCGGTTTGCGGTTGAGCTGGGCCATCGCCACCACGGGCAGGTGCAGCTCCTTGGCCAGCGCTTTGAGCCCGCGCGAGATCTCGGCGACCTCCTGCTGGCGGCTCTCGGAACCGGGGGCGTGCATGAGCTGGAGATAATCGACGAAGATCGCCCGGAGCTGGTGCTTGCGGTGCATCATGCGGGCCCGGGCCCGCAGCTCGAGCACCGACAGCGCCGACGTGTCGTCCACGAACAGCGGCCGCCCGCGCATCTCGTCGGCCACCTGCATGAGCTTTTGCAGCTCTTCGCCGGTGTGCTGGCCGCGCCGCAGACGCTGCGCGTCGACCCGCGCCCGGCTGCACAGGATGCGCTGGGCGACCTGCTGGCTGCTCATCTCCAGCGAAAAGAACAGCACCGGCCGGGGGGGATCCTCGTCGAGCGCGATGTGCTCGGCGATGTTGAGCCCCAGCGCCGTCTTGCCCATCGACGGCCGCCCGGCGATGATGATGAGCTCGGCGGGCTGCAAACCACAGGTGAGGTCGTCGAGTTCGAAGTAGCCGGTGGGTTCGCCGGTCAGCGCGCTGCCGTCGAGCTTCTCGATTCGCCGAAAGACGTCCTCGATGAGGTCGGGCAGCGCCTGAACACCACCGGCGACCCGGCGCTCGGTGACGTCGAAGATTTCCTTCTCGGCCAGGTCGAGGACTTCGGCGGTGGGCCGCCGGTCGTCGAAGGCCGCTTCCATCGCCTTGTGGGTCGCGCGGATGAGCTGGCGCAGGATCGCCTTTTCGCGCACGATGCGGGCGTAGTCGGCGACGCGCAGCGCCGAGGGCACGCTGGAGACGAGCCCGGCGAGAAAGTCGTAGCCGCCGAGCTGCTCGAACGAACCGCTGCGGGCGAGCGCTTCCTGGATGACCACCCCGTCGACCGGCTTGCCCGAGTTCCACAGATCGACGATCAGGTCGAAGAGCTGCTGGTGTTTCTCGAACCAGAAAAGCGACGGCCCTGCATCTTTCAGGGCCGTGATCGCTTCGCCAATCGCCGTATCTTCGAGCAGCATCGACCCCAGCAGGGCCCGCTCCGCATCGAGCGAATGGGGCAACTGCCGGTCGAACGCGCTACTCGTCGTCGAAGTCGCCGTCTTCGGTTTCGTCGGGCTCGTCTGCGGGCTGTCCGTCGTCGGCATGGTCTTCATCCGTCGCCCCCGCACGCACGACCCAAAGCTTGATCTGCGCCGTGACTTCCTCGGTGAACTCGAGCGTGATGACGCGATTATCCAGCGCGCGGATCGGCGTATCAAGCAAAACGTGTTCGGGCAGGACGGCGTGCCCCTGGGCCTGGAGCGCCTCGGCGATCTCCTGGGGACCGACCGAACCGTAGAGCGTACCTTCGGGGTTGGCGGCGGCTTCGATCGTAACCGTCGCGTCGGCAACCTCTTCGGCGAGTTTCTGGAATTCGCGCAGCCGGCGGGCCCGCTCGGCGGCCGCCTTCTTCTTCTCCTGCTCGATGGCCTTGATGTTTTCCTCGGTGGGATACGTGGCCAGGAGCTGGGGGATCAGATAGTTGCGCGCGTAGCCCGGCTTGACCTCGACGATGTCGCCGATGTGCCCGAGCTTGCGAACGTCTTTGAGCAAAAGCAACTGCATCAGTCTTCTCCGTGATCGGTTCGAACCTCGGCGGCGACGCCGCTAGCTCACGAACGGCAACAGGGCCAGGAATCGGGCGCGCTTGACCGCCAGGGCGGCCTGCCGCTGCATGGGCGCCGGCAGCCCGGAACGCTTGCGCGAAAACAGCTTGCCCTGCGCGCTGGTCAGCCGCTGCAGGAGGGCGATGTTCTTGTAGTCCAGTTCTTCCATCTTGACTTTTGCGCCGCGCAGATGGTTGGCGTCCCGCGAGCGGCGCGACTTGCGCTTCCGCTGCGACCCGCGCTGGCCACCCCGCCGTTGCATCGTCTTTCTCGCCATGATCTACCTCACCTCGATCGGATCACCGATTGTTGTTGCAAACCTTATCGACCTCAGCCTCAACCCGGGGCGCCCGCGACGCTCACCCGGGCGGGTGTCAAAACGGAATATCGTTTCCCGAAGGCGGCGGCACGTTGTCCGGGCCGGGCGCGGGGTTCTCCGGCGGCCCGGGCGGAGGCGCCTGCCCCGGACCGGCCGGCGGTTGCTGCGCGGCCGGGCGTCCGCCGCCGTAGCCACCGCCCGTTCCGCCGCCCTCGCGCGGGCCGACGAACTGGAAGTTCTCGACGACCACGCTGAGCTTCGAACGCCGCTGCCCGTCCTGGCCGGTCCAACTGTCGAACTTGAGACGCCCTTCGATCAGGATCGGCCGGCCCTTGGACATGTACTGGTTGATCGTCTCGGCCGGCCGGCCGAACGCCGCCAGATCGACGTAACAGACTTCCTCGTGCTGGTTGCCGTCGCGGTCGCGCCAGCGCCGGTTGGTCGCGATGCCGAACTCGCAGACCGGGTTGTTGTTCGGCAGGTACTTGAGCTGCGGATCGCGCGTCAGGTTCCCCATCAGGATGACTTTGTTGAAACTCGCCATGATGCACTCTCGCTTTCTACCGGCATGCGCCCGCGGTTGACACCCGCCGGCCACATGCCCTGCTCAACCCGGCGGTCGCCCGACGCGATCAGCCCTCGGCGGGCTTCTCGGGGGCTCCGTCGGCCTCGGGGGCGGCGGTCTCCGGTGCCGCGGCCTGGCCCGGGGCGGCTTCGGGAGCCGGGGCCTCGGCCGTCGCCGTGGCCGCGGAGTCCTGGCCGGCCGGAGCACTCGCGGGCTTGGATTCTTCGCTTCTGCGCTCGCCGTACCGCGAGCGCCCGCCGTCGCGGCGGCCGTCGCCGCGGCGGGACTCGCTCGCCGCCGGCTGGAGCGGCTGGTCGGGCGGCAGCGCCTTGAGCTCGGCCAGCCGCGCCTCGGTGATCTTGTCGGCCCGCAGTACGAGCAGACGCAGGATCGCCTCGCTGAGACGGGCGTCGCGTTCGAGGTCGGCGATGCGGTTCGGCTCGGCCTCGAAGTAGGTCAGCACGTAGATGCCGCGCTTGCGCCGGTTGATCTCGTAGGCCAGGCGGCGCTCGTCGAACTTGAGACACACCAGCGGGCGGGCCTCGATGCGTTCGAACAGTCGCTGGACCTCGCCCTCGATCTCCGACCACTGGTGCATGGTCTCGTTGTCAAACAGAAACATGGCTTCGTAGCGTTTCAAGACGATTCTCCTTCTGACGCGTCGTCTGTCGCGGGTCTGCGCTTATCGTCGCGTTTGCCGCCGGTCTTGGGGTTGAACCTGTTCATGGCGGCGTCGATGCCGCGTTGCAACCAGCACTCGACGGCGTCCGCCGCCGTCGAGATCGCTTCTTCGATCGCCTGCTGCTCGTCCGGGGCGAACCGACTGAGCACGTACTGGGCCGCCACCGGGGACGGCGCCCGGCCGATGCCGATCCGCAGCCGGGGTATCTCGGTCGTCCCCAGCCGCAGCAGGATGTTTTCCAGTCCCTTCTGGCCGCCGCCCGAACCGCGGGCCCGCAGCCGGACCCGCCCCACGGGCAGGTCCATGTCGTCGCAGACGACCAGCAGGTCGGACGGGTCGAGCTTGTAGAACTGCCGGGCCGCCAGCAGGCTGCGCCCGCTGAGATTCATGAACGTCTGCGGCCGCAGCAGCAGCACGCGCCGGCCGGCGATCTGCCCGTCGATCACGAGCGCCTCCCAGCGGCGCTCGTAACGCGGGGCCCCCAGGTTCCAGCGCCGCACCAGCTCGTCGATCACGTGAAAACCGACGTTGTGGCGCGTGCGCTCGTAGCGGGGGCCGGGATTGCCCAGACCGGCGACGAGTTTCACTCGGCACCCTCACCTGCTTCCTCTCCGGCCTTGCCGCGTCCGACCAGTTCCGGCTCGGTCGGGCCGCCTTCGGCCGCTTCCTCTTCCTCGCCTTCCTCGAGCTTGACGCCGCGCTTGGGCCGCACGGTGGCGATGGACTCGTCGGCATCCATGAGCACGACCACGCCCTCGGGCAGCTCGAGGTCGCGCACCCGCAGGGCCTGGCCGACGCCGAGATGGTCCACCTTGAACTTGAGCACGTCGGGGATCGTCAGCAGGGGGCACTCGATTTCGATGTCGTTGTGCATCAGCACGAGCTCGCCGCCTTCGTGGATACCGTGCGGCTCGCCGATGAGCTCGACCGCGACGGTCACCTTGACGCGCTCGTCGGCGGTGACGCGCATCAGGTCGGCGTGGATCGGCGTCGCCTGAAGGTGGTCGTACTGCACGTCCTTGAGCAGGTACTGCGTCTCCTGGCCGTCGATGCGGACCTTGATGACGTGCGTGGCGTGTTGCAGCGCGTGCTCGAGGTCGTGGCGCGAGAGCGCCAGCAGCTCCGGCTCGCCGCCGTGGCCGTACACAACCGCCGGGATCAGGCCGCGCTTGCGCAGGCGGTCGTTGGCGTGCTTGCCGCCGGGGCTGCGGGTTTCTCCCTGAATCGTTTCAATATGCATCGCGTAAACCTCCCGCGTCTACTTCATGAACAGGCTGCTGACCGATTCGTCGCTGTGGATCCTGCGAATCGCTTCGCCCAATAACTCGCTCACCGTGAGCACTGTCAGGTTCGGTAGCTGGCGCCGGGCTTCCGGCGACAGGGGAATCGTGTCGGAGATGGCCAGGTGGTCGATCGGGGCGTCGTTGAGCCGCTCGATCGCCGGGCCGCAGAAAACGCCGTGCGTGGCCGTGACGACGACCTGCTGGGCACCGCGCTGCCGCACCAGGTGGGCGGCCTGCACGATCGTGCCGGCGGTGGCGATCATGTCGTCCACCATCAGCACCGTCCGGTCGCGCACCTCGCCGATGATGTTGTACGAGATCGACTCGGCGCCGCTGACCCGCCGCTTGTCGATGATCGCCAGGTCGCCGCCGAGGCGTTCGGCGTAGACCCGGGCCTGCTTGGCGTTGCCGATGTCCGGGCTCACCACCGTCAGGTTGTCCACGCCCAGCGATTCGAAGAACGCCATGATCACCGGCTGGGCCGAGAGGTTGTCGACCGGGATGTCGAAAAAACCCTGAATCTGGGCGGCGTGCAGGTCGAGCGTCAGCACCCGGTTCACGCCGGCGACCGTGAGCAGGTTGGCCACCAGCTTGGCCGTGATCGGTACGCGGCCCTCGTCCTTGCGATCCTGCCGGGCGTAGCCGAAGTAGGGTACGACCGCGGTGATGCGGTCCGCCGACGCCCGCCGCAGGCAGTCGATGAAGATCAGCAGCTCCATCAGGTGCTCGTTGCCGGGGCAGCAGGTGGACTGGATCACGAAGGTATCGCGCCCGCGAACGTCCTCGATCAGCTTGAGCGAGATTTCGCCGTCGGGGAACCGGTCGAGCTGCGCGCGGCCCAGCGGGATCCCCAGGTAGTTGGCCACCTGTTCGGCCAGCCGGGGATTGCTGCGACCCGAAAACACGCACAAGTCTTTCACAAGACCGGTTCCTTGTTTGCAGTTGCCCGGTGCGAGTGGGCTCGGCCGCACTCGCGGCGGCGCCGGCCGCGGGGAAAGCTACCCGGCCTGGACTCGAACCAGGAATGCCAGGACCAAAACCTGGTGTGTTACCAATTACACCACCGGGTATCTGCCCAACCCGTCGGGCGGTCGCGCGCAGGGGCGCCTGGGTTACGGACCACACCGTATTCGTCACGCAACAACAGAGGCCGCGGTAGCGGACCCGCTCGGAGGCCTGAGCCCCCAGCCGCGGGGTCAGGAGGCCCATTATGCGCGCCGGCCTGCGCCGACGCCCACACGCCCCTTGCGAGCGAGCATGTCCCGGCCGTGACGATCACCGGGCCAAGCAGCGTAACACGCGGGTCTTGACGCGTCAACGGGTCCTGGAAGGCGATTTCCGAGCGCCGGGGCCGGCCGCAGTCGCGTTTCGCGGACCGGCGACCAGCGGTTATGATCTCTACCCGATGGCGGGCCCATCGCCCGCCGTCGCGCGAGAGGGCACCCGGTTTTTCAAGGAGCGTGCGGAACCCATGGCGATTCAGTTTCGTTGCCCCGGCTGCGAGCAGCCGATCGAGGTGGATGACGAGTACGCCGGCCAGACGGCGGCCTGCCCCTATTGCCGGCGGGTGGTCACCGTGCCGGTCGAGTCAACGCTCGGCTCGGAAGGCAGCGCCCCGGCGCGCCCGGCCGAGGCGGAGCCGGCTCCGCCGGCAAGCCCGGTGGCGGGAGAGCGGGCGACCCCGGCGGTCACCCCGCCGCCTTTGCCACCACAGGGGCCCTGTGGCGAGGGACTGCACGTAGGACCGTGCGGGCCCACGCCGCGCGAACGCGCGGCGCGCACGTACGGCAATTATGCGCTGATCTGCACGGTGCTTCTCGTCCTGCTGTTCGGTGCGATCGTCGGGTACAGCGCTATCCAGATGGCGCAGGAGGTCATGAAGCATCCCGGATCGCAACCCTCACCCGAACGCGTGCAGGAGATTCAGCAGGAACTGACCAGAAACGGCCTGGTGATCGCGGCGAACATCGGCACGATCTTCTTCGGGTTGGCCGGACTCGTGTTGTCCATCGTCAGCCTCACGCAAGGTCGCCAGGGAAACTGGCGCGCGATCCTCAGCCTGGTGATTTGCGGTCTCGCCGTACTGTGTATCTGCGGGGGGAGCGTGGTGACCGCCGCGGGCCTCGCCGCGGGATAGGTCCAAAGCCGCGAAGTGCGCCCTGCGGGCCGCGGGCATTCAGCGGGGAGCCGGCCCGTCCTGCTCAACGACCTGCTCGCGCCGGCGACGCGTGGCCCGCTCGAGCATCTGCCGCTCGATGTAGCTCAGGCTGTGGATGCCCTCCTCGGAAACCTTCTTCAAGATGCGGTCCACCTCGGCTTCGAAAGCCGCCTCGGGATCGGCCGGCCGAGCGGTGGTCAGAGGTTCGGCCGGGGGTTGTTCGTGCGGGACGGGAGGGCGAGTCCCGAGCTTGAACATGCGGGCCAGAAGGCCCCGCCGACGGGGGTTCTGGACGCGATAACGCGGTGCGTAGCGCTCATCGACGACGTAGCCGCAGCGGAGCGCCTGGAGACGCTGGATGCAGGTCATCGCCCCGAAGATGGCGATGAAGATCAACATGCCGCCGCCGTCTTGGCTCATTCCCCATATTCCGAGCCCCGCGCAACCGACCAGGCCCACCATGCAGGCGGTCTGGATGGCGGTCTGGAGTCCGATAAACGGCCACAACAGACACTGGAACAACTGGCCGCCGTCCATCGGATAGATCGGCAGAATGTTGAACGCCAGCAGGAACAGGTTGACTTCGTAGAACGCGATGACGTAGCCGATCCACCCGAGTTCGTCGCCGGGCAGGTACAGGCCGCCGAAAGGGTTGTGGAGCAGAAACGGGGCGACCACCCAGCCGAAGTGCGAGATCACGACTGCGCCGCTGATGAGGCACAGCACGAGGTTCACCAGCGGCCCGCTGGCTACGGTGACGAACTGGGCCCAGGGGGTCATGGGCGCGTCGGCGTAGGCCAGGCCGCCTAACGGCCAGAGGATGATGTTCTCGGCGTCGCCGCCGACGGCCCGTGCTCCGAAGCAGTGCCCGAACTCGTGCAGCAGGACGACGCCGAACAGGACGCCGTAGAGCAGGGCGAGGGAGAACCACTCGTGACCCGCCTGCATGATCTGGAACCCGATCCAGATCACAAACAGGACGTGGATGCGCACGTTGATGCCGAAGACCCGGCCGATGCGGAATGAAGAACCGAGAAACTCCATGCGGGCTTACCTGGGAGATTGGGCGAAGGCGTCGTAGTAGAGCAGCGTCACGAGCGTCTTGGCGTCGACGATCCGCCCATTGCGAATCGCCGCGAGCGTTTCGGGCCACGTCATCGGGGCGGCGGCGATGCGCTCGCCGGGTTCGAGCGCCGTCGGGCCGGGTGACAAACCGGTGGCGACGAACGCGTGCATGTGCTCGTTGCAGATGCCGGGCGTCGAGTAGAAGGTAAGCAGCGGCTCGACGCGGGCGGCGCGGTAGCCGGTTTCCTCGGCCAGCTCGCGCCGGGCGCAGTCGATCGGTGGCTCGGGCGGTTCGAGCGTGCCGGCGGGCAGTTCGAGCAGCTCCCGATCGACCGCGAAGCGGTAGTTGCGCGTCAACAGTACGCGCCCGTCGTCGAGGATGGGCAAGACCACGGCGGCGCCGGGATGGACCACGAGGTCGTAGAGGCGCTCGCGACCGTCGCGGTCGGGCACGGCGCGGCGCTCGACGCGAAACTTGCGGCCACGGAAGACGAGATCGGGATCAGACATCAGAGTTCCTCAGCCCGGCACCGTGCCGGCCTGCATCCGGCAGGCACGTCCCCCGCGGTCAGCGAATTATAGCGGAACCGGGCGTCGAGACCCGGTCCGACCCCGCTATCCGATACGCAGCGCGGGGACGCTCTCGCGGCCGCCGGCCCATTCGGACATCGCGCGTACGACGCGGTTCCATTCCTTCGACGTGCGCTGGACGAGGAAGAGCTCGAACAGGGCATCGAGCAGGTCGGCGGCGTCGGCGACCGACTCGAACCGCTGTTCGACGCGGCCCCGGGCGTCCTGTTCCTCGTCGGGCTCGGGCAGGATCAG
>CAYRXN010000224.1:0-10734 GCA_964428275.1 uncultured Planctomycetales bacterium | reverse complement strand
CCGCTGGTCGTGCTCGCGATTCCGCTCTACGACTTCGCGACCGTCGTGCTGATCCGGCTGCGCGAGGGCCGCAGCCCGCTCCAGGGCGACCAGCGGCACTTCTCGCACCGCCTCGTCGAGCACGGGTTGAGCCGGCGCAGCGCGGTCCTGACGATCTATCTCGCGACGGCCGCCACCGGGCTGAGCGCCACGCTGCTTCCGGGCGCCACGCTCCGCCAGGCCGCCACCGTCGTCGCAACCGTGCTGATGGTGCTGCTGATCGTCGCGATCCTCGAAACACCGCCGCGAAAGACGCCATGAAACCAAGCGATTCCGCCAGCGCCACACACCGCTCAGCCGCCGGGGCGGCCGGGCCGCCCGGCGTGCCGGGGCGGCTGGTGGTGTTCGTCGTGCTGGCGGCCGTGCTGGCGGCCCGGCTGCTGATCCCCGAAACGGCTCACGCCGCCACGCTGTCGTTTCTGCCCGAGAGCCCCGTGGGCACCACGCCGGCCACCACCGTCTGGCTCGACGCGATGCTGCTCGTGGCGGCGCTGCTGGCCCGGCTGCTGACCGTCCGCCGAGCCGGCCGGCCGCGCGTCCTCGACGCCGGGCTGCTGACGCTGCTGGCGGCGGTGGTGATCTCGACCGTCGCCGCGCACGATCGGCGCGCCGCCGCCAATGCCGGGGCCGACCTGTTCATCCTGGCCTGCGCCGCGGTGTCCCTGCTGCGCCTGACGCAACCGGGGTGGATGGTGCGGCTGCTGCTGGCGCTGCTGCTGGCCGGCGGCGTCGCGGGCGCGAGCAAGTGCATCATCCAGCGCACCAGCGAGTTCCCCGCGACGCTCGAGCAGTGGCAGCAACAGAAGGCCGAGCTGGTCGCCGGCGGCCTCGACCCCAATGCGCCGGAGATCATCAACTATGAACGGCGCATGCGTTCTCAAAACGCCTATGGATACCTGAATCATCCCAACGTGACCGCCTCGATCCTCGCGGCGGCGGCCCTGCTGGGCGCGGGACTGTTCGCCGGGCTGATCCGCCGCGGCCGACCGGCGGGGCAGTGGATCGCGCCGGCGCTGGTCGCGCTGGCCGCGGTGGGCGTGCTGCTCGCGGGCCTGCTGCTGACCGCCAGCCGCGGCGCGATGGTGGCGCTCGCGGCGGGGCTGCTCGTGCTCGTGCTCGTGATTGCCGCGCGCGGCCGAATCGCCCGGCGGCCGGGAGCGGCCCTGGGACTGCTCGTCGCCGGTTACGTGGCCGTGATCGGAACCGGAGCGGCCTGGGGGCTGACCCGCGGCACACTGCCCGGGGCATCGCTGGCGTTCCGCTGGCAGTACTGGCGGGCCGCGGCGCGGGCGATCGGCGACGCGCCGCTGACCGGCATCGGCGGCGACAACTTCCGCGCCGCGTTCATGCGTTACAAGCCGCCAGAAAGCACCGAGGAGGTCGAAGACCCGCACAACCTCTGGATCACGCTGTTGCTGGAACTCGGCCCGCTGGGACTGCTGGCGGGCGTGCTGCTCTCGACGGCGGCGCTGCGCGGCGCACTCGTCGCCGCGGCGGGTGCGACCGCCGGAGCCGCCGGAGACCGGGGCGCGGCGCGGAACCCGGACGCGCCCGCGACCGGCCGACCCGCAGCGACCCTCTGCGGCGTGGCCGCCGCCGGACTGGTGCTGGCCACTTGGGCCGCGGCGACCGGAATGCCGTTTCGCGTCGAGGGCGACGCCTTTGGGGCGGTGCTGCTGTTGTGGGCGGTGTTCGACGCCGGCGTGTGGCTGGCGGCCTATGCGCTGGGCTGGTGGCTTCTGGCACAGGCAAGCGGCGGGCGGCGGTCCTGCGTCGCCGCGGGTGTGCTGGCGGCGCTGGCGGCGTTGCTGGTGCACAACCTGGTCGGCTTCTCGCTGCTCACGCCGGCGGGCCTGGCGGCATTCGGACTGCTGGCCGTCGGCGGTGCGCGGCTGCACGGCGGGGAAACACCCGGGCCGCGGGATGACCCGCTGCAAACCACTGCCACAGGATCGGGTGCGCGTCGGCTGGTTGTCGCAGCGCTGGCCGGCGGCCTGGTTGCGGCACACCTCGTGCTCGTGGCCATTCCCACGGCACGCGGCGACGCGCTGTGGCGGCGGTTCCAGGCCGCGATCCGAGCGGCGCAGCGTGACGACGTGATCGTCGCAGCGCTGGCCCGGGCGCGCCAGGCACTCGCGGCGGACGCGTGGAACGCCGAGCTGCCGCGGTTGCTCGGGGCAACGGCCTTGGAGCTCGCCCGGCGCCCCGAGCTGCCGCCACGATTCCGGCACCGCTATCTCGACCAGGCCGGCGCGCTCGATGAAATCGCGTTGCGGCGGGATGAGATGAGTTTCGCAGCGCGGCGCCTGCGGGCGGAGATTCTCGACGCGCTGGCGGCGTCTGACGGCGATCAACGGACTTTGGCGCAGGCCGCTGCGGCGTGGGACGAGGCGATCCGGCTCTATCCAACCAACCCCCGCGCCCGTATCGACGCCGGGCTGGCGTGGTATCGACTGTGGGTAAAGACACGCGAGCCGAACGCCGCCCGCCGCGCGGCCGCGCATCTGCGCGCGGCGCTGGAGATCGACGCCACACGCCTGCCGGAGGTCGCGGCCAAGCTGCGCCGGCGCGAGGTCCGGACGGTTCGCGAGCACCTCGACCGTCTGCTGCCGGCACTCGAAGAGCAGACTCGCAGCGGCGGTTGATGACGAGAACGCCAGGGGGCGAGAAACCGGCGCGACACCCCCCGGGCCGGGGGAACGAATGCGAGGCCACACCAGGGCCGGCCTGATGACACCGCGCGGGCTTCAGGCCCGCGGCTCCCTTGTGTGGCAGAATCGCGCGTGGTGATTCAGCCCAGCCAGCGCGAAAGCGGATCGGCCCAGGCACCGTGGGCGGCGAAGATCTCCCACAACCGCGGACCGAAGATGATGAAGGCGATGTTGGTGCCGGTCACGACGTCGTAGGCGATCGAGCCGCGCGGGTGCCGCCACGGAACGAGCCACCCACGCCAGCCCCGCGGCGGATCGGTCGCGGGCGGCTCGCGGCCGGCGTCGAGCGCCGCCGCCGCCCGCCGAGCGTAGTCCAGCCGTACCCACGCCGTAAACGC
Organism: uncultured Planctomycetales bacterium; assembly: GCA_964428275.1. Lineage (GTDB taxonomy): Bacteria > Planctomycetota > Phycisphaerae > UBA1845 > Fen-1342 > JALSRY01. The sequence goes on along the minus strand of CAYRXN010000224.1, from coordinate 7,646 downwards.
GCTCAGGACGGCGAGCTGCCAGATGACCGCGACGACGTGACCGGTCAGCGTGCCGATGAGGATCGCGGCGACGCGCTCACCCCGCATCCAGTAGCCGACGGTGCAAGCGGGAATCGTGTTCTCGGCGCGGGCCTTGATATAGCTGATCAGCGTGGCGTCGCACAGCGCCACCAGCGCGAGCACCAGCAGCGTCCTGTTGCCGCTGGCCGCGAAGTACAGACCGCAGCCGATGAACAGGGCCATGTCGCTGACGCGGTCGAGCACCGAATCGAGGATGCCGCCGAAACGGCTGTAGAGGTTGCCGATCCGCGCCACGGCGCCGTCGAGCATGTCGCAGGCGCCCGAGAGGATCAGGAACACCGCGGCCCACACCGGCCACCACGACTGCGGCCCGCGGCCGTCGTAAAAATAAGGGACCTGGTCCCCCGCTCCCCGCGCCAGGCAGTACCCCGCCGCGATCGTCACGGCGCAGCCGGCGATCGTGACCATGTTCGGCACGACGCCCACCGCGAGCAGCCCACGCGCCACGGCGTTGCGCGCCCGGCAGAACCCTTCGCCGATCAGGCGACTCACACCGGCCCGCTCGCCCACCGCGCGCAGCCTGCGAAAGTCGCTCGTCTCGGCGACCGCTGGGGAAGGCGGGTTCTCGTCCGAGGGGGGCATCGGCTTCGATCAATCCGACGCGCCGGCGTCCGCATCGGCCCGCTCGGCCGGTTTGCCGTCATCGCCGGCGTCGGGCGATGCCTCGGCGGAGATCCGGTCGTCCGCTTCCGGCTCCGGCTCTTCGTAGTAGATCTCGTCGTAATCGACGCCGTCCACCGTCCGCCGCAGGAGCAGGTACATTTCGGTGCTGCCGCAGTAATAGAAGCTGACGACGAACGCCCCCACGATACCCACCACCGCAAATACGGCCAGCGCGATCAGGAACATCCCGATCGTCTCCAGCGTACTCAGCGGTGCGTTGTGGAAGTGGCCCCAGAAGGTCACGTCGCCGACCGCCGGCAGCAGCGGCAGTTCGTTCCACGCCGGCATCTGCCACATCGCGTCGAGCTTGCCGATCGTGCTCATCCCGGAAGCGGTGGCGGCGTTCATGCCCGCCCCGTTGGCATCGTGCGTCAGCTTGAGAATCAGGGCCGCGATGATCCGCACGACGCCGAAACAAGCGCCGCCGTAGAGCAGCAGCGACAACGAGTAGAACGCCACGTGCCAGGCACGCGAGAAGACGTAGCTGGCCGCACGCTGCACGGCGTCGAAGGCGTCCGATGCTTCCACCGCGATCGTCGGCCACATGAGGTGGAAGCCGAGGACGACCGCCAACAACGCGAAGGCCATCGCGACACCGCCCAGCAGCGTCAGGCCGTAGACCAGCCCGCCGAGCACTTCGAGTGCCGGAATCGCCGCGATCAGCCCGCCGATGTACGTGAGAATCCACGCGATGGCGAAAACGACGATCGGCAACACGGGCGCCGCGAACAGCGCCGCGAATTTCTCACGCGAAAACCGCAACGCCTCGCGGATGCTCAGCGGCTGCTCCCGCGTCGCCTGGAGCGCGCAGATCCGGCAGATCGCGCCGCCGAAGTACGAGAAGGCCACCAACAGGATCATGCCGAAAAACAGGGCGAACGTCGGCCGCTGCGTCACGAGCCAGAGCACCCCGCTGCCGGCCGACGCGATACTGCCGAGCATCGCGGGCTTGTCGCTCAGCGCCGGCCCGTCGAACCCCCACCGCCCGCTGAGAACCCCCTGAATCGCGGCCGAAAAACAGTTCATCTCGTAATCGAGCAGGGCGATGAACGGACCGCGCGGGGCAAGCCGCTGGCGCTCGGCCGCCTTGCGATGCCGCGAGACGAGCTTGCTCAACCGGCCAACTTCCTTGGCGAAGTCCTTGCTCCGCACGCCCGGTACCGGCTGGAGCAGTGTATCGACCGCGGACGCCTGTTCGGCCGGCGAAGCCAACCGGCGGGTGTCGAAGCCCGCCAGCGTGAGGCGCACGATATCCGCCGAACGGAGCAGTTTCCGGCGCAGCTCATCTTTCTCGCCGGCGTGCTGCTCCTTGTATGCGTCGATGCTCCCCAGCCCCTTTTTCACCAGACCGTCGATTTCGGCGAGCAGGTCGGCGACCTGTTCGGCGTGGCCGGCCGGCCTTTTCGCATCGCTCGTCTCGGCGAGGGCTTTTCGCCGATCGTTCGCCGCCCGTTTCCATACCTCGAACGCGCGGGCATCACGCGTGGCGTAGGCTTCGATCTCGTTGGTCGCGACCATCGCGGAGGCGCCGAAGCGGCCCGAACCGCCGCTGCGGCCGCCGCGATCGAGCGCGACCAGCACGCCCCCGCCGGCGGACTTCCAGATCGCATCGAGGACGCGGCCGGAAACGTACGTCGCCATGACGCAGCAAAACGCGAGCACCATCGGCCGAAACGCGATGGCGCGTCGGAACGTCGAGAACAGGCGCACAAACGGAAACGCCCGTGTCCATGAGATGCTTTCGAGTGTGCAGCGCTCGTCGGCCATCTTTCAAACTCCTCAATACGCAACCCGCCCGCATCCACCCCGCCGCGGGGAACCGCCCACGCCCGGCGTGCGAACACCCATCCGCCGGCTGGCATTATAGGAGCGGTCCGATAGCCCACAAGCTCGCATCCCGTGCGCAAGCGTACTCGAGGGCGGCCGGCAGCTGTCCCGATACGTCCTCCCTTCTGGGAATGAACCGGCGGCAAGGTCGAGATGCGACTGCAAAGCGCAGAGGGCAAAAGGACATATCTGAGTGGCGAGTGATGAACAGCGAATGGCCCGTCGCCACCTCGTTGCCTCCACCAGTCGCAAGCCGGGGCCACACGTGCCCGACCGCTGGCAAGGCGCCTGCACCACCCAGTGCCTTGCCATGATTGCTGTTGGGCAAGCGGGTGCCACTACATCTGGTCGCAGCCGCGCTCTTCGGCGGATACGGGGGAAGCACCGGCGGGAGGCGCGACGGCGTCCCCGGCCGGGTCGCGCGCCGGCATGAACGCCACGACCAGGGCCGCGGCGGCCAGTACCAGCGTCGCGAGCGCCTGGCCGTCAAAACCGTGCCACGAGATCGCCGCGAGAATCGCGATCGGCAGCGCACCGCCCAGCAGGCCGCGGTAGACGTGTCGGCCCGGCCGACACCCCCCCGCCAACGCGATCCGCAGCGCCAACAGCGAAACCACCGCCGTCCAGACCGCCGGCGGCCACAACGCTACGCCCGTCGCGACACCCAGCAGACGACCACCGGAAACCGCAGCGCTGCTGCCCAGCAGCAATGCGGCCACGGCCGAGCCGCCGGCGCCCTGCGCCGCGCTGTCGCGCACGAACAGGCTCATGGCCACAAGCGCAAAGGCCACCGTAAGACCGTCGGCCCACAACGACGGCGGCGCCTCGGCCGCCGCGATCGCGCTGGCGGCACACACGAACGCACCGCCCGCCCCCGTCCAGGCCAGAATCCGGGCGGCGGGAACGAGTCGACCGGCCGTGGTCCACGGGCGGCCGTCCGCAAGTTGCTGCTGCCAGAACCGCGCCAGCCAGAGTAAATATCCGGCAGCCAGCGCCAGCCCCAGCACGCCGCCATTCCAGCCGGGCACGCCCCAGGCCAGACACGAAGCCACGATTCCCGCGCCGACAAGGGTCAGCCCGAGCGCCCCGACGCCGACACGCGCGGCCCAGTGTCCCATCACCAGCGCAGCGACACCGGCCAGAAGCATCGCCGGCCCACTCCCGGCCAGCGCCGGAAACCGCAAGCCGAAGATGCCGACCGCCACGCCGACGACGGCGACCGGTACGACCAGTCCCAAGCCCGGAGCGGGAAAATCCGGCACGACCTGCGGCCGGCGCAGCCACGCCCGGCGGCGGGCGAACCAGCGCAGCACGACGACGCCCACCACCAGCGCGAGCAGGCCCCCGCCGACTGCCGGAAGCACGACTCGCCAGCGCTGCGGCGCCAGCCACGCCGCATCGGCCGGCAGCGCCGCGATCACCAGCCACACGAGCAATCCCGTCGCCGGTACCGGCGCCCACCCGCCGGTCCGAAACGCCCAGACGGCACACGCCAGCACCAGCAGCAGCACGTAGTCGGTGGCGGCAGGCGACCACTGCGAGCCGGAAGCGAAACGATCGCGCGCGAGCGTGCAGGTGACGAACGCCGTCAGACCGCAGATCAGCCCGGCCAGCGCGAAGACCTCGGCGCGGGCGAGCCGTTCGGCGCGCCCGGGATCGTCGCCGATCGGCGCGGGGGCCCGCGCACTGACCCGGCCGAGCGCGTACCAGACGATCGCCAGCCCGGTGAGCGCATGGCCCAGCGGAACCGGGTGCAGGTGCCCGGCCGGGTCGAACGCCACCGCCATGATCGTTCCGACGCTCACCGCGGCCGCCAGCAGCCCCTCACCCAACCCGGCCGGGAGCTTGCGCCGCCACAACGCGGCGACGACCGCCACCAGCAGCGCAAAACCGACGATCACGACCGGCGGTACGGCGGGGTCGGCGGTGTCCGTCCAGGCGCAGTTGACGTTGGCGATCATGTCCGCTCGCTCGCATTTCCCGCGAAGACTGCCATTTTGCCGACGGGCATGATATAAACATTTCGAGCGATCGTCTGGTTCGGTCGCAAGGATGTTTTCGGTATGCCACCGCCTGCAACGCCGCAACCCGCGTCTTCCGGCGACGAGGCCCTGTCACGGTTTCTGCGCCGGGTGTGGCAACAGGATGTCGAGCCGCTGTTGCGCGGTGAGCGCGCGGCCCAGCGCCGGCGGGCCGCCGGCGTGGGCGGCAAGGTCGCCGCCACCGGCGGCTTGCTGATCGACAGCCTGTTCCACCTGCGCGGCCGTCCGTTCACCCGCGCCCTGACCGTGCTGGGGACGAGCTTCGGCGCGATGGTGCCGGACGTCTGGGACTGGAAGTGGCTGCAAGCGGCCAGCGCCGACGAACGAGCCACGGTCACGGCGCAGGTTCGCCGGCGGGCGGCCGAGCTGCCCGAAGCCGACGCGCTGGCGCTGTTCGGGCTTTCGGCGACGGCGACGCAGGAACAGCTCAAGACAGCCTGGCACACCGCGTGTCTGCGCTGGCATCCGGACCGCGCTCCGGACGACACGCGACGCGGCGAGTATCACACGCGTTTCGTCGTCTACCAGCAAGCCTACGCCCGGCTGCGGGAAGCGTATGAGGCCGGGCGGCTGCCGATCGCGGATTCGCGGCCGGCGCAGCCCGATCCGGCGCGGTGACAGTCGCCTGACCAGGAACACGGCACCATGACGTCGGAAGGCATCCCGAGTCTGTCCGGAATCGACCAGCCGCCGCTGGGCCTGATCGCCGGCGAGGGCGAACTGCCGCGGCTCGTGGCCCGCAACGCGCGCCGGGCCGGCCGGCGCGTGGTCGTCGTGGGGCTGCGCGGCTGCGCCGATCCGGCGCTGCGCGAGCTGGCGGACGGGTTCTGCTGGCGCGGGATCGTGCAGCTCGGGCGCTGGATTCGGGCGTTGCGCCGGGCGGGTTGCCGCGAGGTCGTGATGGTCGGCCGGGTGCGCAAGGGCGCGATGTTCGCCGGCCCGCGCTGGCTCCAGTGGTTGCGTTACCTGCCCGACCCGACCAGCATACGCGTGTGGTACTTTCGTACCCGCGACAAGCGCAACGACACGCTGTTGCGGGCGGTCGCGGACGAAATGCAGCGGCGAGGACTGACCCTGGTCGATTCGACCCGATACATCCCGGAGGCCCTGGTCGAAACGGGACTGCTCACGCCCGGCGGCCCGCAGCCGGCCGGCGCTGCGCCGCGTCAGGTTCTGGCCGACGCCGATTTCGCCTGGCCGCTGGTCAAACAGATCGCGGGCCTGGACATCGGGCAGTCGATCGCGGTCAAGGAGCGCGAGGTCATCGCGGTCGAGGCGATCGAGGGAACGGACAAACTGATCGAGCGGGCCGGCCAGCTCTGCCCGCAGGGCGGGTGGACGCTGGTCAAGGTCGCCAAACCGGACCAGGACATGCGCTTCGACGTGCCCACGATCGGCCCGCAGACGATCGAGAAGCTCCACGCCGCCGGCGCCCGCGGGCTCGTGGTCGAGGCGGGCAAGACGATCCTGCTCGAGCGCGAAAAAACACTGCGGCTGGCCGAGCGCTGCCGCATCGCCCTGGTCGGCCGCGCCGACGAGGCGGCAGGAAGGGAACCGGATCAACCGTGACGCCGGCCACCGTGCCGGAATACGGGTACGCGACAACGCGGCGGCATGGCGATGCAGCTCGCCGGTCGCCGCCGCGCAGGAGCAATCGAGCGTGGCCAGCGAAGCCGATGCCTATCTGATCGAGGCCGTCCAGGCAGGCGACCAGGACGCCTGGCGCGAGGTGATCAACCGCTACGAGGGCCGTCTGCTCAGCTTCGCCCGGCGGATGCTGGCCCAGCGCAGTGAAGCCGAAGACATCGTGCAGGAAACCTTCCTGGGGCTGCTGCGCAGCCTGCCCGGATATGATCGCCGGCGCTCGCTCGAAACGTACCTCTTCGCCATCCTGCGCAACAAACTCAGCGACCACTTCCGCAAACAAAGAACCGGGCTGCGCCAGAGCCTCGAATCGCTCGAGCCGGGCGACGCAGACGGCGCGGCTGTCTCGACCGAAACACCCAGCCGCTACGTGGCGGGCAAGGAAATCGTCGCCGCCCAGCGCGACGCGCTCGTGGACTGCCTGCGCAAGTATGTCGAGCAGTGCCGGTCACAGCGGCGGTTCCAGGAGCTGATGATCGTCGAGATGCTCATGGTCCTGGGGATGCGCAACAAGGAGGTGGCGGCGGACCTGGACATGTCTGAAACCGCGGTCGCCGGCGTGAAGTTCCGCGTGATCGAGCGCTGGAAACTGCTCACCCAGGCCGCCGCCGCGAAAATCGAGTGGCAGGAGGCGGACCTGGCCGCCAGCAGCTCCGTGGCGAAAATCTGGCAGGAGGAAGGCATCTCGTGCCTGAAGCGCTCCACGCTCGGGCGCTACCTGCTGGGTACGCTGGATGACGACTGGACGGCCTACGTGGAGTTTCACGCCGAAGTGGCCGGCTGCGACCGCTGCCTGGCCAACCTTGACGACCTGCGCAGCGAAGACGAGGACGAAACCGCGCGCGAAGCGCTGCGCCGCCGATGTTTCGCTTCCAGCGTGGGCTTCCTCTCACACCGACCCGAAACCACATGACAAAGGGGAAATGCCAGGCAGTTCCTCCCCCTCCATCCCTTGCTCCCGTCCGCCAAGGACGCCGAGACCACGGCGAAGACACAAAGAGGCGAACGAGGAGCGAGGTCGCCGCGGTGCTCTGCTTCCTCGCCGCCTCCGTCCCTCCCTCACTCAGTCAGCAGGATGGCCTCTGCCCGCCAGAGCCGAGTCGATGAGGCCGCGCAACACCGTGCGGGCTCAAAGCCCGAGGCTCTTCATCCCGTTCGTTATCATTGGTCCCTTTTGGCTCTTGGCGGTTGGCCTTTCATTGCTACCGGCTGGAAGCCGGTACCACAACAAGAGTACAGCAAGAGGCTGGAAGCCGGTACCACAACAAAAGTACAGCAAGAGGCTGGAACCGGTGCCACAACAAGAACATGGCAAGAGACAGGAACCGGTACCACAACAAGAACATGGCAAAAAGCGGGAAGCCGGCAGCACAACGAAGAGCAGCAAAC
>CAYRXN010000223.1:0-2865 GCA_964428275.1 uncultured Planctomycetales bacterium | reverse complement strand
CGCCCCCTCGGCGAACTCGCCGTAGGAACTGGGCCGGCAGGCGATGGGGTTGCGCAGCGTGCTGGTCACGTGCAGACTCCCGGGCAACGCGGCTCAGTCGTTCACGATGCGGTCCACGATGTAGACCACGCCGGCGGCCGTGACCAGACTGGAAGCGGCGGTCACGATCTGGGCCTGGTCCGCGCAGGTCGGCGCCTGGAACAGGACCGCACCGCCCACGACGCTCATCGCCAACAGCTTCTTGAAAAGCCTGATCTTCTTTTTCATGTTCTCTCATCCCTGCTCAGTGCGCACTGCGTATCAGTCAAACGCCGGGCGGCGGCAGAGGTTCGCCGGCGCGCCCGTACCCGCGGACACTATGCGAGCCCGGCGGCCGTGCGTCAACCGCGCCGCCGCCGTTCGCCAACGGCGGCGGCAGCGCCGACCGGACCCGCCGGCGCTGCCGCGTCGATGATCTTGTCGATTGTCGGTGCCGCGGCCGAGCCGCCGGCGACGCCTGGACGGATCAGTTGCCGTGGACGCCTTCGGCGATCGCCGCCGCGGCGTTGATCGTCAGGCCGAACGCGTTGCCGACGCCGTTGTGGCAGCGCAGACAGACGAAGTCCACCGTGACCGCGGCGCGGCCCTGGGAATCGAGCACGACGCTCTTGCCGTCCTCACTGAACATCGCGTGGTAGTCCACGGCGTTGGTGTTGACGCGGAAGATGTGGGTCCGCATGTCGCCGATCCGGCCCAATTCGCCCGCGATTTCGGGTCCGGCCGCCGAGCCGCTCTTGGTGGCGTAGGGCATGTGGCAGCTCTCGCAGCTCAGGCGTTCGGTGTAGTCGCCGCGCACGAAGATCTTGCCCTCGTGGAAGTCGAGGGTCTTGTCGGTGTGGCAGTCCGTGCACGCGGTCGTGATCGCGTTGTCGCGGTCGTAGTTGGTCGAAACGTGCGGATCGTGGCAGACCATGCAGTTGAACGTCGCGTGCCCGCCGCTGGCCTGGAGCTCGGGATACTGCTCGTGGTGCTTGATGTAGCCGCCGCTGGCGAGGATTTCGCCGGTATCGGACTGGAACGGCCGGTTGTGGCACTCGTTGCAGGTCACGCCTTCCAGATCGACGTAGATATTGCGGGCGGCCGGATTCGGCACGTGGTTCGAGCCGGGGCCGTGGCAGGACTCGCACTGCACCCCGGTCTCGGCGAACGTGCCCTCCATGCCGGGACGGTTGTCCTGGAACGTCGGATGGTCGGGGTCCGACGGCAGCGGCCCGGTCGTGTGGCAGACGAAGCACGACTGGTTGTAGGGTTTGGGATCGTCGGGCGCGCGGTCGCCCTCGTAGGGTACCCATCCGGGCGTGGTGCCGTTGGGCGGGAAGTCGAGGTTCCACTGCGTATCGACGCCCTCGACGCCGGTGGTCATCACGTAGCCGTCGAGGTCGACGAAGCGGGCCTTGCGGATGTAACCGCCGATGACGTAGGCCACGTCGTCCCAGGTCTTGCCGTCGGGCGGATCGAAGCCGCCGGCACGGGTGCCCTCGGCGGGATAGGTGGGCGCCTGGCCCTGGACCTTGTTGAGCTTGTGCGCGTGCCCGTGGACCTTCTGCTCGGCCGCGATGTCCGCGTGGCAGGCCATGCAGGCCTTCGAACCGATATAGGTCGCGTTGTCGTTGGTGCGGTCGGTGAGGTTGTTGAAGACCGGCTCGGTCGGTTCGTTGGGTTCGGCCGGTTCGTTGGGTTCGGCGGGCGTGTTGGGCTCGGCCGGGGTGTTGGGTTCGACGGTGTTGGGCTCGTTGGGCTCATTGTTCACGGGTGGAAAGAACAGGTTGCACCCGGTGCCCGTCAGCAGCGTCGTGACCGCGATCGCTGCGCAGCGCCACGTGGTTCGAGCAAACCTCTGACTTCTTCCATCGTGCGAAACAGACATGCGCAAGACTCCTTCCTTCATTAGCAAGACTTCCATGGTCGGCCCGCGAATCCCGGCCGCCGTGTCGGGTGGATATGGGTGGACCTCGGCCGAGACCGCCCTTGATATAGAGCACCTACATCATCGTGTCAAGATGATATAAAGATAGGACGTGCGATGGTGCGCACATATTCATAGGCGCATACGCGCATAAAACTTCCCGGACGCGCGGGCGATCCGCGCCGCGTGGTGGCTTCCGTTGAGCCCGCAGGGAAGCGGCGCGCCGCTACAGGCGGAGGGCCGAACGGATCGCGTTGCCCAGTGCCGCGAAGGTGTAGGGTTTCTGGATGAAGCCGACGCGCGGACCCAGATCGGGCTCGGTATCGCCACGGCGCAACTCGTACCCGCTGGAGAGCAGAACGCGCACGTCCGGGTCGAGCTTGCGCAGCGCGCGCAGCACCTCGCGCCCGTCGAGTCCCGGCATCGTGAGGTCGAGCAGGACCAGATCGATCTCAGCCATGTGCGCGCGGAACATCTCGACCGCCGCGGGTCCGTCCTCGGCGAGCAGCACTTCGTACCCGAGACGTTCGAGCGAGGCCCGCGCCACGGTGCGCACCACGTCCTCGTCGTCGGCCAGCAGGATCGTGCCTTTCCCGCCGGCCTGCCCTGTCGGCGCAGGAGGGAAAGCCGGCCGCTGTCGCGTCGAGGGGAACGCCAGGGTGACGGTCGTACCGTGCCCCACTTGGCTGATCACGCGGATCGCCCCGCGGTGGGCCCGCATGATTCCGACCACCGCCGCCAGCCCGAGCCCGCGACCGGTGAACTTGGTCGTAAAAAACGGGTCGAAAATGCGCGCCAGGGTTTCGGCGTCCATGCCGCACCCTCTGTCGCGCACTTCCAGCACGACGTGCCGGCCCGGGCTGAGATCACTTCCGAGATACGCCGTGGTCAGAAACCGCTCGTCGATGTCGCGGGCTTCG
>CAYRXN010000222.1:0-11101 GCA_964428275.1 uncultured Planctomycetales bacterium | reverse complement strand
CCGACCCGGAGAAACGCCTGTGGTGGTACAACGGCTGGCGGCCGGCCGCCGGCACGTTCGCCACCGAGGACGACGGCGTCGCACTGCGGGTCAACGGCTGGATCCAGTACAAGAAGCACATCGAACGCTGGTTCGCGTGGGAATCGACGTACTACGACAACTTCCAGGGCGGCATGGGCCAGACCAACGTCTTCCAGTCCGCGTTCACCTTCGGCGTCGACGCCGGCTTCGACCCCGTCTACGGCCGCACCGGCTGGAACTACTCCAACGGCGACGGCGTGCTGTTCTACCCCGGCACCGACCTGGTTTATCCCGAGGAGTCCTACGGCGTCGCCGGCCCGTTCGCCAGCCTGCGGCTCAAGCACTGGCGCCGCGGCATCCAGGACGGCGACTACCTGACGATCGCCGGTAGCCTGCGTCCCGACGAGGTGGACGCCATCGTCGCGGCGATGGTGCCGACGGTGGTGTGGGAGTACGGCGTCGATAACCCGGAAGACCCGAGCTACGTGACCACCGACATAAGCTGGTCCACCGATCCCGACGACTGGGAGGCCGCCCGGCGGCAACTCGCCGATATCATCGCATGCGGGATGGCCGGCGACATCGACGGCGACGGAACCATCACGCTGGCGGACCTGGCGACGCTGCTGGCACATTATGGCGACAGCGGCGCGGGCATCGCCGACGGCGATCTCGATTTCGACGGCAACGTGGGTCTGGCAGACCTGGCGATCCTGCTGGCAAACTACGGCGAAGCGTGCCCGTAACGCCGCGGCGCGTCGATCCGGTACACGGTATCGCGCGGGCCGATCAGCCGCCGTCGGTGTCGTCGGCCGGGGACCGGGCGCAGCGTCGAACTTCGGCTCGGCGCTGCGCGCGCGCGTCAACCCACAACAGGGCCAGCAGGAAGAGATTGGTGAAGATCCCCTGGGGGCTGTTGTAGATATACTTCAGTGCGCTGATCTGCCCGCCGCAGCCGCAATCGATCACCTTGCCCTGGAGGTAAGTGACCGTCTTGGCGATCGTGAAGACGACGAGCAGCGTGCCCAGGATCCATCGGGCCTCCCGTCGCCACAGGCACACGAGCAGGAGCGCGCCGGCGAAGACTTCGACCCACGGCAGCAGGTAGGCCAGCGCATTGGTCACGACCACCGGGACCATCTCGTAGGCCCGGATCTCCTCGGCGAAATCGAGCGGGGCCACGATCTTGCCGATCCCGGAGATCAGGAACAGCCCGCCGACGATCGCCCGCGCCGCAAGCGCGTAGACATTGATGCCGCCGGCCTTGCCCGCCTCGTTCTGCATCGTCGTGGTGGTGGTCACTACGGCGCGCCTCCATCGCCGACCGGCATCTCGGCCGGCTGCTCGGCGGATGCGTTGGGCTCGCCGTTCGGATCGTCGCCGGGCGGCTGGTCGAAACCGGTCCATGTATCCGGCCCGGTCGTGGTGGGCAGGCCGGCCGCGAGGATTCCCTCCCAGCCGGGGAAATAGATCTTCATGTCGAAAAAGCCGTAGTGCGTCAGGCCGGCGTAGAGTTCCTCGGCATAGTCGCAGATTTCCGACGTGCAGTACAGCACGATCGGGTATCCCTGAAGCTCCATGAGCCGGTCGATGTTCTGGTCGAGCGCCCCTGGGGGCACGTTGAGCACCGGGGGAAAACCGCCGGTGTCGAGATGCCCTTCCTCGAATGCCTCAGCCGGGCGGGCGTCGATCACGACGGCGCCCTGCTCGATCAACGTCCGAAACCGCTCCAACGTGATGCCCGCGGTGGCGCGAAGCTCCTGGTGCAGCTCCTGCTTCTGCTCGAGTTCCTCGAGGTCGGGAACCCAGGGCAGCTCGCGGGCGCGCAGGAACCCCGCTCCCGCGGCCAGCACGAGAATCACTACGATCCGCCCCGCCGAACGTCGCATGGTCGTTGCTGCGATACCTGGGCTCCTTACTGCGGCGAGCCGGCCGGCTTCTTCCCGGGCGCGACCCGGACACCCCCCCCGGTTTCGGGAACGGGCGCAGGCCGCGAGGTGGCGTGCCCGCGAACGGCGTGCCTCAGGTCCGGCACGATCTGGCGGGCAGCCGGCTTGCGCATCACGACTTCGACCCGGAACTTCCTGTATTCCGGCGACGGATCGCTCGTTTCGATATCGATCCAGCCACCCTCCGGCGGCATGTCCTTGCCCGGCGGGAGTGTCACGCGGATCTGGTAGAACTTCGTGATCGTACGTACGCGCTCGGGCTTCTGCGGCTCAACCAGCTCGGCCTTGATGAGGTCGGGGTGGCTGGTCGTGATCCTGGTGATCCGGATCGGCTTTTCCGGCCGGTACGTCACCCGGATGAGGCGCTGAAAGCTGCGGGTGATCTTCGGCGTGACAAACAACCGCGTGGGCATCACCGCCACCCGCGGCGCGACGTAAGCGCTGATGGGGATCAGCATGGTCGGGAACCGCTCCAGGCCGGTCTCGAGCTCGACTTCCGCAACGTTGGCCCCGATCTTGAGAGGCGGGCGGGTCGCCACCGTCAACCGGTAGGCCACGCCGTCCTCGATCGTCTCGAACTTGACGTCGAACGGGCCCGTCTCGCAGCCCGCTTTGAGCTTGAGGTAGACGGGCTCCTTCATGTTGTTGTGGAGCTCGATCACCTGCTTGACGTCGGATTCTCGCTCCAGCCGACCGAACACGACGCGGTTGCCCGGCTTGGCGTCGAACAGGTGCTGGACGACGCCCTTGATGCGAATCGGCACGCGGGGCTGGGTCGGGTCATTGGTTTCCAGCGTGATCGTCTGCGAGACGTTCTTGCGGTTCTTGCGCGTGTTGTAGGTGATCTTCATCGAAACGGATTCGCCCGGCGCCAGCTTGCGTTTTTGAGGCTGGGCGACCGTGCAACCGCATGAGCGCCGCACGCGCAGGATCTCGAGCGGAGCGTTTCCGATGTTCGAGATCGTCACCTCCGTGGAGCACGGCTCGCCGTACCACTTGGTGCCGAAGTCCCAGACGTTGGTGCTGAGCTTGAGGCGCGGAGCGTTCGCGGGAGCGCTGCCGGTGGGCCCGACGCCGGCCGGGCTCGGCCGGGAAGCCGGCGGCGCGGTTTGCGCCTCTGCCCCTCCCACCGTCCACAACAGACCCGCAAGTGCGATCCCGCCAACGGCGATGCGAACGTTCATCTTGGTCACACTCCCTCAAGGTTTCACAAGAAGCGTCGGCCCGACGCGAGAACCCTTGCGCAGCTCGATCCGGCGCCACGCGCGCCGCACTCCGCACGCAACCTGCACACCTGCCGCTGCCGGCCGCCACGGCCTCGCGTCAAGCCCCGGCCGAAGCGGTCGGCCGGCGTTTGCCAGGAATGCAACATTGTATCCGCCGGCCCGCAAGCTCGCCACGTTCTCGCCGCACGAAGCGACAACGCAAGGGCAACCGCCCCCCCGGGGCCAGTCCGCCCGGCCGATCGGAAGCGCGCAAACCTCGCAAGCCCCCGGGACGGTGTTGACCAGCCTGACGGTCCGTGCTAAGCTTCCAGGTTCCACGCTGCCTCCGGGGCGCCTTGCAGGCGCCGCGGGGCGCGGGATGTGCGGATGGCGCGGCGACGGCAGCCCGCGGCGCACAGTGTCGCAACGAACTGCGGGAAGGTGAGTTATGGCCCGTGTGTGCCCATTTACCGGAAAGCGAACCCGTGCGGGTCGGTCGATCTCCCGCCGCGGGAAAGCGAAATACCTCGGCGGCGTCGGCCGAAAGGTCACGGGGATCACGAAGCGCCGCTTCAAGCCAAACATCCAGAAGGTCCGCGCGGTCATCGACGGGCGCGTCTGCCGCATTCGCGTGAGCGCCAAGGCGATTCGCATGGGCCTGATCGTCAAGCCGCCCAAGCGGAACTGGAAACCCGCCGAGCAGGCCGACTAGCCGGGCCGGGGCCCCCGCGGATCGCGCCGGATGAAGTCTCCTCTCGACGAAACTCTCGTTCGCAGGGTCGCGCGGCTCGCGCGGCTGCGGCTCTCGGACGAGGAGGCCCGGCGGTTCACGCAACAACTGAACACCATCCTCGAATACATGGATCAGCTCAACGAGCTCGATACCGACGGGGTCGAGCCCCTGGTCAATCCCCTCTCGCTCCAGGATGTCCTGCGCGACGACGCCCCGCGCCCGGGCCTGACGCCCCGGGAGGCGCTGGCCAACGCTCCGGACCAGGCCGAAGGACACTTCCGAGTGCCGGCGGTGCTCGATCCCGGCGCCGAAGCCTGATTCTCCTACGAGCCCTGCCTACGAGTCGCCGCGCAGCGGCGCGTCGCCGGTGCGCTCGAACGTCTCCGAAAACGTGCGCAACAGCGCGACGCAGCGGTCCGACAGCGCCGCGGCGCGGACCCGCCACTGCCAGTTTCCGCGGGGGGTCGAGGGGAAGTTCATGCGCGCCGCGGCGCCGAGCCCGAGCACGTCCTGCATGGGCACGATCGCGGTGTGGGCCGCAGAGGCGTACACGACCCGGATGCAATCCAGATGGATCGCCGAGCCGTCGCCGCCCACGTACGCCAGCACGCGCCGCCGGGGCGTGAGACCGTCGGGGCCGCGCCGCCCGCGGGCTGGAAGCGAGCGAAACCAGCCGACGGTCGTGTTGTTGTCGTGGGTGCCGGTGTAGGCAACGCAGTGACGCGGGTAGCGGTGCGGCTGGTCGTGGCGCGCCTTCTCCGTGCCGTCGAACGCGAACTGGAGAACGCGCATGCCGGGCAGGCCCCAGCGCTCGCGCAGCGCCACGGCGTCGGGGACGACCAGGCCGAGGTCTTCGGCGATGATCGCCGGCGGGCCGAGGGCCTTGTGCAGGGCGCGGAAGATGGCATCGCCGGGCGTCTTGGTCCACCGCCCGCGCATCGCGGTCCTGGCCCGGGCCGGGACGTTCCACAGGCGGTTGAAGCCGAGAAAATGGTCGATGCGAACGGCGTCGAAACGGCGCAGCATGTGGGCAAAACGCGCCACCCACCAGCGGTAGCCGGTGCGGGCGTGGGCGGGCCAGCGATAGAGCGGGTGGCCCCAGCGCTGGCCGGTGCTGCTGAAATAGTCGGGCGGCACGCCGGAGACGACCGTGGGGTTGCCGCGCGCGTCGAGCAGATAGAGCGACTGGTTGGCCCAGACGTCGCAGCTGTCGTGGCTCACGAAGATCGGCAGGTCGCCGATCAGGCCGACGCCGCGCCGGTGGCAGTACCGTTTGAGCGCCTCCCACTGGCGATCGAAGAGGTACTGGAGGAACTGCTCGAACGCGATCTCCTCGGACAGCGCGCGGCGGGCGGCCCGCAGCGCCTGCGGGCGGCGCTGGACGAATTCCGGGCGCCAGCGGGTCCAGGCGGCGCCGCCGTGAGCGCGCTTGAGGGCGCAAAACAGCGTGTAGTCGTCGAGCCAGGCGCGGTTTTCGTGACAGAAGCGTTCGAGCCGCGCGGCATTTCGGCGGCGGTTGCGGAACGTCTCGAAAGCCGCTCGCAGCCGCCCGGCCCGAAACGCCAGCGTGGGCTCGTACACGACGCGGTCGGCCCGGACACCGCGCGGCGAACCGCCGGCGTCGGGCAGGAGGCCATCCTGCACGAGTGCTTCGAGGCTGATGAGATGCGGTCCGCCGGCGAACCCGGACACCGAGCTGTAGGGCGAGTTGCCCGGTCCGACCGGGCCGGTCGGGAGCATCTGCCACCAGCGGTGTCCGGCGGCGGCGAGAAAGTCGGCGAAGCGGTGTGCCCACGGCCCCAGGTCGCCGCAGCCGTGCGGGCCGGGCAGCGAGGTCGGGTGCAAGAGGATCCCGCACGTGCGCTGCGAGAGCGTTGGAGGACGTTGGCTGGCGGTGCGGCGGCGGGCGCGGGATTCGATTCGGGACATGGATCGGGTCTTCCTGGAGCCACGGCGTTGTTTGCTCGGCCTCTGCGGGCCAATTATACTTGATCCGGCAGACTACGGCAGTCGGCCCACTCGAGCGAGCACGATCGGAATCCCGCGATGGCTGAAGTGGTCCTCAACCACGTCACGAAGATCTACCCCGGCGACGTCAAGGCCGTCGATGCGGTCGATCTCACGATCCACGACCGGGAGTTCATCGTCCTGGTCGGTCCCTCCGGCTGCGGAAAGAGTACGACGCTGCGCATGGTCGCCGGCCTGGAGGACATCACCGACGGCACGATCCGCATCGGCGACCGCGTCGTCAACGACGTGCCCCCCAAAGACCGCAACATCGCGATGGTCTTCCAGAACTACGCGCTCTACCCCCACATGACGGTGTACAAGAACATGGCCTTCGGGCTGATGCTCCGCCGCAGGTACGGGGCGTGGGACAACCCGCTGGGGATGATCCTGGGGCCGGGCAAGTACCGTCGGGCGCGCGAGGAACGCCGCGAAATCGACCGGCGCGTGCGTGAGGCCGCGGCGATGCTCGGCATCGAATCGCTGCTGGACCGCCGACCGAAAGCGCTTTCAGGCGGACAGCGCCAGCGCGTGGCCGTCGGCCGGGCGATCGTCCGCCAGCCCCAGGCCTACCTGTTCGACGAACCGCTCTCCAACCTCGACGCCAAGCTGCGGATCGAGATGCGCGGCGAGCTGAAACGCCTGCACCGCCAGGTTCAGACGACCACGATCTACGTCACCCACGACCAGGAAGAGGCGATGACGCTGGGCGACCGGGTGGTGGTGATGAAGGACGGCGTGATCCACCAGGTCGGCTCACCGTTCGACGTGTACGAGTATCCGGTCAACCGCTTCGTCGCGAGCTTCGTCGGCACGCCGCCGATGAACTTCTTCGAGGGACGCCTGGTGCGGCACGGCGATCGGCTCGCGTTCGACGAGGGCGACAACCGGCTCGTGTTGTGCGCGGCCCACGCCCGGCGGCTGGCCGGGCGCGTCGATCAGCCGGTGGTGATGGGCGTGCGGCCGGAGATGCTCATTCCGGCGCCTGACGCCCCGGACGACACGGTGATGCGGGTCCAGGTGGACGTGGTCGAGCCGCTGGGCGAACGGATGGACGTATTCGCCCACACGAGCCGCCATCCGCAGATCGTGTGCCGGGTGGACGCGCGCAGCGCGGTGCGCGAGGGCGAGGCGGCCCGCATGGCGATCGACATGAATCGCGTGCATTTCTTCGACCCCGGCACCGAGGGGACCAACCTGAGCCTGCCGGCGGCCGATACGTAGCCGGCCGGCGCGCGGGCGTCACCGCAACCAGGAGCAGCCGGAGTGGCCGCCATGACCAACGCGGACGTGGCCCGAATCTTCAACGACGTGGCCGATCTGCTGGAGATCAAGGGGGCCGACGCGTTCCGGGTCAATTCCTATCGCCGCGTGGCGCGGACGATCGGCGACCTGACGACCGACCTGACCGACCTCGCCGCCCGGGGCGAACTCGGTACGCTGCCGGGGGTGGGCAAGTCGTCGGCGGCGAAGATCCGGGAGCTGCTGGACACCGGCCGGCTGAAACAACTCGACCAACTGCTGGCTGAGATCCCCGCGTCGATTCTCGACCTGCTGCGCATCCCCGGCATGGGGCCGAAGAAGGTCGCGGTGCTGTGGCGCGAGCGGGGCATCGACTCGCTGACGCGGCTCAAAGAGGCGATCGCGGCCGGACAACTCGCCGGGCTCAAGGGGTTTGGCGAGAAAAGCATCCGCAAGATCAGCGAGGGGATCGAGTTCCTCGAACGCAGCGCCGGACGGACGCGGCTGGGCCAGGCGTACTCCGTCGCGGAAACCATGCGCGAGGCGGTCGCGGGCATGAAGGGCGTGCGGCGGGTCGAACACGCCGGCTCGCTGCGGCGCGGCCAGGAGACGGTCGGCGATCTCGACCTGCTGTGCGTCGCCGCCGACGGCGGGCGGATCGTGCGCCAGTTCACCGAGCTGCCCTACGTGTCCAGGAAGATCGTCGCCGGCGAAACCAAGGGCTCGGTGCTGGTCGAGTGGAGCAGCGGGCGCGAGATTCAGGTCGATCTGCGCGTCGTGCCCGAAGCGTCGTTCGGCGCCGCGTGGCAGTACTTCACCGGCAGCAAGGCGCACAACGTCCGGCTGCGCGAACGCGCCGTGCGGCAGGGCTGGACGCTCAACGAATACGCGCTCTCCGAGGCCGCCACGGGCAAGGTCATCGCCGCCCGCGCGGAACGCGAGATCTACGAAGCGCTGGGGCTGCCCTGGATCCCGCCGGAGCTGCGCGAGGATCGCGGCGAGTTCGATCTGAAACAGACGCCGGCCGACCTGGTCGCGCTGGAGGACATCCGCGGCGATCTGCACGTGCACACCGAGGCTTCCGACGGACACGCCACGATCGAGGAAATGGCCCTGGCGGCTCGCGATCGCGGGTACGAATACATCTGCATCACCGATCATTCGGTCAGCAGCACCATCGCCAACGGTCTCGATCCCGACCGGTTGCGCGCCCACGCCGCGGCGGTGCGGGCGGCGAACAAGCGCATGCGCGGCATCACGATCTGGGCGGGAACCGAGGTGGACATCCTCGCCGACGGTTCGCTGGATTACGCCGACGCGCTGCTGGCCGAGCTGGACCTGGTCGTCGCGTCGATCCACGCGGGACTGGGCAAGGACGCCCGGACCAACACGCAACGCACGATCGCGGCGATGCGCAACCCGTATGTGAACATCATCGGCCACCCGACCGGACGGATGATCAACGCCCGCGAGGCGATGGCGCTGGATGTGGAGGCGATCTGCCGCGAGGCGGCCCGCACCGGCACGGCCCTGGAGATCAACGCCAACTTCATGCGCCTCGATCTCAAGGACCAGCACGCGCGACTGGCGCAGGCGTGCGGCGCCGTGCTCGCGATCAACACCGACGCCCACGCCCCCGAGGGGTTCGAACAGATGCGCTTCGGCGTCCTGACCGCCCGGAGGGGATGGCTGTCGCGCGCGTCGGTGCTCAACACCTGGCCGCTGCGCAAGATCGCCGCGTTCGTGAAGCGCAAGCGGGCGAAGAAGGACTGAGCACGGCAGACTATGATCTTGTGGCGGAAGCGTTTCCGCCGGGACCAGTGCACGTGTCGAGCGGACCGTAACGAGCGAGGTGTACCATGTCGGCGGATGTCACCCTGGCGCGAGCCGTGGAAAAGCAGATGCGGAACTGGGAAATCGCCCGCCAGCAGCGCCTCGGGATCGAGCGCGAAGAGGAAAAGCCCGAGGTGCAGGAGTTCGTCACCATTTCCCGCCGGGCCGGCAGCGCGGGCAACGAAATCGCGCGCAAGCTCGGACAGCGACTCGGCTGGCCGGTGTTCGACCGCGAGATCCTCCAGCACATGGCCGAGGACGACCAGGTGCGCGCCCGACTCTACGAGAACATGGACGAGCGCGATACCACCTGGCTCGAAAGTGTCCTGCGCTGGGTACTGCACGGGGAGTTTCGCAAGGAAGACTATTTCCACCGGCTCAGCGAGACGGTGCTCGCGCTCGCCCGGCAGGGGCCGGCCGTCTTCCTCGGACGCGGCGCCGACCTGATTCTGCCCAAGGATCGCGGACTGCGGGTCCGCCTGTTCGCCCCCGAGGCTGATCGCGTCCGCGACTTCGCCGCCACCCACAACTGCGACGAGAAGACCGCGCGAGAACAGATCCGCGCGCTCGACGCCGAACGCGAGGATTTCATTCGCAATCACTTCGGCGTGGATCCGACCGACATGAGCCGGTTCGACCTGATCGTCAACGTCGCGCGGCTCTCGCCAGACCAGGCGGTGGAGATCATCGCCGCCGGTTTGCGGGCCCGCAGCGGGTAGCCCCCGGTCGGACCAAACGGGGGAGGCGCCGCTCAGCCGCCCGATGCGCCTGCGCTGCGCCGCCGTTCCACCCAGTCGCAGAGCGGTTCGAGTCCTTCGCCGCGCAGCGAGCTGACCGCCCAGATGGGGCGCTCGTCGTCGAGCGTTTCACGCAACTCGCGGATGGTGTTGTCGGCGCCGGGCAGGTCGGCCTTGTTGACGACCAGCCCCGTGGCGATTTCGACCACGCCGGCCTTGGTGAACTGGACGGCGTCGCCGGCCCCGGGCATGAGCAACAGCAGCACTTCGTCGGCGACCTCGCGCACGGCCACGTCGTTCTGGCCGGCGCCGACGGTCTCGATGAGCACGACTTCGAAGCCCGCCGTGGTCAGCAGTCGGGCGACGTCCGCGGTGTGGGGCGCCAGTCCGCCGGTTTCTCCCGACGACGACATGCTGCGCACGAAAAGCCCGTCGTCCGGCTCGGTGGGCATCATGCGCAGCCGGTCGCCCAGCAGCGAACCGCCGGTCAGCGGGCTCGACGGATCGACCGCGATGACGGCCACGCGCTTGCCACGCGCCCGCAGCTCGTGGGCGAGCTTGCCGATCAGCGTGCTCTTGCCGACGCCGGGCGAGCCGGTGACGCCGATGCAGACGGCGCCCGCGGGCGGTTTTTCGAAACCGCCGCCGAGCCGGTCGGCCCGCCCCTCGACGACCAGCGTGATCGCTCTCGCGAGTCCCGCCACGGTGTTCAGGTCGGGGGCCGTGCTGAGCGCGGCCCGTTTTTCGCGGTATTGCGTGGCCAGGGCGCGCGTCGCCTCGATGATCGTCTGCATCGGCGTGCCGGGGTTGAACACGCCCTTGACGCCGGCCTCGCGCAGCGGGGCGTGATCCTGCTCGGGGATGATCCCGCCGACCACGACCGGCACGTCGGGGATGCCGTGGTCGCGGCAGAGCTGCACCACCTGGGGCATGATGGCCATGTGGGCCGCGGACAGCAGGCTGACGCCGATGACGTCCACGTCTTCCTGGACCGCGGCGAGCACGGTGGCCTGGGGCGTCTGCCAGAGGCCGGTGTAGATGACCTCCATGCCGGCGTCGCGGAGGTTGCGGACGATGAGTTTGGCCCCGCGGTCGTGTCCGTCGAGTCCGATTTTCGAGATGAGCACACGAATGGGTCGGGTCATGAGATCGATCACCGTTGCGGCCCCCCGGGTTCCACGGTTTCGGGTCGAAGCAGGAAGCCAACTTTAGCGACAAGCGTGTGATTGACAAGCGCGGCGCGATGGCGCAAAGTCGCCGCCGTTGCGCGTTTCCGGCGTTTTCGGGGTTTACCGATGAGTCGCTCCAAGCCGATCATAGGGATAAGCGGCGGGATCGGGGCCGGCAAGTCGGCGGTCGCACAGGCGTTCGGAG
>CAYRXN010000221.1:0-5427 GCA_964428275.1 uncultured Planctomycetales bacterium | reverse complement strand
CGGCCGAGGTTTTGTACCCATGCAATCGCCATCCGATGACACTCCCGGCCTGGAACCCACGCTCGCGACCGACCTGCCACCTTCGATCGCCGCGATTCGGCTCTCGCGGCGCCGCCGAAGAAACCAGGTCTGCATCGCGATCATCACGCTCGGCGCGCTCAACCTCGTGGCCTATACCGCCCTCTACGCCGTGCTCGGCGGCGACGCCCACAACGGCGAAATCCGGCGTGTCGAACGCCCCGACGGCACGACCCGCACCGCCTACTACGTTCGCGGCCACTTCCTGCGAACGCTCCAGGGGCGCGAGGCCGAGGTCAGCCGGGGGCTGTGGATCTACTCCTACCTGCACTCGATCTCCGTCTTCGTCACTTCCGCGGCGATGGTGCTGAGCATGCTCGTGCTGGCGCGCCCGCACATCCTGGCGACGATGCGCAACGGCTGGATCCGCGGTTCGACGTTCGTGGTGGCGCTGGGAACCGTCGTCGTGCTGCTCTCCGGCGCCGGCGTGCTGATCTTCCTGTGGGACTTCTTCCGCGAACTGCACGCCGGCTGAGACACGTGCGTGCCCGGTCGTGCATGACGCGAGGAACACAAAGTCGCGCCCCATCCCGACGACAGGCACGCGGGGAATCCCGCCGGTTTGCGGTCCGCCTCCGTGCGTGACCATCGGCCGGGCGCCGGGGTACGGTTGCCTTTCACGACCGCCGGGCGCGGCTCAGCGATCTCGCCGTCCTGCTGGCGAACTACGGCTGCGGGAAGTAGCGGGTCCGGAACCGCGGCGCGGCGCTCAGCGGCGGCGCATGGCGCGCTTGATCTCGCGCTCGTGTTCGCGTTTCTTGATCGTCTGACGCTTGTCGTGGGTCTTCTTGCCACGCGCCAGTCCGATAAGAACCTTCACCATGCCGCGATCGTTGAAATAGAGTTTGAGCGGCACGAGCGTGAGCCCTTTTTGCGTGACCTTGCCGGCCAGTTTGCGGATCTCCCGGCGGTGCAGCAGCAGCTTGCGTTGCCGCGTGGGGGCGTGCTGTGCGTAACCTGCTTGTGGATAAGGAGATATGTTGCAATCATGAAGGAAGACCTCGCCGTTGCGAACGACCGCGAACGCCTCATCGAGCGAGGCTTTTCCGTTTCGTAAGCTCTTGACCTCGCTGCCGGTTAGCGCGATTCCGGCCTCGACCTGCTCCAATATCTCGAAATTGAAGCGGGCCTTCTTGTTCTTGATCGTCGGCGTTGGCGGCGGTGTCTTGCTCATCGTGGTTTTTTCAAGTGTAATGGTTGCACTATTCGCCGCAACTTGCAAAACACGATAGACTATAAGTGGGCGGCGGATGCACATCGCCCCGGAACTCGGCCGCACGGGAGCGTGCATGACGCGACGTGAGGAATCCAAAGTGATCGCCCGCGCGAAGCGTGGGCAGGCGGACGCCTTCCGCGAGCTCGTGGAGGCCTACAAGGATCGCCTGTTCGCGTTCGTCTGGCGGATGGTGCGCAACCACCACGAAGCGGAGGATTTGTGCCAGGCCGCGTTTGTCAAGGCGTACGAGTCGCTCGAAAGCTACTGTTCGAACTACGCCTTCTCGACCTGGCTGTTCACGATTGCCTACCGGCTGTGCCTCAACAGCATGCGGAAAAAGAAGGCACTGTCCGGCGAGACGGACTTCTCGCACATCGGCGACGGCGAGGCCGATGCAGCCCTGCGGCTGGCCAACAGCGAGGAGGCCCGGCGACTGCGGGATCTCATCTGGGAAGCCGTAGACCAGCTCTCCCCCCCGCAGAAAAGCGCCGTGTTGCTCTTTTACCGAGAGGGTAAGAGTTGTCAGGAGATCGGCACAGTCTTGGGCATTCCCGCGGTGACGGTGAAGAGTCACTTGCACCGCGGCCGGCGCAAGCTGCGCGAGCTCCTCAGCGCCGAGCTTGTGGAGGACTGGTTGGCGGTCCGCCACCTGGGCGACTCCTCGTCCGCCTGACGCTCGGCCGCACCTTCGGACGCGTACTCATGAACTGCGCAGAAGCCGAACAATTCTTCGATGCGTACCTGGACGGCGAGCTCTCCGGCTCGATGCGGCTCGAGTTCGACGCCCATCGGCTCCACTGCCCGCTGTGCCAGCAGAAGCTCGCCATGATGGAGGCGTGCGAGCACATCATCTCCCGCGACGGACACCTGCCCGAGCTGCCCGCCGACTTCGGCGACCGCGTGATGGAACAGATCGAGCGCAAACCCATCACCGCCCGGCGGCACCGGCGCCGCCGGCTGATGATCGTTTCGGCCGTCGCGCTCCAGGTCGCGGCGGTCATCGTGTTCGCGGTGGTGGTCGGCGGTCTGTGGCGACCCGAGCCCCCGGCGCCGGCCGGCCCGGCGGCCGCCGCCCAGAACGGCAAGTTCCTCGACGACCTGCAGCACGCGATCGACACGAAGGATCGCGAGGCGATGTTCGCACTGATCACGAACCGCGCCAGCGAGATGATGGCGGCCCGTTCCAACCTCGAACAGGATGTCAGCGGGCTGGCCAGGTTCGCGGCCTCCTCGCTGTTCGACGAGGTCTTTTCGCTCAGCGACGCCATCACGCAGAACCCGCTCGGCGTGCTGCTGGGCGGGGCCGCGCCTCCGGGCGAGCCCGAAAAAGCCGAGCCGGCACCCGGCGAAACGAACGTGTTTTCGCTGTAGACTGCCCCCATCGTGAACCCCGACCCCAAAACTCCGGAATGTGTCCGCCGATGCCGCAGCGGACTTGCGGCAATATCGGTCGTTGTCGCGCTGACGGCGGCCGCCGCCGCGGATGATTCGCTGGCGCGCTCCGTTCCCGCCGACCTCGGGCTGTTCGTCGAAACCCGCCAGGCCCAGGACATCCTCACCGCCCTGACCGATCCGCAGCTCTGGACCACGCTCGCCGAACTGGCCGGCCAGCCTTCGCAGCCGCAGGACGTCGCCCGCTGGCGGGAGCGTATCCGGCAGACCGTGCACATGGACCCCGACGAGGCGATACGCGTGCTGTTCGCGCGCGGGGTGGCGTTCCTGGGCGAAGGCCCCGGGCGGGCGCAGGACGGCGTCGTCGTGTGCCGGCCGGCCGGAGACGTCTCGATCGACGACCTGCTCCGCAAGTGGCAGGCCCGCCGCATCTCCAAACCGGGACAGCCCGCGACGTACCGGCTGCACCACAACATCGGCGTCGTGCGCCACGGCGAGTTGCTGTACTTCGGCGACCTCCTGCCGGCCCGCGGACTGTTGCAACACATTCGCCGCTTCCTGGCGCGCGGCAGCCCGCGCCCGCTGGCCGACGACGAAGCCTACCAGCGTTTGCTGGCGCGTGTGCCCAAGCACCCCAGCGGGATCGCCTTTGCGCGCACGGCCCAGGCCGCCCCGCTGATCGTGCCGAAAGTGCGGCCCGGATCGCAGCCCAGCGCGCCCCCCGCGCTCCATCCCCGCCTGCCCGACCTTCCGGGGCCGCTGCATCACGCCCGCAACGTGATGATCTCCCTGCACCGCGACAAGACGCTGCTGCATTTTACGCTCGTCGGCGACGCGCCCGACGAACAGCCGCCGCCGGGCGCCGGCGGACTCGCGTTCGTCACGAAGCTGCCCCGCAACACGCTCGCCGCCTGGGAGGGGCACGTCGATTACGCGAGCCTGCCCGCGGCGATCAAGGCGCTGCCTTCGGGCGGGGCCTGGGGGGCCGTCTTCCAGGTAGACCAGCAAGGCAGCGTCGCGGCCTCACTCGCCCGGGCGCTGGCCACCGATACGTGCATCACGATCGGGCCGGTGTCGCCGCGTCATCGTGCCGACGGCGCGCCGCCGTTGCCGGCCGCCGGCGTGCTCATCGCGACGCGCGACGCCCCCGCCGCCGACCGGGCGCTGCGGATGGCGGTCGATGCCGGCGTCGCCGGATACGCGATGTTCGCGCTGGCCCAGGGCGTTCCGCCGCTGGCCGGCGTGCGCGAGGTCCGCCGCGACGCGACCACGCTGCACGTGCTCGACCTCAGTCCGCTGCTCAAGCCGACCGCCCGCCAGGGGATCGGCGAATTGCAGCTCTGCTGGGCCGAACACCGCGACGCCCTGATCCTCGCCACGCACCTGGACTGGCTCACCGCGCTGATCGAGGCGCGCGAGGGCCGTACCGACACGCTCGCCGGTGTCGTGCGGCTGTCGCGCGGCCAGCTCACGCCGCAATCGACGACCGCCCTGGTGGTCCAGACCGGGCTGATTGCGGACATCGGCCGGCGCTGGCTCGCGTACCTGCGCCGCGTTCGCCCGGAGGTCTTCGAGGAAACCTGGTGGCGCGACCGCCAGCCCGGCGGCGGCGACGCCCGCCTGGGCATCAACGTCGCCCTCGACGAGGCCCACCGCCGCCTGCGGATCGAGAAAGTCTTCAAGGGCCAGCCCGCCGAGGGCCACCTGCGCGTCGGCGACTACATCGTCGGCTGCGAGAACCGCCGTTTCGCCACCGACGACCTGATCGGCGAGGTGCGCAGCGCCATCCGCAACCGCCCGCACGCCCGCTGGGTCGAGCTGCTGATCGAACGCAACGGCGTCACGCTTCGCAAACGCATTCCCCTCCCGTTCATCGACCCGATCGAGGGCCTGCAACGCATCGTCGCCATCGGCCGCATCGCGCGGCGGGGCGTCTACTTCGACGACCGGGCCGGTGCCGGCTCGCGCGGATTCCTCACCATCCAGCTGCGCGAATCGCCAGCGGGGCCGCACCCGCGATAGCGCGTTGCGGGCGGCCGGCGGCGGCCGGCGGCGGGCGGGGGTGCCGCTCAGGGGAACTCCATGCGGTTTCCTTCGCGGAGTTCCCTGGTCGAGTAGATCACGCCGCGCCACTGGTGGCCGCCGCGCCAGGCGGCCAGGATGGCGGCGCGGAACAACGCGCCGATGGCCAGCGTGGTGCCGATCGGAAAGCACAGGGCGGGCAGCAACCGGCCGCGGGCCCAGCGGGCGCTGAGCCAGGTGGCCAGCAGCGCCGGCACCAGTGTCAGTCCGCCCAGCAGGGCCGCCGCCGATGCGAGCCCGCCCGGCTGGGCCAGGGTCGCGGCCGTCTCGGCGGCGCCGGGGCTCGGCCGGTGCGTCGGGGTTGCCAGCCCGACCCCGAGCAGCGCCAGCAGCGGGGCCATGTCCAGCACCCACAGCCCCACGCCCAGGACCGCCAGCCGCGCGTAGCTGAAGCGAAACGCCGCCAGCACGGACTTTTCCATTCCGCGGGCCGCCTCGCCGAGCGAGCGGTAGAAATGCAATCCCACGTGCTCGCACACGGTGAGGACGGCGCAGCGGGCGCCCGATCGCTTCATCATCTGCCCGAGGGCGACGTCATCGACGACCGTCATCTTCAGTTGTTCGAAACCGGGCGTGCGCTCGAACGCGGATCGTCGCACGAGGTTGAACGCCCCACAACCGATCGCCGCGTTGGGCCGCGGATCGTCGGGCGCCCAGCG
>CAYRXN010000220.1:0-3505 GCA_964428275.1 uncultured Planctomycetales bacterium | reverse complement strand
CCTGCACGAACATCCGCACGGATTCGCCGTAGTCTTCGCTTTCGAGCAGGCCGCCGCAGGCGGCGACGAGGCGGCGGGTCTGTTCGTGCAGGCTGTACGGGACGACGACTTCGTAGGCCAGGCGCGTGACCTTTTCGACGGTCTCGACCGCGTCGAGTGCGGCGCGGGCCGCCGCGGCGTAGGCCGCCACGAGCCCGCCGGTGCCGAGCTTGGTTCCGCCGAAGTAGCGGGTGATGACCAGGGCCACGTCGCCGAGTCCCGAGCCGCGCAGGATCGCCAGCGCGGGCGGGCCGGCGGTGCCCGAGGGTTCGCCGTCGTCGCTTGTGCCCTCGGAAACGCTGTTTCCGTGGCCGATACGGAAGGCGTAAACGTGGTGGGTGGCGTCGGGCATTTCGGCGCGGACTTCGCGCAACAGCGCCTGGGCCTCGGGCATGCTCGCGGCGGGAGCGATCGTGCTGATGAAGCGCGAATTGCCGGCGCGCGTCTCGACGCGGACCCGCTCTTTGGGGATGCGATAACCGCTCATGGGCGCCAGATTACGTCAACGCCGCCGGCGGCGAAACCCGCCCTGGCCGCACATCCATGCCAAGCGCCGCCCACACGCGCTACGCGAGCACTTTTTCGAGCCGCTCGAGCGCCCAGTCGAGTTCGTCCTTCGTGATGCACAGCGGCGGCGCGAGGCGCATGGTTTGTTCGTGGGTGTCCTTGCAGAGCATGCCCTCGGCCAGGAGGGCTTCGCAGTACTGCCGGGCCGTGCCGGCCTGCGGGTGGAACTCGATGCCGACCCACAGCCCGCGCCCGCGAATCTCCCGGACCTTGTCGGTCTTGATCGCGCGCAGGCGGCCGAACAGGTACTCTCCCATATCTCGCGCGTTTTGCTGGTATTTGTTGCTCTTGAGGATCTCGATCACCCGCCGGGCGACGGCGCAGGCCAGGGGATTGCCGCCGAAGGTGCTTCCGTGAACGCCGGGCGTGAAGACGCTGAGGATCTCGCGGGTCGAGACGACGGCCGACACGGGCATGATGCCGCCGCCGAGCGCTTTGCCGAGGATGAAGACGTCGGGTTTGATGCCCTCGTAGTCGCAGGCGAACGTCTGGCCGGTGCGGCCCAGGCCGGATTGGATCTCGTCGGCGATAAAGAGGACGTTCTTTTCGCTGCACAGCTCGCGAACCTGCCGCAGGTAGCCCTCGGGCGGCACGATGATGCCGGCCTCACCCTGGATCGGCTCGACCAGGAAGCCGACCGTGTCGTCGTCGATCGCGGCCCGCAGGGCGTCGATGTCGCCGTAGTCGATGATCTCGAACCCCGGCGTGAACGGGCCGAAACCCTCGCGACAGGTCGGGTCGGTCGAGAAGCTGATGATGGTGGTCGTGCGGCCGTGAAAGTTGTCCTTGCAGCAGATGATCTTGGCGCGGTCGGGGGCGACGCCCTTCTTCTCATAGCCCCATTTGCGGGCGGTCTTGATGGCGGTCTCGACGCCCTCGGCGCCGGTGTTCATCGGCAGGACGGCCTCCATCCCGCACAGTTCGGCCAGCTCGGCACACATCGGGCCGAGCTGGTCGTTGTGGAAGGCCCGCGAGGTCAGCGTGACGCGGTCGAGCTGCGCCTTGGCGGCGGCGATCAGCTCGGGGTTGCTGTGGCCGAAGTTGACCGCGGAGTACGCCGCGAGCATGTCCATGTAGCGTTTGCCGTCGACGTCCTCGACCCAGACGCCGTCGGCCTTGGCGACGACCACGGGGAGAGGGTGGTAGTTGTGCGCGGCGACGCGCTCGACGAGTTCGATGTGCTGGGCGCCGGTCATGGTGCGTGCCTCCTGGCGGCGTGCGCCGTCGCGCACGCGTGGGCCTGCCTGGTGACTGCTCAACGAAAACGACGGGCACTATACTCGCGCGGAGGGCGGCGAATCAACCGCTGCGGGGCCCAGCGCTGGACCGGTCGCAAACGCCCGGGCCGTGCGGATGTGTTCGGGGCCAGCCGGCCTTCGACAAGGCGGCTGGCCCCGAATGGTGTTCTGCGCGCGGGACGCGGCCCGGGCGGCCGCTGTGTGGCCGACTCGATCAGGGCGTGTCGTCCTGCGTCTGGACGGGTCGGCGATGTCCCCGGCGTCCGCGGCGAGGTCGGCGCG
Source organism: uncultured Planctomycetales bacterium (assembly GCA_964428275.1). Classification (GTDB taxonomy): domain Bacteria; phylum Planctomycetota; class Phycisphaerae; order UBA1845; family Fen-1342; genus JALSRY01. The sequence goes on along the minus strand of CAYRXN010000220.1, from coordinate 1,379 downwards.
CGTCGTCCCCGGACTTCTGGCTTTCGAGCCAGCGATCAAACTGGGCCACCTGCTCGTCGTTGAGCATTTCGCGGAGCTGCTGCTTGATGTCCTCGGCACCGACGCCGGCGTCGCGGCCCTTGCGGCCGGCCCGCATGGACTTGGCCGCACTTCTTTCGATTTCGCGCAGCGTTTGGCGCTGTTCCTTGTCGAGGTCGAGACGCCGCACGTAGCGGAACCACGAGCGCACGGCGGCCTCGCCGCGGCTGGCCCGCATGCGCTGGCGGAAACGGTTGAGGGTCTTCTTCTGGCCGGGTTCGAGGAAACCTTCCACTTCGTCGAGGAAGGCGGCGACCAGCCGATCGTGCTGCTTGCGCTGGTTGGGCAGCCTGCGGCGCAGCTCGTGGACGCGTTCGGTATCGCCGGCCTCGGCGGCCTCACGAATCTGCTTGATGATCTCCTGCGTATCCGCGTTGTTGCTGGAGCTCTTGAGGTCTTCCTTGAGCTGATCCAGCAACTCGTCGTAGCGGGCAGCCTGTTCGTCCGACAGCTTGAGCTCGCCGCGCAGCCGCTCGAGTTGGGCAACCGGTCCGCGGCCTCGTCCGCGGCGGGCGCTCATGTCCTGGCGGATCTTTGCCAGCTTCTCGCGCTGTTCGGCGTTGAGGATCGGTTCGAGTTCCTCGAAGAACGCATCGAGCGAGTTGCCCTTGCGGCTTTCCTGCATCTGCTTGCGCAGCTCGGCGACGCGCTCGTCATCGCCGGATCTGCGGGCCTCGCGCATCTCTTTCATGATGTCGCGCATGGCCTTCATGTTCATGCCGCCGCGCTTCTTGCGATATTTGGCGACGATCTCATCGTATTGCGTCTGCTGATCCGCACTCAGATCGAGCTCGGTGCGAACGCGATCGAAAATGCTTCGGCCGCGTCGCTCGGGAGGTCTGCGGCTGTGGCGACCGGCCGCCCGCCCCCGCTCGGCCGGTTCCTGCTGTGCCTGGGAGGCCGATACGAGCATACCTGCGGCCAGCACCATCATGACAACGCGAAGCTTCATCTTGTGATCTCCTTGAAACATTCCCCGGCGGCACGGGTGGCCCGCGCCACCTCTTCGGCTCTCGCACGCTGGTTCCTGAGAACTAGCCTACTATTAAGCTTAACGTGCGGGAAGGTTGCAACTTGCACACCGCCGGGGCCAAAATGGCTGCCGGTCCCGTAATTCCAGATGGGGCAGCGCCGCGGGCGCACTGCCCGCCGGCCGGGCGCGGCAGCGCGGACGCTTCACGGGCCGGATTGCGTAAACCCATATTCCGCCCAGCGTTGCGTCACGCGCTGCCGAATCTCCTCGGACATTTCCAGCTCATCCGGCCAGGGGCGAATCTCGCCTTCGCCGGCGATTTTCCGCG
>CAYRXN010000219.1:0-3357 GCA_964428275.1 uncultured Planctomycetales bacterium | reverse complement strand
CGCGTCCCGCCGTTTCTTTCGTGGACGGCGTGCTTGACCGGGCCTGCCGGATGCGAACGGATGCCGCGCACCGCCTGCCGGCAAGCAGAAGACGATGCGCGGCGGAACCTTCGCGTGGCGGCTTGTCAGCCGCGACCGTCTGGCGGAATCCGCTACTGCCCGAGCGGGACTTCCACTGTGTTTGCCGGGTCGCTCAGCAAGGCCGCGGTCACGCCCTCGGGGCTGATGCTGTAGAGCGTCTCGCCGATGAAGGCCGCCCGCTGCCACTGACCATAGAACGGCAGCTCCATCGGGTGATCGGTGCTCTCGGCGGCGGCCAGGCGGGCCAGTTCCTCGAAGCCGGTCGCCGGATCGACGTGGAACGCGACGACGCCGTTGAAGTCGGGCACGGTGTTGCCCATGCCCGGTTCGTCGCCGGGTTCACTGCTCGTTCTCGTCAGCATGACCGGGAGCGCCAGGCGGTCGGCCTCTTCGAGGAACGTGAACGCCTTGTGCGTGTAGCTCACCTCCGTCCAGCTTCCCACATCGCCGAGCTCGACGTGATCGACCATCGTGGGGTTGCTCAGGTCGCTGACGTCGAAGAGCGTGAGCTGCACGCCGGCGGGGATCACGCCGCCCCACGAGGCGGTCGTGGTCGAACGGCCGACACCGATCAGGTAGTCGTCGCCCAGCGGATGCAGGTACTCGCTGTAGCCGGGCACGACCAGCTCACCGGCGACGCGCGGATCGGTCGGGTCCGACAGGTCGAGCGTGACGAGCGGGTCGATGCGTTCGAAGGTGATCAGGTAGCCGCGCGGGCCGAGGAAGCGGGCTGCGTAGAGGTCTTCGTTGGGCGAGACGTTTTCGACGCCGCCCTTGACGGCCAGCTCGCCGTCTTGCTCGCCGAGCACGTAGACCGCACTGTAACGGCTGGGGGGCGTCGCGTCCTGGGCCGTGGCGTCGTCTTCGGTCCCGCCGCCGGCCGGCGCCCCCGCCGAAGCGACGCCGACCTCGGCGAAGCCCCAGAACACCGAGTTGTTGATCTGTGTCGCGATCCGCAGGAACCCTTCGTACTCGCTGAGCGAGAACTGGTTGATCGGGCGTCCGGGGACCGCCCCGCTGCCGGTGTAGCGCGCCAGCCCGTCTTCGTCGAAGCCGAACTTGTGGATCACCGTGGTTTCGCGGTAGTTGTTTTCCGCGTCGTAGTCGGTGTCGGTCAGGTACAGCGCGTGGGTCGAGGCGTAGACCGTGCCGGCGTTGGCGACCACCGCGGCGGTGTGCAGGATATTCTCGACGTTATCCGCGTCGAGCGTGACGACCGTGGTCATGAAGTAGCCGTCGGGCACCTCCGGGTGGTAGCAGTCCTGCCAGTCGACCAGCTCCTCGGTACGGTCGCCGGTCTTGACCGTCGGCATGAAGTCCTCGACGCCCATCAGCGAGACTTCCAGCGGCGTGGGGCTGGCGGGCAGATCGGGCGCCACCGTCAGCACCGCGATCAGCCGCCCGTTGGTCAGACGCGAGCTGACCAGGTTGCCGTCGATCTCGACCCGCCCGGATTCCCGGGGCGCTTCGGGATTGCGGATGTCGATCTCCAGCACGTAGAGCTTGGAGGACTCGAAGTACGGCGGCCACATGGCGTCGGTCGGCAGGTACCACAGACCGCCGGCGCCGTACCGCGTGGCCAGCAGGATCAGCTTGTTGCCGTAGAGGTAGATCTCGGTCGGTACGACGTCCAGGTCGAGCCGGCCGATTTCCTCGAGCCGGTCCATCGGCCGCGCGCGCAGGACGCGCAGCGACTGGTCGCGGACGACGTAGAAGTAGGTGCCGTCGGACTTGAACACGTCGCTCTCGTCCACGCCCGCTTCCTGAAGGTTCGTGGTGGTAAACGCCTCTCCCTGGCTCGAATTGTCGGCCGCGGAGGCCCCGCCGCCTTCGGGCCCGGACGAGGCGGCCACGAACGGCAAGCCGCCGAAGATCGGACGCTGGTTGAGCTGCATGCGCTGCACCACCTGCCCCTGGAAATAGAGCAGCATGTCGGCGCGGGAGGTGAACGGCACCAGGCGAACCTTCTCCACCTGGCCGGCGGGTTTCTCCGTGACCGGACAGCCGCCCAGGACCAACGCCAGGAGGCCCGCCCCCAGCAACGCGAGTTTGTGCATGTGTCGTGTCATGATTCGGCTCTCCCCACGAAGTCTGCCGCTTCCGCCTTGCTCGGGCGGCCGGAGACTCCGCAAATGGGGCGGTCGGCACCGCCCTGAACCCGGTACGTAACGTGTAAATCGCATCCTGCGAGACCGTTGCGCAATCGATCCTCGCCCAGTGTTGCCCCTGCCAAGTGTCTTTGCGAGTGGCGCTTCGAACGGGGGTACCCGCGCCCCCGCCGGAACGCAATCCGTACAACCTTTCGTCACCACGCGCCCGGTGGCTTGACTACCCGCCCCCCGACACGGCGCTTTTGAGTGAACCTGGGTAATTCTCGCGTTGCGCGATCAAAAACGCTATAGTGGGCACTGGGGGAAATCGTGCTGCGTTCGGCACCCGGATTCCGGCCCTGTGCGGCCCGCCCCCGGCGGACCGCTCCGAACCCTGCCGAACCGCCAGTGCCCGTCGCTTCGTGGAGCTGAGCCGCTGGGAGGAGCCAATGTCTACGCCGACCGTACGTACGTCGTCGCGCTTTCGCCGCGCGCTGCGCAGCGCAGGAACGCTGCTGAGCCTGGTGCTTCTGGCCGGGCCGGTGCTGGCCCAACTCACCGAGGAGGACATCCAGAAACTGCGGGAGCGCGGCAGGATCGAAGGATGGACGTTCACCGTCGATCTCAACGGCGCGACCGGCTACGCGCTCGAGCAGTTGTGCGGCACCGTGGTTCCCGACGACTGGCAGGAGGAATACAACCAGCACGTCGGCTCGCTCGGCTATCCGACCCGCGACCTGCCCGACGCCTTCGACTGGCGTGATTACAACGGCGTCACGCCCATCCGCAACCAGGGCGGCTGTGGGAGCTGTTGGGCGTTCAGCGCCATCGGCGTGGTCGAAGCCAGCGTGCTGATCAACGACGGCCTCAGCACCAACCTGTCGGAGCAGTGGCTCGTCAGTTGCACCGCCGCGGGGAGTTGTAACGGCGGGTGGCCTTCCGCCGCCATGGGCTACATGCGTCCCAACGATCGCTGGCTGGATCCCTGCGACGACTGGGGGGCCGTGCGCGAATCGGACTTCCCCTATGTCGCGTACAACGCCGAGTGCGGCTGCCCCTACCCGCATCCCTACTGGTTCGATGATTGGCACTACGTTCCCGGCGATCAGTGGGCGATCGCCAACATCAAGCAGGCCATCTACGACTACGGGCCGGTATCGGTCACGGTCGCCGTCGACAGTGCCTT
>CAYRXN010000218.1:0-6843 GCA_964428275.1 uncultured Planctomycetales bacterium | reverse complement strand
GTGCCGACGCGCTCACCAGAATCAGGCACGCCGAACCGGGCGGCTCCTCCAGCGTCTTGAGCAGCGCGTTCTGGGCGCCTTCGTTCATGCGCTCCGCGTCGCGGATGATGAACACGCGCCGCCGACCCATCGCCGGGCTGGTCGAGGCCGGCTCGATCAGGAAGTGCCGGACCACATCGACGACCAGAAACAACCCCTTGCTGTTGCGGATGTTGCGATCGGGATGCTGCTTGTGCAACCCGCGGTGGATCAGGTGGAAATCGGGGTGGTTGCCCGCCGCCATCAGCCGGCAGGACGCACACTCGCCACAGGCGTCGTCGTCGAGGCGAATGTTGGCCGATTCACACAGCAACCGCGCCGCCAGCGCACTCGCCGTCAGCTCCTTGCCCACGCCTTCGGGACCGTCGAAAAGGTAGGCGTGGTGCGTGCGACCGCTCGCAAGCCCGCGGCGGATGATCGAAATCGCCCGCTCCTGATGACAGATATCACGAAAACGCACGGCGCAGCGCCTCTTGCACGTCCGAAAAAACCGCCTCGGCAGCGCGGGTGGCGTCGATGACCTCGACCCGACCGGGGTAGAAATCGGGCAGCGCGAGAAAACATTCGCGCACGCGGCGGTGAAACTCGAGCGGCCGCCGCTCCATCGCGTCCACGTGCGCGTCGGCGAACATGTTGAGCTGGTCGCCGTGCGCGTCGCCGCGGCCCTTCTGGTGTTTCTCGGTCCGTCCGGTTCGTTCGAAGCCCAGCTCGGGCGGAACATCGAGAATCAGCGTGAGATCGGGCCAGGTGTCTTCGACGGCCAGACGCCCCAGTGCGATAATATCCTCACGCGGGAATCCCGCGGCGACCTGGTAGGCACACGTCGCCGAGATGAAGCGGTCGCCGATCACCGTGTGGCCGTCGCGCAGCGCGGGCCGCACGACCTCCGCGACGAGCTGGGCCCGCGAGGCCATGAACAGGAGCGTCTCGCAACGCGGCGCCATGCGGCTCAGGTCGTAGCCCAGCAGGATGTGGCGGATACGCTCGCCGATGGAGGTTCCGCCGGGATCCTTGGCGTAGGTCCACCGGCCGCCGGCGGCCTCGATCAGCGCCTTGAGCCGCTCGATCTGGGTACCTTTGCCAGAGCCGTCGGGGCCGTCGAACACGATGAATTTCCCGCCGAGATTCATGCCGGGAAGGTAGTGCAAACCCGCACCAGCGGCAACCGGCATCGGCCACCTTTGCCTTGACGGGCGGCTGGCAGGCACGTACCGTTTGAGCAGGGTGGAACACAGCTCTGCAAGTGCCCACCGAGGGCCCGCACCCTGCGAAAAAGTAGGCCGGCCGGCAAGCACCGGCGGACGATGAGCACTCGGCACTTGTCAGATGACGCGAAGGACATATTCAGAAATGGCGAGCCAACGGGAATGGGTGGCACTGGGGGAGCATCGAGGGCAAGCCAGGGAAGAGCAAACGATGCGCAACGATGATCGACTGGCAGACCTCTACTACCGGCGGATCTACAGCCCGGAAGCCCAGGACGCCTGCCGCGACCGGATTCACTGGCTGTGCGAGCGGGCCGAGGGACAGCGCGTCCTCGATCTCGGGTGCAGCCAGGGCATCGGCTCGATCCTCCTGGCGCGCGAAGGATATGTCGTCTACGGAATCGATATCGAGCGGGACGCGATCAAGGCCGCCCGGGAAGAGCTGGCGAAAGAAACCCAGGAAGTCCGCGAGCGGGTCACACTCCGTGTCGCGGACGCGTTCACGGTCGATCTCAAACCCGCATCCTTCGACACGGTGATCGCCGGCGAGCTGCTCGAACACCTGGCGAATCCCGCGCGACTGCTGGAGCGCATCACGCGCTGGTTGCGTCCCGGCGGCCGGTTCGCGCTCAGCGTGCCCCACGGTTATGCCCCGTTCTACGATCACAAACACACGTACTACGTGCTCAGGCTCGTCGAGCTCCTCTCACCACACTTCGAGATCGAGACGATCGAACCCGTGCACGCTCAGTATCTCTGCGCGGTGACGCGGCGTCCGAAAGAGGGTCGCCCCGCCCCGCCCCCGGCCAACCGCGTGTTCGAGTGGATTACGCGCGGCGAAGATGCGCTCACGACGCTCCAACGCGATTCCTATCGAGAACGCACGTCCTTGCGCGAGGAGTGCCACAAACTCACGCAGCGGGCTGCCGAGTACCGCTGGCACATCGACGCGCTCAAGACGCAGCAAGACACGCTCCGCGAAGAAATCGCCGCGCTCAAGGATCAAAAGGAAGTTCTCAAGAAGAATCTCCAGCAGGTCAGCGCCGATCTGGAGCGCTGGCGCGCCCAGGCGGCCGACAGCGAACGGCGAGAAAAGGAACTGGCCAGGGAAAAGACCGCCCTTACCCGCGAGCTGGAAGTCGCCCGACGCGAACTGCGCACGCAAACCGAGAAGCTCGCGGCGAGCGAAGCGCTCGGGGAATCGCACCGCGAGGCCCAAGCCCGGCTCAAGGAACTCGAGCGCGAGGCCGCCCGGATTCGCCAGGAGCTGATGACGGCAAAGAAGCAACTGGCCGCCGAGCGCGAAAAGAACCGCGTCGTGTCCGCAAGAGCCAACCGGCTCAGCGAACGGCTCGAAACCGTGCGGGCCGAACTGGCCCTGCGGGAACAAGAGGTGCGCTATCGCCTGGGTGATGCGTTCGTGCGCGCCGCCCGACCCTCGGTCGATACGCTTCTGCTGCCCGGCCGGATCGCCAGGCTGTTCTTCGAGGGCGTGCGCCGCGCACGCGCCCGGCGAAAGGAGGCCGCGCTGCGCAAGGAACAGTCGTCACCGCGTCCACCGGCGCCGTCCGATCCACCCGATCAGGCGACCGCCCCGCGCGCCCAGCCGGCGGACGCCGCGCCGCCCCCGTCCGCGTCCGCGGACAGCCCGACGCGCATCGACGGAATCCCGACGCTGATCCCGCCGTTTGCCTCCGCGCCGCCCGAGCAAATCGTTCGCAAGGACTTGCGCATCGCCGGCGTGATGGACGAGTTCTCGTGGCGCGCCTGGCAGTTCGAGGCCGACCTGTTCACGTTCACGCCCAAGAACTGGCGGGAAGTGCTCGAAGCACGCCAGCCGCACGTCGTGCTGATCGAATCCACCTGGAGCGGCATCGATGACAGCTGGTACTTCCAGGTGCGCGACCTGTGCAAACGCCCCGACGCCATCCGCTACTACGCCATCCCGGACATCATCGCCTGGTGCCGCAAACACGACGTCCCCACGGTGTTCTACAACAAGGAAGACCCGCCGAACTTCGACGTCTTCATCGACGCGGCCAAGCGGTTCGACTACGTGTTCACCTCGGACGCCAACTGCATCGAGGACTACCGCAAGTACGTCGGACACGACCGCGTGTACGCCCTGCCGTTCGCGGCCCAGCCACGCATTCACAACCCCGTGCTGACCGGCCAGCGCACCGGGACCGTCTGTTTCGCGGGAACGTGGTACGCCCATCGCCACTTCCAGCGCCAGGAGGACTCGCACAAGATTCTGCGCCCCGCGCTCGATTTCGATCTGCACATCTTCGACCGCATGGCGCACAGCGACAATCCGAACTACCGCTGGCCCGACGAGTATCTCTCGGCCGTGCGGGGCGCCCTGCCGTATGCGCAGATGCTCACGGCGTACAAGCGCTACAAGGTGTTCATGAACATCAACAGCGTGACCGACTCGCCGACGATGTTCTCACGCCGCGTGTTCGAGCTGCTCGCCAGCGGAACGCCGGTGGTCAGTTCCTATTCGCTCGGCATCGAGCGCCTGCTCGGCGCCGATCTCGTCGGCATGAGCCAGGACGAAGCGACCACGCGCGCCCTGCTCGAACGTCTGCTGGGCGACGACCAGTACCGCGAGCGGCTGGCACTGCGCGGCCAGCGCAAGGTCTTCTGCGAACACACCTACACCCACCGGCTCACCACGATCCTCGACGCGATCGGGCTGGACGTCGCCCCGCTGGCGCCTCCGCGAATGGCCTTCGTCGCCGCCGTCGAACACCCGACGCACGTGCAGCGGGCGCTCGATCACTTCGCTGGCCAGCGCTACCCGCAGAAGGCGCTCGTGCTCTGCGCGACGGATGCGAAGACGGCCGAGGCCGCCCGGCAGGCCGCCCAGCGGCAGACCGGCGTGAGCGTCATCCACGAAAAGGAAGCTCTGTGGGGCAAGTTGCTGCGGCGGGCGGTCGAAGGCACCGAGGCCGACTTCTTCGTCGCGCTCAACCCGGCCGATCACTACGGGCCGCATTACCTGACCGACTACGCCAACGCGACCCGCTACGTCACCGAGCCGGCGATCGGCAAGTCCCGCTACTACGGCCTGAGCGGGGCCGACCTGCGGATCGAGGGCAAGGGAAGCGAGTATCGCTACGTTTCGCAGGCGTACCCCTGGACGCTGTGCCTGCGCCGCGACAAGGCGCTGTCCGTCGCCCGCAGGCTCCAGTCCGCCCGCAGCACGTGGGAATGGTGGAACCGGGCCGCCCGCGACCTGGGCCGCCTCTACTCACCGGATCGGTTCAACTACGTGCGCTGCGCGCCGCAGCCGGGCTCGGCCAGCCCGGGTGACAACGGCAAGCCCGCGGGCGATGCCGCTGCGCCGGCGACTCTCGAACAACTCGAACCCGCGTCGGTGTAGGACCGCTGCGGCGGGGATGCTCCCCGTACCAGCGGCTCGAGCCGCTCGAGGATCAGGCGGCGATCGAAGCGCGCCCGCGCTTCGTCCCTCGCGCTCGCGGCAAGTGCGGCCCAGCGCCGATCATCGCTCGCTGCTTCGATCAGCGCCACCGCCTGCGCCGCGGTGTCGAAACGCAGCGCGCCGGGGTAGACCTCCGCCGCCCCGTGCCAGTTTCGCACGACGGGCACGCATCCGGCCGCCATCCCTTCGGCCACCGCCTGGTGGCTGCCCTCCAGGTCGCTGCACGAGAGGATGAAACCGAGCCGGGCGTACCAGGCCGGCGGATCGTCGGTCCAACCCGAACACTCCACCGCGTCCCCGGCCCGGGCCAGCCGCCGTTCGAAACCCTCGGAGTACGCCCGTTCCTCCGCGCGGCGCCACAGCCAGTCGTATTCGCGGGGCGGGCGCCCCCCGAGAAGCAGCCGCCAACGCGAATCGCGTTCGCGCAGCCTTCCAAGGATGTCCAGCGCCAGCGAAGGATGCTTGAGCTTGGGACAGTATCCGAGCAACCCCAGCGTTCGGGGGCACGTTTCGGGCAGCTCGTGCGCGAATCGCGCGCAGTCCACCACGTTGTAGATCAGGTGCGCCTGCGTCTCCGGCGGCAGCACCACCCGCGCAGTAATCTCCGCCTGCACCTGCGGGGCGATGAACACGAGATGATCGACGTTCTCCCAGGTTACCCGCTCGGGATACTCGGTGACGCATTCCTGTCGGTGCAGCCGAATCAGCAATCTCTGCCCCGGCCGCCGGCGGGCCGAATACCACACCGCATTGCCGAGGCACCATTCGCACCAGATCACGTCGGCCCATTGGAGCAGACGCATGCTGGCGGACTCGTCGTGACGGGTGTGCCCACGCCACGGGTCCGTGCGCACGATGCAGTCGGGAGAGCTGGAGAAGTGCGCGATGATCTCACGGGCGAACTTCAGGTCGTGCCCGGCGAAGAGCACGCGGAGGGGGCGCCCCGCCTCCTGCACACCGGGGCGATACCCGGGGCGGTACTGATCGAGCCAGGGGCGCACGACTTCGTGGACCGCGGCGAACGTGAAACGCCGTGACGTTTCGAGGGCCTGCGCCGCCGCCGCGCGATACGTTTCGTCACACTCGAACGCCTGACGCACGCAACGTGTGAACGAATCGGCGTCATGCACATACAGGGGGTAATCGTCGCCGAAGACGTGCCGGTTGATCCGCGACGGGTTCAGCAGCACCGGCAACCCCGCCGCGGCGTATTCCAGCGCCTTGGTGCTCAGCTCGAGCGAATCGTCGTAACGCGCCGACCGCCAGCAGGCGCCGAGGTCGCAGCCTCGCATCAGCGCTCCGACCGCCGCCCGCGTCAGCCCACCTTTCCACACGACGCCGGGCGTATCTTCGAGCAGCCGGGTCACACGCCGTTTGAAATCGCCGCTGTGGTCCGGGTCGTGGAACTTGTCGCCGGCGATGACCAGTTCCGCATCGGAGAATCGCTCGCGGATCCGGCCGAAGAGCGTCAGCATCTCCTCGATCATGTAGTCCGCTTCGAACTTGCCGACGTAGCACAGCCGCCGGCCGTTACGCCGTTGCCGCGGCTGGTCGCACAGCACTTGCGGCACCATCGGCGGCAACGGCACGAAACGTCCGGCCCCCGTCCCGATCATCTGTTCGAGGTATTCCTGAAGCAGCGGCGTCTGGACCAGCAGCCGGCCGTTGCAGCCGGCCAGCGCCGCGAGCGTTTCGGGATCGGCTCCGTGCTGCGTAATGTAGAACCAGCAGCGCGACGCCAAACGCGGCTCGCCAGCCATCAGGCGGCTGATCTCGCCGCCGCGCAGCACGATCAGATGGTAACGCTCCTGCTCGTCCAGACGCCGAATCAGCTCGAACGCCTTGGAGGCCCCGAGCCGGGGACGGCGCTGTTCACCGGCTGACAGACGCAGCGCCCGAGGCCGATCTGCACTCCACGGATCGAGCAGACGCACGCGCTCCTTCCCCGCCGCCCACTGAACGTTGACGTCGCGTTTGAGCGGACTGTTCAGCAACAGATCGACGTGCAACCCGGGGTCGCACAGGAGCATCTGGGCCACCGAGGCGCACCAGATCGCGGAGCCGTCGATCAGGCTCAGGTCAACCGGGGCATAGAGCAACACGCGCACGAGATGCAACCCTCCATCCAGCGGGTTCGCAGGCGTCCCGCCT
>CAYRXN010000217.1:0-7285 GCA_964428275.1 uncultured Planctomycetales bacterium | reverse complement strand
GGTGGTGTCGATGACTGGCTCAAGCTCACCGCGGGGCGGCGCAGCGGCACGCGCGACGGGCTCAAGCTGTGGGAAAAACTCGTCTTCCAGGTGGCCCTGGGCGCGCTGCTGGCGATTTTCATCCTGCGGGCCGGCGAGGGCAACGTGATTACGGCGCGCTGGCTCGACGTCAGCGCCCCGCACGCCCCCTACTACAAGGTTCTCAGCATTCCGTTCTACAAGCACGGGATCGTGTTGCCGACGGCCGCTTTTGTGATCGTCGCGATCCTCGTGATCGCCGGCACGTCCAACGCGGTGAACCTGACCGACGGCATGGACGGGCTCGCCAGCGGCTGCCTGGCCCTGACCGCGTTCGCGTTCATGGTGCTGGCGTACATCGTCGGCAACGCGAACGTCGCGGAGTATCTGCTTTTCTTCCACATTCGCGGCGCGGGCGAGCTGGCCGTGATGTGCGGGGCCGTGCTGGGGGCGTGCCTCGGGTTTCTCTGGTACAACGCCTACCCCGCCCAGGTGTTCATGGGCGATACCGGCTCGCTGCCGCTCGGCGGGTTCATCGGCTACGTGGCCATCGTGACCCGGCTCGAGCTGATGCTCCTGATCGTCGGTGGTGTGTTCGTCATCGAGGCGGTCTCTGTGCTGGTCCAGATCTTTCACTACAAGCGCACCGGACAGCGGTTTTTCCGCTGCGCGCCGCTGCACCACCATTTCCACCTGGGAGGCTGGACGGAAACGCAGACGGTCATGCGCTTCTGGCTGCTCGCGGCGCTGTTCGCCACCTTCGCGCTGGCGACGATCAAGCTGAGGTGACCCGATGAGTTCGGCCGCGTCTCTTTCCGACCCGCGTCCCTCGCTCGCCGAGCCGGGCGCCCCGCGCTACGACGGGCTCGTGCTGCTCCTGGTCGGCACGCTGATGACGCTGGGGGCGGTGATGGTGTTCTCGGCGTCGGTCACGCTGACGGGGGAGGTGTTTTCCTGGTCGAACTGGTGGCATACGCCGCTGCGCCAGTGCGTCTTCGCGCTGGTGGGCTTCTTCGCGATGGTGTGGGTCGCCTACCTCGGCGACCGGCTGTGGGTCTGGGAGCGGCCCGGCGACGGCTGGTGGGCCGGCACGCTCTACGTGCTCGCGCTGGTCCTGCTGATTGCGATGCTCGTGCCGGGAATCGGCGCGTCGGCGCTCGGGGCCCGGCGGGCGATCGTGGTGCTGCACCACCCCGTTTCGCTCAGCTTCCAGCCGGCCGAGTTCGCCAAGGTCGTCCTCGTGGTCTGGCTGGCGGCGCTGCTGGGCCAGCCGCAACGCGACATGCGCTCGTTCCGCGACGGCTATCTGCCGGCGCTGCTCACCGGCGGGCTTCTGATCGGCCTGACGGGCATCGAAGACTACGGCACCGCCGCCCTGATGGGCACCGTCATGCTGGCGATGCTCGTGATCGCCCGCGCCCGCTGGCTGCACCTGTTCGGGACCGGCCTGCTCGGGTTGGCCGGCGGCGTCGGCCTGCTGCTGCTCAAGCCGCACCGCCTGCCGCGCATCGAGGCCTGGCTCGCCGGCGACGTCGATCCGCTCGGCGCGGGCTACCAGGTCACGCAGGCGCTGATCGCGATCGGTTTCGGCGGCTGGACCGGACGCGGGCTGGGCAACGGCGTCCAGAAATACGGCTATCTGCCGCAGGACAACAACGACTTCATCTTCGCAATCGTATGCGAGGAGCTGGGCGTTGTCGGCGGGTTGGTCGTCATCGCGTTGTTTCTGTTGCTGTTGTGGCGCGGCTGGCGGATTTCGCGCGCCGCGCCGGACCGTTTCGGGCAACTGCTGGCCGCCGGCATCACGCTGACCGTCTGTCTCCAGGCGGCGTTCAACATCGCGGTCGTGACCAACGCGGTCCCGACGAAGGGGATCTCCCTCCCGTTCGTCTCCGCCGGCGGTTCGGGGGTGTTGTTCCTCGGCATGGCGGCCGGCCTGCTGGCCTCCGTCGGCCGCCATCTCGATCGCCCGGTGTCCGGGATCCGCGAGCCGGCAGGGTAGTGCGCCGCCGGGCGCGGTCCCGGCTCCCTGGACACCCTGGCATGTGCGCCGCGTCGCGGTCGCGCTATTGCGCGTGCAGCGTACCCTGGCAGACGAAGTCTTCGCTGGCGATTCCCTGCCAGTCGTCGCTGGCCCACATGTTCGAATCGTACTGTGTCGTGGACGACCAGATGAGGTGGCCGTTGTCCATGTGCGTATCGACCGTGTGCGTTCCCTTGGCGGTGATTCCGCTGTGCTCGCCGATCCACTTCGTGTCGATGTCGAAGACCACGTGCATTCCGCTTGGCGAGTAGCTGGCCGAGCGGACCTTGATCGTCACGGTGAATGCGGCGCCGCTCGGGGTGAAGACTTCCGCGTGGACATCACTCTGGCCGGGCAGCGTTATGGGCGCCTTGTACATGTTCTTCGTGATGAACATCGGAACCGGGATGGTGCTTGGAACGCCGCCGTCGTTGAGGTTGAGACCGACATAGTAGGTGAGGTTCTCCGAGTAGCCGCCGTAGCCGCTGAGTGCTTCGCTGCGGACGCAGGCGACATTGCCCACGTAGAGCTGCGTCGTGGCGCTGTTGTCACTGCCACCGCCGCCGGATGCGGCGGCGCCGCCGCCACCGCCGGCATCGCCGCCCGAGCCGTCGCCGGGGCCCTGATCGCCGCCCGTGTCGCCGTCTTGTGCGTACGGGTTGTAGCCCGGCGGGTAGACGCCTTCGGGGTAGCTGTCCGAGCCGATCGTCACCGAGTCGGAGCTTTCGGAGGACGCCAGCTCGTTTCCGGAATCGGTTTCGGCCAGATTGGAGACGAATTCGCCGAGCACGTCTCCGTCCGGCGTGTCATCGGCGGACTGGCCATCCGGTTCGGCTGCGACACCTTGGAACCCTCCGTCCGGCGCCACGGCCGGGCATCCGCCGAGCAGGGCGACTCCGGCGAGCAACAGACAACAGGCGGGAATGAGTCTGGATAGGGTCATGAGAACACTCCTGCAATAGTGGAACCTGGTATAACCGTCACCGCCCCGCAATGACCGATAAATAAGAGCAGGGGGCGAAACCCGCGCGGTTGTGTCGCGTTCCGGTATCATTCTACCGCGTCGGGCAAGCCCGGCGGTCGCAGGATGGTGTGATTGGCGGAGTCGCCAGCCAACCGGTGGTCTCTCGGTGTGCGGCGTGATCGTGACGCGGGTATAGTGGCCGCGATGAGCACCGAGACCCTGGGCGAAATCTTCGCGCTGCTGGCGGCGCTGACGTGGGCGTTCTCGCTGGTGCTGTTTCGCTACAGTGGCGAGCACGTCGTGCCGCTGGCGCTCAATCTGTTCAAGTGCGCGGTCGGAATCGTGCTGCTGGCAGCGACGCTGGCGGTCGCGCCGCTGCTGCCGGGATTGCTCGGCGACCAGAGCCTGGCCACGTTCCGCGCGGTGCCGGCGAAGTCGCTCTGGTTGCTCGTGCTCAGTGGCGTCATCGGGATCGCGCTGGCCGACACGCTGTTCTTCATCTGTCTCAACCGGATCGGCGTCGGGCTCATCTCGATCGTGGACTGCCTCTATACGCCGTTCGTCATTCTGTTCTCGTGGATGTTGCTGCCGCACGAAGTGCTCACGGTGTGGCACCTGGTCGGGGCCGGGCTGATCCTGGGCGGCGTGCTGGTGTCGTCGGGTCACGCGCCGCCGCCGAACACGACCCGGGGGCAACTGATCGCCGGCGTGTGCTCCGGGGCGGCGGCGATGGCCGCGATGGCCCTGAGCATCGTGATCGTCAAACCGGCGCTGGAAGGGACGCCCGTGATCTGGGCCTCGTCCGTGCGCATGGTCGCGGGAACGGTTGCGCTGGCAGTCGTGGTGATGCTGCTGCCGGCGCGCAAGTCGTTGTGGATGGTGTTCCGGCCGTCGGTCGCGTGGAGAACGTCGATCCCCGCTGCGTTCCTGGGCACGTACCTCGCGTACATCTTCTGGATCGCCGGCTTCAAGAACGCCGGCGCCGCGGTCAACGCCATTCTCAACCAGACGTCGATCATCTTCGCGATCATCCTGGCCACCGTTGTCGTAAAGGAACCGCTCACGAAACGGAAACTCGTGTCGGTCGGGTTGGCGCTGGTCGGCGTGGGGTTCGTCCTGCACGACAAGCTCGCGGCCCTGTGGAACTGAAAAGGGAAGACGGCAACGGAGCGCATGGTCCAAGGGGCAGAGGGACCAAGGGATTGAGGGATCGAGGGATCGGGCGATCAAGGGACCAAGGGATCAAGGGATCGAGGGACCAAGGGACAGAGGGACGGAGGGACGGAGGCGACGAGGCGACGCGCCGGCGGAAGATCATTCGCCATTCGCCATTCGGCATTCGGCATTCACAGGGGAACTGAGGGAACAGGGATCGAGGGATTCAGGGATCAAGGGATCGAGGGACCAAGGGGCAGAGGGACGGAGGCGATGAGGCGACGGAAGATCATTCGCCATTCGCCATTCGGCATTCGCCATTCGCGCGTCGCGCAACGTTGCGGAACAGGTGTTGGACCTGGTCTGAGAGCTCTGAGCCTCACGAATGGGGAAGGTTCCGCGCCCGCCGCGAAGACGGCGGCCGCTGGCAGATAAAGCAGGGATCGCCATGACTGAACATCTTTGCGTCGTCACCCGTGGTCGCGGACTATACGAGTTCACCGCCGAGGTCGAGGCGATCGTACGGCGAAGCACGTCCCGCTCGGGCCTGTGTACCGTGATGATCCGGCACACGTCGGCCAGTCTGCTGATCCAGGAAAACGCCGACCCGAGTGCCCGCCACGATCTCGAACGCTGGCTCAACCGCCTCGTTCCCGAAGATGACCCGCTCTATACGCACACCGCCGAGGGGTCGGACGACATGCCGGCCCACATCAAGGCCGCGTTGACCGCGACCACACTATCGATTCCGCTCGTGGACGGACGGCTCGGGTTGGGCACCTGGCAGGGAATCTACTTGTGGGAACACCGCCGCCGTGGCGGTCGCCGCGAACTGCTCGTGAACGTCATCGCCGACTGAGCGGCCGGACTTCCGGCGGCAGGTTCGGTCAACGGATCACCGGCCACTGCGTCCCAGGCGCGCGGTCCGCTCTGATACCCGTGTGGCAGGGGGCCTGGTCGGCGACAAGACGCCTGTACGAATAGCGAATCAGGAATGGCGAATTGCGAATTGCCGTTCGCTGGGTGACCGTAGTCGCTTCGCCATCATCCGCTGCTGGCGGCGTCGTTCTCGTCGCGTTACTCTCAGGCATCGGCGTACTCCTCTGCCCATCGTGGGCGGCTCGGAACCATCCTTGATCCCGAGAGTAGGTCGCCTTTCTTCATCCCGCCATCAACGACTTTCGGTCATAGCTCCGCAAGTCAGTCAAGGCGGGGCAGCGTCGCAGGGGCATGGCGAGCCACGACCTTAGAGACAGCGGTGGAGGGTATGTGTAGTGTACGCCATGCGGGAAGACGTATGCTGGCGGACGGGATGACGGTGGAAGGAGAACTTGGGTTCTGCCTCGATGGGGTATCGGAGCGGGAAAAGTGTACCGCAGGAACATTGCGAGGTTGGTGAGCGCCATCGTACTTCTCGCGTATGGTGGCTGGAGTCTGTGGACTGCGGGGCGCCAGGCCGGTGGCGGTAGTGTGTGGTCACTGACTCATCGGGCAACCGTGGTGCCGGCGTTGTTGTTGGGGGCGTATATGCTGGCGGCGGGCGTTCAGAACTTGATTCGGGTTCCGTACCGGTTGGGTGGGCGGGCTGTGTCGCAACTCGAAGGTCCATGTCTCGAACGGTACGCGGTCCCAATGGCTGCCGCATTTGCATTCTATGGCATAGCCAGCAAGTCGTCGGTCACGAAATGGAACGGTATGTTGCTTTGTGGCGCAGTGCTGCTGAGCGCGTACCTGGGTCTATGTTATGCGAACCGGGTGATGCGGTGGAAACGCGAGTTGGATGGCTTGAGAGGACATACCTTGTGCGCGAACTGTGGCTACATTCTCAGTGGAATTACGACAGACCGCTGTCCGGAGTGCGGCGCACACTTGAACGCGCGCCCGAGGCGGGTGACGTACGGATTGGAGATCTCGGTGCGGTAGGGGGTTGTGAAACGGGCGGGAGGTAGCGAAGGGGCTTTGGTTGGGGCTTTCGTGCGGGAAGGGAGAATTGTTCGGGGCGGGAGTCGTTGACGCCGCTGTGAAGGGGGAGCGGAGGCGTTCTTGCTTGGGAGGGGGTTGCGGAAACTGCCTTCATACGTCGCCGCCTCCGTCCATCGGTCCCTTGGTCCCTCTGTCCCTTGATCCCTTGATCCCTCGATCCCTTGGTCCCTTGATCCCTGTTCCCTCAGTTCCCCTGTGAATGGCGAATGCCGAATGCCGAATGCCGAATGATCTTCCGCCGGTGCGTCACCTCGCCGCCTCCGTCCCTCCGTCCCTTGGTCCCTCGGTCCCTCTGTCCCTTGATCCCTTGATCCCTCGATCCCTTGATCCCTCGACCCTCGATCCCTCGATCCCTTCGTCCCGCGATCCCCGTGCCCCTTGCACGTTGTGCCGTGTGGCCTCGTTGTTTCGCTTTCGCGATCCGTGGTTGTCGGCCACAATGCACGCATGAAACGGTCATTACTGCCCATCTGGGAAGACGTGTCAAAAGCGATCATCGGGATGCTGCATGCGCCCGCGCTCCCCGGCGCGCCGGGCTACGGCGGCGATCTGGAGTCCGTGTGCGCGCGCGTGCTGGCGGACGCCGAGACGCTCGCGGCCGGCGGCGTGGACGGGCTGATGCTCGAAAACTTCGGCGACGTGCCCTTTTATCCCGGGCGCGTGCCGGCCAGCGTCGTGGCGAACCTGACGCGGATCGCGGGAGAGGTGCGGCGGCGGTTCCCGCTTCCGCTGGGGATCAACGTGTTGCGCAACGACGGGCTCGCGGCGCTGGCGGTCGCCCAGGCGGTCGGAGGCAGCTTCATCCGCGTCAACGTGCTCTGCGGCGCGCGCGTGACGGACCAGGGGATCATCGAAGGGGCGGCGCACGAGCTGCTACGCGAACGGACGCGGCTGGATGCGGAGGAGATCCGCATCTTCGCCGATGTGAACGTCAAGCACTCGGCCCCGGTCGGGCCTCCGCGCTCGATTCGCGAGGAGGTGGCCGACCTGGTCGAGCGGGCGGGCGCGGACGCCGTGATCGTCACCGGTGGGGGAACCGGCCAGCAGGCCGGCGCGGGCGATGTCACCCAGGTTCGTGATGCTGCGGGAACCGTGCCGGTACTCGTCGGCAGCGGCATTCGGGCCGCCGACGTTGGAACGCT
>CAYRXN010000216.1:0-3187 GCA_964428275.1 uncultured Planctomycetales bacterium | reverse complement strand
GGGCGATGTAGTCGCGCAGGCGGGCCGGGTCCACGGCGCAATCGTCGATGAAATCGTAGGGCTGCGTATCGCCCGGACGCGCCATGAGGATACCGGTGCCGGCCTTGCGCACCTCCCACACGTCGGCCTGTCCGGCCGGGTCGGTCAGCACCGGCCAGGCGTATCCGATGCCGCGGGGCTTCAGGTCTGCGACCAGCCCGTCGAGGCGGCGCTTGACGTCGGCCTCGTCGTCGCCGAAGAACTCGACGATCAGGATGGCGGCCGGATCGCCCTCGAGAAAGCCCCGGCGGCGCAGCATCGCGGGGTTTTCCTTCGAGCCGTCGAGGATCAGCTTGTCGAGCAGCTCGACGGCGGCCGGCTGGTGTTCGAGCAGGGCCGGCACCGAGCCGAGCGCGTCGAGCAGGTCGTGGTAGTGGACGACGCACAGCCCGCTGCACTTGGGCAACTCCAGCAGGTTCAGCGTCGCCCCCGTGACCACGCACAGTGTTCCCTCGCTGCCGACGATGACCTGCTCGACGCCGAGCCGCCCGTCGGCGGCCCGCAGCCGATCGAGTGCGTAGCCGCCGTTACGGCGGAAGACCTTCGGAAAACGCGCCGCGATTTCGTCGCCATATTCGTCGAGCACGTGGGCCAGCGTCTGCTCGCAGCGCCGGGCGAGCGGGTTGTCGTGCGGCGGTCCGTTTTCGCCGCCACCGGAGGCCGCCGGCTGGCCCCACGACCAGGTCGAGCCGTCCGAGAGCACCACGTCCACACCGAGCACATGGTCGCACGTGCGCCCGACGATGATCGAATGGGCCCCGGCGGAGTTGTTGCCGATCATGCCGCCGATCGTCGCCCGGCTGGCGGTGGCCACGTCGGGCGAAAAGTGCAGCCCCCAGGGCCGCAACCGGGCGTTGAGCTCATCGAGCACGACGCCGGGCTGCACGCGGGCCGTGCGTTTCTCGGGGTCGATCGCCAGCACGCGGTTCATGTGGCGCGACATGTCCAGGATGACGCCGCGGTTGCACACGCCGCCCGTCAGGCCGGTGCCCGCGCCGCGCGGCGTCAGGGCGACGCCGTGTTCGGCACAGATCCGCACCACGGCGGCCACATCGGCGGTCGTGCGCGGATACACGACGACATCGGGCGGGATTTCGTAGATGCTGGCGTCGGTGGCGTACAGCGCACGCGCCAGGGCGTCCGCCCGTACGTCCCCCATAATCGCGGCCTTCAGCTTCTCGACGAGCGTTGCGGTGTCCATCGATCGTACTCTTTTGGCGTAAGCACCCCCCGCACCGGCTATGCACCGGTGCCGAAGGTCAGGATTCCGACTGGTTGCGGACCGGCGCCCCGAGCACGGCGGCCGGGGCGTCTCGCCTGTGACCCGGCCCGCGGGGGCGTCGCTTGGCAACCGGTCGTGGAAACCACCGGGCTGCCGGGCGGATCCCGGGCGATCTCGCGCTTTGCACCTTATCACTTTTTCGCTGTTCCACCCACCCCGCGGCGGCTTCAGGCTCGTGGCTCGTCGTCAGCCTTGCCGAAGGGCGAATGGCGAATGCCGAATGCCGAATGACCCTTCGGTACCTCGCCCCCTCCGTCCCTGCGTCCCTCAGTCCCTACGTCCCTTGGCTTCAGCCCCCTTAGTCCCTGTGTCCCTTGATCCCTCAATCCCTGAATCCCTCGGTCCCTTTGTGAATGGCGAATGGCGAATGACCCTTCGGTACCTCGCCCCCTTCGTCCCTGCGTCCCTCAGTCCCTCCGTCCCTTGGCTTCAGCCCCCTCCGTCCCTGTGTTCCTCAGCTTCTGTGCCTTCGTGGCCCGCTGCTCATTCTCCCGGTTCGTCTTCCGGCCGGACGAGATCCTCGTAGGTCTCGCGCCGGCGGATCAGGTGGGGACGCCCGTCGCGGACCAGCACTTCGGCCGCGCGCGGCCGCGAGTTGTACTGGCTTGCCATGGACATCGCGTAGGCCCCGGCCGAGAACACCGCGAGCAGGTCGCTGCGCCGCACGGGCGGAATCGCCCGCTCACGCGCCAGGAAATCGCCACGCTCGCAGACCGGTCCGACGATGTCGCAGACTTCGAGCGCCCCGAAGGGTTGCCGTTCGCCGAGCGACTCGGGCGCCCGGGCGTCGGCCTGCGCCGGCCAGATGAAGTGGTACGCCCGGTAGAGCGCCGGGCGGATGAGGTCGTTCATCGACGCATCGACGATGACGAAGCGCCGCCCGCCGGAGCGTTTGGTGCGCAGCACGCGCGTCAGCAGGATGCCCGCGTTGGCCGTGATCGACCGACCCGGTTCGAGAATGACCCGCAGCCCGCGCTGGCGCAACAGCGGGACAACGATGCGGGCGTAATCTTGCGGAGTGGGCGCGTCGCCGTCGCGGTACGCCGTCGCGAACCCGCCGCCGATGTCGAAGGTGTCGATGGCGAACCCCTCGTTGCGCAGGAGGTCGATCAGTTCGAGCCCGCGCCGGACTCCCTGGTCGAATACCGCAGGGTCGCTCACGGGCGAGCCGAGGTGGATGTGGATTCCGCGCAGCCGCACGGAACGGCTGTGTCCGAAACGCCGAAACACGTCGGGGGCCTGTTCGATGTCGATGCCGAACTTGGTCTGCTTGCGGCCGGTGGTGGTATACTCGTGGGTCCGGGCGTCCACGTCGGGGTTGACGCGCACGGCGGCGTCGAGCGTGGCCCCGGCCTGCCCGGCGATGGCGATCATCTGTTCGAGCTCGGCCTGCGATTCGACGTTGAGCAGGCCGACGCCGGCCGTGAGGGCCTCGCGGATTTCCTGCTCGGTCTTGCCCACGCCGGCGAAGACGATCTGTCGGGGGTCGGCGCCGGCGCGCAGCGCGCGGAACAGCTCGCCGCCGCTGACGACGTCGAACCCGCAGCCCGCCTCGCGCAGCAACCGGCAGATATGCGTGTTCGGACAGCTTTTTACGGAATAGCAGATCAGCGGATCGAGTTCGGCGAAGGCCTCCCGAAACTCCGCCACGCGCCGGGTCAGCGCGTGGGCCGAGTAGACGTACACCGGCGTTCCGAACCGCTCGGCGATCTCTGCCGCCGGCACGTTCTCGCAGTGCAGCCGGCCTTCGTGGTATTCAAAGCCAGTCATCGCGCCCATGATCCGTGTACCTGTCTCGAAGGCCGGCGTGGGACCGCCGCCGCCGTTGGGACTATCATGCACGCGGCTGGCCGGGGCCGCAAACGC
>CAYRXN010000215.1:0-5349 GCA_964428275.1 uncultured Planctomycetales bacterium | reverse complement strand
GGTGAGGATCAGTTTGGCGCCGACCGCGGCGGGCAGGCTGACGGTGCGGGCCATGGCGCTGTCGCCGTCGGGCTGGCCGAATTCGATGAGCGTGGAGGAGATGTGCTCCTCCTTCCCGTCGGGCAGTTTGGCGATGAATCGGTGGAGCAGGACGATCATGTCGCGCTCGCCGGGCCGGTAGGGCATTTTCTCGGCCATGCGTGCCGCCAGGATGTCGAGCGGCGTCGTCGGCTGACCCACGATCGGCAACGGCTCGTCCGCGAACAGGCCCAGCCATTCGAGCCGGTCGAGCGCGTCGTGCCCGGCGTCGAGACCGACTCGGCCGGCGACCGCCTCGCGCAGGTTGGCGGTCGATTCCGCGCCGACCAGTTGCGCCATCCACCGGGCGAAGGTCATGCCCGCGGGATAGGTCACCGGCGTCTCGTCGAGCAGCCCCAGATCGACCACGGCCTTCAGGCAGCGGCACCAGCCGGGATAGCGCAGCGTGCCGCGAAACATCGTGTCGATTCCCTTGAGGCCGTAGAGGTCGATGTAGCCCAGCGAGTCGCGATTGGGGTAGGCCTCCAGCGTGCCGATGCCCTCGACCTCGAGCGGGTGGTTGCAGGTAAACAGGTCGGGACCGGGGATCTCGACCAGTTTGCCGTCTTCGCGGAAGCGGGCGCTGTTCTTGCCGGCGGTGCAGACCGCCCGCGGGCTCCACGAGAACTTGTAGCCCCAGGGGTTGTCGTTGGCCTCGGGCGCGGGCAGACCGCCGCAGTAGGACTTGAAGCTGACCACCTTGCCGCCGCGGCGCTCGACGTCGTGGATGATCCGCATCGCCGACATGTGGTCGATGCCGGGATCGACGCCGATCTCGTTGAGGACCATCACGCCGACGTCGCGGGCCGGCTGGTCGAACGACTTCATCTTGGGGCTGACATACGAGGTGGTCACCATGTGCCGCTTGTGGCGAATGCACATGTCCGCCACGACGGGGTGGAGCGGCGCGGGCAGCAGGCTGATCGCGAGGTCGTGCTCGGCGACGAGTTGTTCGAGCTTGTCGGTCTGATCGGCCAGCAGGGGCAGCGCGGTACCGTCGGGATGGTCGCCGATGAGCGCCTCGGCCTTGCTGACCGTGCGCGAGGCGACCGTGACCTTGAAATCCGGCTGATCCAGCAGATATCGAACCAGCGGACGCGCAACCAGCCCGGCACCGAGTACCAGCACCTTCTTCATGCCTCAACCTCCCGATTCTCAGAAATGCTCCAGATGCGCCCGGCGCAGCGCCGGCCGCCGAGTTCTTCCAAACGCCGCCGTACCGGGATCGCCCGGTACGATCCGGACCGGCCGCCCTGGTCCTACAGTTCCGGCTCCAGGTAGCGGTACGGTTCGGTGAGGCTCCCCCGCCAGACGATCGTGGCGCGCCGCAGCTCCGGCGGCAACCCGCTCTGATCGAGCGAACCGTCCAGCTTCGCCCGGTCCAGCGCCGGCACGAACGGCCCGAGCGCCTGGCTGAAATGCCGCGAAGCGTCGGCGGCAAGTTCGCACGGCAGGAAGTCGACCGCGAGCACGACGGGGCCGTGCCCCGCGACGCCGTCGCGCGTCTCGCCGGTGTCGGGGTCGTAGACGTATACCGGGTTGCCCGGCTCGGTCGCCCGGGTCGTGCAGGCCAGCGAGCCGTCGATGTCGCAGGTGATGTCGCCGATGACGCGCAGCCGCGGGGTGTCCGCGTAGAGCTCGCGGAACTGCGCGCGGGTAATCAGGCGCGGATACTTGGGCTCCCAGTAGATGCAGTTGACCAGCAGCGTCAGGGCGGGCACGTGGCGGAAGAAATCGGCCTCGTAGCGCTCGGGGTGCCGGTAGTACTCCTGCAATTCGAACGGCTGCGCGTCGTCGCGCCGGCGAACCAGGTGCTCTTCGCGGAAAACCACCTTGTAGCATCGGTCCGCCGCCGGTTCGAGGCCGGCCAGTTCGTCGGGCGACACCTCCTGCACGGGGAGCAGATCGTAAATGTGCTGAGCGCCCTGCGAAACCTGCCCGTAGCCGGCAAAACCGCACACCAGCGGCCGCAGCGGCTCGGGGATTCCGCCGGCGCGGATCGCATCGGCCACCGCGGCGAATTCGCGTTCGAAATGGGCCAGGTCGTCGTACCGGTGGGCCGCCCGCACGCTGGAAAACGGGCTGGCGATTCCCTCGTGTTCGAGCCGCCGCCCGAGCGTCCAGAGGGTGTCGATCATGCCGGCCAGGCCGGCGTAGCGCCCGAAGAAGACCAGCCGGCGGCCCTGCGTGTCGGTGATGCGTTCGTAGTCGATCAGCGTGCAGCCCAGCTCGACCAGCCGCCGCAGGGCGGGCATGTTGGCCGGCTGCGCCTTGATCGTGTGCGAGAAATAGACGTAAGCCTTATCCGGCAGGAGTTTCTCGGGCGGAATCTCCTTGACGCCCATGATGATCGGGCAGGAGTCGAGCGCGTCGACCAGCTCGGCGCCGGCCTCGGCGTAGGCCTGGTCCGCGAAGACGCGGATCGGCGACCGCTCGACCTGAAATCGCACGCCCGCTTCGCCGAGCCGCCGCACCTCCTCGGGCGTCAGCGGCACGCGGGCCTCCCACTTGCTCTTGTCCTCGCGTCGGATTCCGATCATGGCCTTCCCCGTTTCCGGCCGGCCGCCTGCCGCGGGCCGTGCCGGCGGAAAGCGCCGATGCTACGAAAACGCCGATGCGAGGTCAAACCACACGGGGACGCACCTAATCGAAATCAAAATCGAAGTCGAACGACCAGTCGTCATCGCAATCGCCGAACCAGCAGTCGTCGTCGAAGATGTCCCGCCAGTCGAACGAGCCGTGGTGGTGGCCGTCGGTGACGAACTCGTAGTCGATTCCGAAGATCGAGCCGTGATCGGGAACGTCGCAGACGACGAACGCGTGCATCGCCGCGATCATCGACACCAACATCGCCCACTTCTTCACACTGCGCATGGTCTTGCCACCTCCGTCGATGTACCCGGTTGCATACTGAACGGGACACCTGCGAGGGGCACAGGTTAGGCCCGCGACGGGCAACTTCTGCAGGCCGGGCGAAACCGGTGTCACAGCCGGATGGGTGGCGGTGCCACAGCGGGGCGGGGTCTACGGCTCCAGACGCGGGAGGATGCGCAAGCGGTCGGGATAGTCGGGGTCGAGCTCGAGCACGCGGCGATAATGACGGGCTGCTTCGGTGCGGTCGCCGGCCTGCCAGAGGGCGTCGGCCAGCCTGGCCAGCAGCGACACGTCGCGGGGACGCAGCTCGACGGCCCGGCTGAGCAGTTCGCGGTACATCGGTCCGTCGCCGCGCTGGTTGTACAACTCGGCGGCGGCTTCGAAGGACCGGGCCAGGATTTCGGTCCGGCGCTGCGGGGCCTTCCGAGCCCGCAGCCGGCTGTAGCGCAGGAATTCGCCCGGTTGGCCGGCCGCCAGCGCCAGTTCCGCGGCAACCGCCAGAAGCTCCGGCGTCGCGTCGGCAAGCCAGGCGTCTTCCCGGTCGCGCAGCAACGCCAGCCCCACCTCCGGCTTGCCGAGCCGTTTCCAGATGCGCGCGAACATCCCCAGCGCCTCGGGCCGCCGGAATCCGCCATCCAGCGCGCGGCGCAGCTCGTACAGCGCCGATTGCGGGGGACAGCAGAGAAACGTATCCGGCGGCTGCCGCAGCGTCACCAGCAACCACCCGTCGGCGAAACGTCCGGCACGCCCGCCGGGCACGCGACGCAACCGCGTCTGGCCCAGCCATTGCCCGAGGCCGAAGTAGGCTCGGGCGGCGGCGTAGTGCAAGCGCGGCGACGGCGGCCCCAGTCTGCGCCGCGCGTCGGCCAGCGCTTCGAGCGCCTGGCCGAACTGGCCCCGCGCCAGCAGCTCGTCGAGCAACGCCGCCCACAACGCCTCGCAACGCGGATGCCGGCGCACCGCCCGGCGGAGCACCGCGATCGCGCGGCGGTGGTCTGCCGCCCTGCCGGCGGCTTGCGCGAGCAGCAGCAGACCGGAGGGGGCGAGGGCGCTTTCGACGCGGGCCAGCCGCCGGGCGACCTCCGGCCACGCGTCGGCCGCCGCGCAAGCATCCGCGAGTCGCGCGCACGCGCCGGCGTCGTCCGGGGCGTGCTCGACGGCGCGCAGGAGCGACTCGACGGAGGCGGGATGAGATGCGGCTGCGGTCGCCGGCTGGGTGGCGCGGGCCGGCGGGCCGGCCGCCGCGGTCACCGTTACGAGCAGCAAACTCAGCCACGCCGCGCTTGTACAACCGAACGCTCTTCGCATACCCTTTCCGGTGTTGCGATGGTTTTTCCAAAGCCGGGCGGGACGGATACGCCGGAAAGCAAAGTCCGTGCGCCGCGCGGTCAGGTCGATGTCGGATTTCGCCGGTAGGACAGCGCCCACCCACGTTCATTGTGACCGGGCCCACGTGCGGCGGCAATCGAAATGATGGACGAACACACGCTGGAATGCCTGGACTTCTTCCGCGTCCGCGAGATGCTCTCCCGCTGCGCACTCACCGAGCTCGGCCGCAAGCTCGCCGGGACGATCCAGCCGGTGGCCAACGAGAAGCTCGTGCGGCGATGGTTCGCGCAGCTGCGCGAGTTCCAGGGCTTCGTGGAGTCGCACGGGCTGCCGCCGCTGGCGGGCCTGACCGACGTGCGCGAAACGGTGCGGCGTTGTGCGCCGCCGCTGAAGGTGGGGGTGGAGGACATCGCCCGCATCGGCGATGCGCTGGCGGCCACGCACGCGGTCGCCGGCTACTTTGCGCCGGTCGATGCGGGCCAGCCGGAACTGCACCACCTGGCGCAGCGCATCGGGGACTTCGACACGATCGCGAGCCGCATCCGCGGGGTGATCGACGAGCGCGGGCAGGTGCGTGACGACGCCAGCCCCAAGCTGGCGGGCATCCGGGCGGAGATTCGCCGGGCCGGCCAGCAGATTCGCGCCACGGTGGATCGGCTGCTGCACGAGCCGGAGACGCGCAAGCTGCTCCAGTTTCCCAACTACACCTTCCACAACGACCGGCTCGTGTTGCCGGTGCGGGCCGAGTATCGCGGCCGCATGCCGGGGATCGTGCACCGCAGCTCGGACAGCGGCGCGACGATCTACGTCGAGCCGTCGCTGGCGGTCGAACTCAACAACCGGATCAGCAACCTGCGCGCCGAAGAGGCGGAGGAGATTTCGCGCCTGCTGTGGGACCTGGCCCACGAGATCTACATCAACGCCGACGCGATCACCAAGACGCTCGACGCGCTGGCCGTGCTCGATCTGCTCGTGGCCAAGCACCGGCTGGCGCAGCAATTCGAGATGCGCTGTCCGGAGCTGTGCGGCGAGTCGCGGCTGGGTGTGCGGCACGCCCGCCATCCGCTG
>CAYRXN010000214.1:0-9274 GCA_964428275.1 uncultured Planctomycetales bacterium | reverse complement strand
CACACCTACGCCGAGGTGACCGGCCCGCTGCTGCCCGAGATGGGTCTGGACCGCGGGTTCGAGCAATACACCTACCGCGCCCCGTGCGACGGCCTGCACACGGCGTGGGGCGCTCGGTTCGTCGAACGGCTGCGGACCGGCTACTACCAGTCGCCGTGGCTGGTCATGCTGCACTTGTGGGAACTGCACCCCGAGCGCCACGTGCCGCCGGAGTTCGACCAACCCGAGTTCGGCCGCGACGGCTACGACCGGGCCGTATCGAGCCTGGATGCCCAGATCGGCCGCGTGCTGGCGGCGACCGACGAGAACACGCTGACGATCTTCACCGGCGACCACGGCGAAAAGACCCGGGCCGAGACGTACCGTGAAGGGACCGCCGTGGACTACGCCCGCAAGCTGCTGCGGATCGACCAGGCCGACGGTATGGCCCCGTTCGCCGTGGCCGGCTGGGCCGGGCCGAGCGTCCTCCAGCAGCTCTACGGCCGGGCCGCACCGATGATGCGCAAGCTGCGGCTGCGCGACGCCGGCGCGACGCCGCGGTTCGACTGGCGCGCCCGGCTGCGCGACCGGCTGCGGCTGCTGCGCCTGACGCCGCGCCTGTGGCTGGCCGACCTGCTGGCGCTGGGGGCGCCGCTGAAGCTGACGCGGATGCTCGAGCGCCGCGGGCTGCTCGATCCCAACCGGGCGGCCCGCAAGGTCGATCGGCTGGCCGCCTCGCTGAGCGAGCGGCAACTGCTCGATATGCACATGCGCATGTGGATCAACTCGTACAAACGCAACATGGACGAGGGGCACGTGATCCACGTGTACGACTTTCTGGTCAAGGTGCCGCTGGTGCTGCACTGGCCCGCCGGGCTGCCGCGCGGGGCGGTCCTCGAGCGCATGGTGCGCCAGCCCGACATCCTGCCGACGGTGCTCGACTACCTCGGCGTCGAGCCGGGGGTCTGGCAGGAGGCCGACGGCCGCTCGCTGCGCCCGCTGATCGAGGGCGACCCGGCCTGGGAGCCGGCGCCGGCGTTCGTGTCGGTCTCCGGCACGCCGGCGGACCTGGAACTGCGCGGCGTTCGCACCGAGCAGTACAAGTACACCTACGGTCCGGAAAACGACGAGCTGCCGCAGGAGCTCTACGATCTGCGCCGCGATCCGGCCGAGACGCACAACCTCGCCGCCGAGCAGCCGCAGCGGTGCGCCGCGCTGCGCCGCCTGGCCGATTCGTTCGTGCCGGCCGACGGCGCGGGGCCGCTGGACGAGATCGCTTTGAGCCCCGAAGAGCAGTGCCGCGTCGAGCAGCATCTGAAGGCGCTGGGATACCTGGAGTGATCCGTGGCCGGGTGGCGGTGTCGCCGGCAAACCTGAATGGTCCATCATGATGCGGCGAACCGGGCATGCAAACCAACTCGTGACCACGGCCGGGCGGCCTGCCGGCTGGGTGGTCGGCCTCGTGCTGCTGGCGGCAGTGCTGATCGGCCACGGCGGTTCGCTGCGCGACGGGCTGTTCTTCGACGATTACTGGCACCGGGCCACGCTGCGCAGCTACGGCTGGAGCTTTCACGACCTGGTCGAGTCGGCCACGTTCGACCTGCCCGGCCGGCTGGCGCACCTGTGGTGGCAGGAAGTGCCGCTCCAGTGGCGCTACGCCCGGCCCGTCGCGATGCTGGCGATGAAACTCGAACTGATCGCCAGCCGGGGCAGCCCGGTCGGCGTACACGCCTTCGCGCTCGGCTGGCACCTGCTGGCGACGTGGATGGTCTACCTGATCGCGCTGTGGGCGCTGCGCAGCCGCGGCTGGGCGCTGCTGGCGGCGGCGCTGTTCGCGCTCCAGCCGCACTCGGTGTTCGCGGTCAGTTGGATCGCGGCCCGCAACGCGCTGGTCAGCGGGGCGCTCTTTTTCGCGGCGGTGGTGGCCTACCTGCACGCGTCGCCGATGCGGCGCGAGGCGGGCCGACCGCTGTCGGTGCCCTGGCTGGTTCTGTCGCTGGCGCTGTGGCTTCTGGCACTTTTTGCCCGCGAAACCGCGGTGATCTTCCCGCTCGTGATCGTCCTGCTCGACTGGGCGGCGGCGCGCGCTACTCCCCTCCCTTCCGGGGAGGGTGCGAATGGCAAGTGCCGAATGCCGAATGCTGAACGGGCTGTGTCCGCGGGTTCTGCCCCCCTCCCCCCGATCCCCCCGGAAGGGGGGGGCGGTCGCCGGCGGTCGCTGGGGGCGTTTGCGCGCGGGGCGCCGTGGCTGGTGTACGCGCTCGTCGCGTCGCTGACGCTGGGCTACCTGTACTGGCGGCTGGTCGTGTTTCCCACGTCGCGGCCGCCGGAGATCTACTTCACCGCCCCGCACGGGCTGGTCTACGTCCCCTGGGCGCTGGGCAAGCTGCTGCACATGGTCTTCGCGCTGGTGTTCCACACGCCGATGTTCCTGGGGTTGGCGACGTACGGCTCGTCGGTTTGGGCCCACGTGCTGGTCTTCGGCGTGATGGCGCTGCTGGTCGGCGGGATCGGGGCGTGGTACGCCTGGGCGTCGCGCGGGCTTGGTAGCCGCGTCGTCTGGCCGATCTGGCTGATCGCCGCGTTCGTGCCCGTGATTCCGGTCTTCGTGATGCCGCACTTCGGTTATCTGCCGGCGGCGGCGCTGGCGGTGATGCTGGCCGTGATGGTGCGGGCGCTGCGCCGCCGCTGGCGGTCCGTGGCGGCGGCTGTCGTGCTGGCGTCGTCATTGTGGTCGCTGGCGATCTACCGCTTCGCCTGGCGCGGCATCGTGCGCAACGAGCAGGTCGTCTACGCCGACATCGAAGACAACACGCCGCGGCCGGCGCCGGGAGCGCGGCTGTTCTTTATCAACCTGCCCGTGGCGGGCATCTACGCGGCGGTGGCGCTGCGCGAGGCGTGGGGGCTCGACGACCTGGAAGGCTACGTGCTGACGTTCGCGCCGCAGCCGCTGATGATGGACCGCCCGAGCGTGGTGCAGCGCGTCGGGCCGCGTGAGCTGGTGGTCTCGACGCCGCCGCCGGGGTATTTCTCCGGCCTGAGCGGGCGGATGCTGATCGACGGGATGCGGCCGGGCCAGCCGCTGGCGGCGGGCATGGTCATCCCCGGAGAGCTGTTCGATACGACGATCCTCCAGGCCGACCCGCGCGGCGTTACGCGGCTGAAGTTCACGTTCAAACGGCCGCTGGATGACCCGAGCTACTACTTCTACGTCTCGACGCCCGCGCGGCCGGCGTGTCGGCTGGTGTTCGGCAAATGGCCAGAGAATGGCGAACGGCGAATGGCGAATGGCGAATTGCGAATGGCGAATGGCGAATTGGATGCGGCCGGTATGCTCCGGATCGCCCGGGCGGTGGCGGCGATGCGGGCCGACCCGGCGCAGGCCTGGCTGGCGAGGCTCGATGCGACCGGGCTGAGCGATGCCGACGCCGACCGGCTGGAGCGCTGGCTTGGCCAGGTCCACGCCGCTCAGACCTACGAACAGTGGGAGCGCTGGCGCGAGGCGCACCGCGCCGTGTTGCACGAGCGGCGGTATTACTTCCGCATCATCCGTTTCTTCGGGCGGTTCGTGAAGTCCGATCTGTTCCTGACCGGCTCGGATGCGGCGCCGTAACGCGCCAGGTCGTCCGCCGGCGCGGAATCGGCCGCCGGCAGCGGTTCCCGGGGCGAGGCGGGCTCAGATTTCCACGACGATCTTGCCGAAGTGCCGGCCGGCTTCCATCCAGCGCAGGGCGTCGGGGAGTTGCTCGAAGGGGAACACGCGGTCGATCACCGGCTCGATGGACGTCCGTGCCAGAAACGCGCACAAACGTTCAAACGCCGCCCGGCTGTCCACCATGATTCCGCAGATCCGCAGGCGCTTCATGAGCACCGGCGCGAGCTCCACCTCGTCGCGCAGCCCCGTGAGCGCCCCCAGCATGGCGACCGTGCCGCCGGCGCGGGTCGCACGCAGCGACCGGCTCAGCGTGCCCGCTCCGCCGTTCTCGACCGTGATGTCCGCCCCCCGCCCGCCGGTGAGGCGCAGGACCTCCTTGTGCCAGTCGGGCTGGGTGCGGTAGTTGATCGTGTGGTCGGCGCCGAGCTCACGCGCGCGGCGCAGTTTCTCGTCGCGGCTGCTGGTGATGACGACGGTGGCGTGAAGCGCTTTGGCCAGTTGCAGGGCGAAGACGGACACGCCGCCGGTGCCGAGCGTCAAGACGGTCTGGCCGGCCTGGAGGTGGCCTTCGGTGACCAGCGCGCTCCACGCGGTCAGGGCGGCGATCGGCAGCGTGGCGGCCCGGCGGAAGTCGTAGCCCTGCGGCACCGGCAGCACGGCGTCGGCGGGCAGGACGACGCGCTGCGCAGCGACGCCGGCGGCGGGCAGCCCCAGCGTCGTCCCCACGTAAGCCTCGCGGAACGGACCGTCGATCCAGCCGGAGATAAAGTGCGTCATGACGTGGTCGCCGACCCGCACGCGCGACACACCGGCCCCGACCGCGACCACCACGCCGGCGCCGTCGCTGATCGGCGTGGCGGGGAGGCGCAGACGCGGGTTGTATTGCCCGCGGATGACGAGCAGGTCGCGGTAGTTGAGGCTCAGGGCGCGGATCTCCACGGCGATTTCGCCGGGGCCGGGGGTCCGCTCGGGCACCTCGGCCAGGCGCAGGTGATCGAGGCCGAACCGTTCGAGCTGGTAGGCGCGCATGGGGAACTTCTCCTCGGCCCGGGTTCGCCCGCGCGGGCTACTGGCCGTTGCCGAAGACCAGCGCCTCGCGCTCGACCTCATACAGCCCGAGGTGCGTGTCCTCGACCGGCTCCTCGTCGGCGAATTCGCGGATGAGGATGTTGCGTTCGCCCATGTGTTCGGCGAACTGCCGGGCGAAGGCGATGGCGTCGTCGTGGTCGCGGGCGATAATCTGGAAGTTGCGCTGAAAACGTGTCAGCTTCCCGTGGCCGTTGCCGTTGTGCTCGCGGATTTCCTCGAGCCCGGGGCGGTAGTCGCCCTCGACGAGCACGTTGTACCAGTTGGCCCGATCGGCCACGGCGCCGGTCGCCTCGCGGTAGGCCTCGCACAGCTCGACCGTGCAGGCGTTGGCCGCGTAGGCCCGGCGGAGCACCTCCTCGCACGGCCCGCGCATCCGCTGGCGGGCGAAGAAGTCCATCGCCATCTCGAGCACGTAGGTCACTTCCGGGTAGCCGTACTCGCCCAGGCCGGCGAGGGCTTCGGCGTACTTGCGGGCCGCCCCGGCCAGGTCGCCCTCCTCCTCGGCGATGAAGGCTTCGAGCAGCCGCGGCCGCGAGCCGTCGGGCTCGATGCGGGCGAGATAGACCAGCTGCCGGCGGGCGAGATCGAGCTTGCGGGCCCGCACGGCCGTCACGCCCCAGTTCAGGCGCAGCTCGGCCGAGTCCGGGGCGATCTGCTCGGCGCAGCGGTAGCAATGAAACGCCTGGTCGAACTTGAGGTCGTCGCTGTAGAGGATGGCCAGCGCGATCCACTGTTCGAAGTCCTCGGGCACCAGCGAGAGGTAGCGTTGGAGCGTCTTGCGGGCTTCGTCGCGCTGGTCGAGCTCGGTGTGGACCGCGGCCTTGCGTTTGAGCAGCCAGTCGATCTCGGCGCCCATGCCGATGGCCCGTTCGTAGGCCCGGACGGCCTGCTCGTAGTCGTGCAGTTTCTCGTAGACCAGGCCCAGGTTGGCCACGGTGACCTCGTCGGTGGGGTCGAGGGACAGCGCGCGCAGCAGCAGCGCGCAGGCTTCCTCCAGGTCGCCCGCGTTGGAGCATACGACGCCGAGCGTCCCGAGCAGTCGGGCCGAATCGGGGAACTCTTCGAGCAGCGGTTCGAGTACTTCCTGGGCTTCGTCGGCGCGGTCCAGCTCGGAGAGCGCCCAGGCTTTCAGCGCGCCGTGCTCGATACGGTCGTCCGGGTCCAGAAAGACCCCCTCGACCGGCTCGAGCGCGCGCAGGGCTTCCTCCGGCTGGCCCGCTTCGAGCATCTCGTTGGCCCGATCCAAACGCTCCTGAATGTCGTCCGCGTTCATCGACGTTCCACTTCGTCCCGCGCGGTCCTCAGCGAATTCGCCAAGCCGCCTGCGCCCATTCGCAGATCAGCCCTGCCGGGGGCCGGTCTGAACCATGCACCAACCATTATATCGGTGATCGGGCCGGATGCGTTCGCATCCTGTCGCCGGGCCGCTCCCCGTCACTCCAGTCTAGCACGGCGGGCGGCTGGTGTCGCCGGGTCTCAGGGAGCGTGTTGTTTGAGCCAGGTCAGCAGGCCGTCGGCGGGGAGCGCCGCCGGCGGCTCCGCCGGTGCGGCGTCGCCCTGGGGCAGCTCCCAGAGATGCTCCACGTAGCCGTAATCGCGGTCGTCGTTGGTGAGCAACTGGTAGTCGCCGGGCAGCAGGTCGCGCAGGACGAGGCTGAGCGTAGGCGCCGACGGGCCGCACTGCGTGGGCGCCACCATCCACGGGTTGCGGCCCAGCGCCCCCAGCAGCCTGCCGAGCCACTCCAGGTAGAGCACGGCCTGGACATCGCACGCGTAACCCTCGGCCAGCGGACAGGCCAGAGCGCTCTGTCGCAAGGCGTCGGGCTGCGCCCGCCAGCGCTGGGCCCGGCACAACAGCCCGTCGAACCACGCCTCGGGGGTCACGTCGTCGCCGAGCCGCAGGCCGCGGAACCACGCCCGCGGTTCGATCGTGGCGGCGTCGGCCCGCACCGAGCGCAGACGCTGCTCGATGTCCTCGCCGCGGAGTGTGATCGCCCGTTTGCGAAACGCGCGGTAGAAATCGCCGCCCGAGCCGAGCGCGTGGACCTCCTTGTGGAGCGTGGCGAAGGTCTCGTGGATTACGCCGGCCGCGACCCAGCGCTCGACCGGGTCGGCGCCGAGCGCCTCGAGCGCACAGGTCACGAAGAAGGCGAACGGGAACTCCCGGCCCAGGTTGTCGCGGCTGGGCCAGATGCTGGCCACCACCGCCTCTTTCGCACCGGGCAGGCCGATGAGCACGCGCGACGGGCGCGTACGACTCGATGGCGCGCGCTCCGGGTTGCGCACCCACGCCAGCCGCCCCGCGTCGAGCCACTGCGAAAACACGGTGGGCGTGCCGGGGGCCAGCTCCAGGCGGCGGTACTCGGCGTAGAACGGCAGCTTGCCGTAGGCGCGCAGCACGGCGACGTTCCGGTCGGCGTCGCCGCCGAAGAGCTTTCCGATGAGTCGGCTGACGCCCATGCGAACCTCTCGCAATCGCCGCGCGCGGCCGCCCTAGCGGCGCGGCGTCAGGTATTTCTCCGCCGCCGTCATGGTCGGACGCGGTCCCGGTGCGGCGGGCGGCGGGATCACGCCGGGGAACGGCCGGTCGCGGTTGCCGATGCGCAACCCCACCCAGAAACCCACCTGCTTGACGCGCGTGTCAATGCGCACGGGGATCTTCCAGTAGCCGTTGTCGAGGTCGTTGTCGGGGTTGGCCCCGATCGCCATCAGCAGCGACCAGGGGTTGCCCGGCAGCCGCCAGCCGTCGGCCCGTTCGGGGTATTCCGGCCGTGCCTGCGGATGCTTGACCGAGACGGTGACGGTCATCGGACGAAACGCCGCGTTGCGGCCCGCGAAGAGACTCCAGCGATACGGCGCCGTCTGGCTGCCGATGGCGTCCTGCACCGAACCGGCCTTGATCCCTTCGCCGGCGCGCGTCGCGAACTCGATCGGCGGCGCGACGGTCCCGTTGGGCGTCAGCAGCGGCAGCGAAACGCTGAACCGCTGGTAGACGTTGCCGGCGTTGCCGACCGTTCCGGAGGGGTCGCGGACGATCGCCACCCACACGTCGATCGGCCGCGGCAACTCGCCCCGCAGGAGCGCGTCCGGGCTGTGATAGAGGAACCGGGCCCAGGCCTGGCACAACTGGAGCGTCTTGCGGGCGGGCGCCTTGGGCTTGATCCGCTGGTAGAGCGCCCCGTAATTGTGTTCGAACTCGGCGGCCATCCGCAGCAGCTTGACGAACCGGTCGGGATCGACCGTGCCGAGCTGGCGCAGGTGGGTCAGCAACACGCTGTCATCGCGGGCCGCCGAGGGGCTGAGCACGGGATAGCGGCCGGCCAGCGGCGCAAACCCCTCCGCCAGCCGCTGCTCCAGATGGTGAATGAGCAGTTGCTGGCCGTACCCGGCGACATCGAGCAGCGGCGCGATCAGCGGGAAATCGGGGCCGGTGGCCTGGCGGTAGACGATGTGTTCGGCCAGCGCGTCGAGATCGGGCGGCGGACCGGGGCGCTTCGCGTCGTCGGTCAGCGCGCCGATGCCGCGCAGCGCTTTGAGGTAGCCGCTCCAGGCGCTGACGATCTGCTGGGCGTAGACCACCGGCGGATCGCCGGCGCCCGGCGGCGGCTGGTTGCGGTCGAGCAACATCGGGCTGAGCAGGTGCGGCAGCGACCTGCCCGCGCGGTTGAGGTCGTCGAGCCGCTGGCTGATGAGGTCGTAGACCGCGTCGTCCACGGGTTCGCCCTCGACCAGGTCCGCCGCGAAGAAGACCACTTCGCGACCGATGATCTCGGTGCGGTTGGCCAGCTCGGTGGCGAAGTCGTTCTCGGGCCTCGTGAGCGTGGTGACGAACTCGGGCCACGACAACGCCCCGGCGCGGCAGCGCTCGAGGAAGGCCAGCGTGCCCTCGTCGAGCAGCACGGTCGGGTCGTTGTAGACCTTGAACCAGTCGAGGAAATAGGCATCGACGTAGGCGTCGGCCGCGCGGGCCAGCGGCTCGATGACCCGCTGGCCGCCGGGCTGCCGTTCGAGCGCCTGGCGAACCTGCTCGAACTGGCGCAGGGCGCCGATCATGAACTTGACGGTGTGGTACTTGCGCAGCAGCGCGCCCGGGGCCTTCCGCGAGATGCGCCCGGAAGGCAGCTCGGACGGCCGGGCGGCCTCGGCCGGGGGGGGCGGCGGGGGGGCCGCGCGTTTACGCCGCCGGCCGCCGAGCCGCGGGCCGGCCGGCTTGGCGGGTTTTTCCTCCTTTTTCGCCTCCGGCGGCCGGGAAGGAGGCTTCGCCTCGGCCTCGCGCGCCGCCGGCGCCGGCGCGGCCGCAGCGGGCCGCTCGAACGGCAACTTGGCGTCGGCGTCGAAACCGGGCACCAGCCGGGCCAGGCCGGGCATCTGCGGCGTATCGAGCGTCTGGCGGGCCATCCGCTCCATCTGGTCGAGCAACTGCGACTGGCGGTGGTTCTGGACGCCGGTCCACACGTTGTGGGCCAGCGTGTAGAGCCGCCCGGCGTGCCAGAAGGGGTGGTCCTTGAGGCCCGAGTTCCGGCGGGCGATCGCGGTGATCGTGTCCGGGTC
>CAYRXN010000213.1:0-17764 GCA_964428275.1 uncultured Planctomycetales bacterium | reverse complement strand
GTGGCCGGTCGTTCTGCGTTGTTTCGTCGTTGCGTGCGAGTCGGGACTCCCGGTCGTCGGCTGCCGCCAGGCCGCGGCTGCCTGCACGGAATGCGTACCCGCGCATCACTCAGCGCAGCACCGGAGCGGATCTGTGACAACTGAACCTGCGCGGATGCGGACGCGGGGTGGGTTGTGCCCCCGCGACGCGGACCGGGTAGCTGACGGCCCGACCGTCGTGCCTCAGCGGCACGGGCGCGCGCCCCCCGCGGCGGTGCCAACCTGCGCCTGCGCACATCCCAGCACCTGCACGAGTTGCGCGGGTGCATCCACGATGACCGCTGCTCCGGCGCCGGCCAGGTCTTCACGGGTGCGGAACCCCCAGGTGACGCCGATGCCGGTGGCCCGCGCCCGGCGGGCCGTTTCGATATCGGTCGGCGTGTCGCCGATCATGCAAGCCGCCGCGGGCGCGACGCCCAGCCGCCGGCAGATGTCCAGGAAGTAATGGGGATGCGGCTTGCGGTAGTCCTCCTCGACGTAGCCCTGCACGACGTCGAACGTATCATCGGGCCAGAAGTGGCGCACGACCTGCGCGGTCATTTCGTGGGGCTTGTTGGAGAGCACCGCCAGCCGGACCCCGCAGGTCCGCAGCGCCGCAACCGCTTCCGGAACCCCCGGATACGGGCGCGTGTGACGCAGCGGGCGGATGCGGTAACGCGGGCGGGCCAGCTCGATGAGTCGCCCGACCAGGTGCGGGTGCGTCGATCCGACCGCGCGTTCACAGAGCTTGGGCACGCCTTCGCCGACCATGTAGCGGTAACGGTCCACCGGATGGGCCGGCAGGCCGAGCAGTTCGAGACATTCGTTGAGCGCCTCGGCGATGTCGCGCAGCGAGTCCACGAGCGTCCCGTCGAGGTCAAAAACGCACAACTCCGGGGTTTTTGCGATTGGCGGCATGTTGGCTCCGATAACATAATGATGTCCCGGCGAGGCCGGCCCACGCAACCCGCTTGTTGCGCTGCCGTATAATAACCGCGGAGCGGGCGGTGGAGGGGGCGGCGGAGCGGACCGCGGACGGGCGGCTCGGGGTCGCCCGGTCGGGCGTTTTTTTGAAGGCAGATGGTGCAGGTTCGCCGCGGGTTTCGCCGAAGGTTGTCAACGCGGGCCGCCGGGCCGATCGGGCCACCCCCGCGACCGTAAGGAGTCGGAACGATGTCCCCGTTAGCTCGACGCATGCGACGATGGCCCCTGCTTTGCCTGCTCGCCCTGCCGGTCCTGCCGGCCGCGGCGCAGGACCAGAAGGAATCCCGCACGGCCGGCTTCGACGCGATCATCGACAACGTCGATCTGCTGATCGACAACTACAGCAAGTTTCTCGGCCGCAAGTACAACCTCACCGAGGAGCAGGACGACTACACCAAGGCCCTCCTGCGTGAGAAGGCCTACGAGTTCATCGACAAGCACGAGGACGAGCTGCGTCACATCGTCGATCGCATGTTCGACGTCCGCACCGGCGGCGAGATGACCCAGGAAGAGCTCATCGAGTGGGGCAAGCAGGCCCAGCCGCTCTACGAGGACGCCAAGAAACTCATCATCGCCGGCAACGACGAGTGGCGTGAAATCCTCACCCCCGAGCAGCGCAAGATCCACGACGAAGACCTCAAGCTGATGGAGGAGAGCTTCCGCACGACCGAGGATCAGCTTCAGCGCATCATCTCGGGGCAGATGACCGTCGATGAGTTCCGTTCTCCCAGACGCAGCGCCCGGCGCCGCGCCAACCGCAACCGAACCAAACGACAAAGCCGCTCGACGCCGCAAACCTCAGGCGCATCGATCCCGCCGGCCGATCCCGGCGATGCCCGTGGGGCACGCAAACCGCCCAGCCGTCCGCCCCTGCCACCGCCGCCGCCGCAAACCGACCGGCGGCGCGGCGGCAGCGGCGCGGCGGCCGCGCCTCGTTCGACCCGCCCCCGCCACACCGAGAACCCGGCGCGGTCGGCCCGGCTGTCCGGCAGCCGCGTGCGCGCGAGCAAGGGCGGCAAGGGCTACGAGGGCAAGTGGGACAAGTACGTCGCGGACTTCATCAAGAAATACCAGCTCAACGACGAGCAGCAGCAGAAGGCCCACGGCATCCTGGCCGACTGCAAGAAACAGGCCCAGCGTTACCTCAAGAGCCGCGAGGGGCACTTCGCCCGAATCGACAAGCAGATCGAGGCCCTGAAGAAGTCCAGGGACAAGAACAAGGCCAAGAAGCAATCGGCCCTGAACAACCAGCGCAAGAAGCTCATGGAGCCGCTGGACAAGATCTTCGATTCCCAGCTCAAGCCGCGGCTCGAGCGCATTCCCACGCGGGCCCAGCGCAAAGCAGCCACGGTCAAGAAGCTCAAGACCGGCACGGCCGGCTCGAAGAGCAGGCACGACAAGAAGAAGTGACGCGCGAGCGTCCGGCCAGAGTGCGGCGGCTCCGCCCGGCCCGCCGCCGCGCGGCGAGACCTACTCAACCTCGGGGCGCAGCCGTCCGATGAAGGACAACAGCCGGACGTTTTTCAGACGCTCGACAGCAAGTGCGAGCCCACCTGGTTCAAACCGACTCACGGGGATGCGGTCGGAAAGGAGAACGCGATGCGGCGCATGTTCCTCCGCGGACGGATCTGGCTTCTTGCGGCGATCTCAGGCGGCGGCCTGTTCGTGCTCGGCGGTTGTGACCCGAACGTGCGCGACACCGTGCTCGCGGGCGTCGAAGGGGCCACCACGACGCTGACCACGACGTTCATCAACGCCTTCTTCCAGACCGTGCTCGCTCCCGACGACGAGGACACCGCCACGACCGTGCGCGTGTTCCAAGAGACGCTCGAACCGTACTTCGGCTGACGCCGCCACGGCGGCGGCCGATCCGGCCGCGCGTCCGCCCGCGGATTGCCGTCTCGTACCGGCGGCGGGGCGCGGGAATTGCGCCGGCGCTTCCCTCTCTGGAGATTGCTGCGCGATCAGCGCCGCCGTCCTGCGCGGCGAAGCGCGGCGCGCGCCCGTTTCGAGCGGCTGCCGGCCGAGTCCGAACGAGGCCCGCAGGCGCACGGCGCGTTCTTGTTGACAAGCCGTTTGAGCTTGCGACACCAGACGGCCGACATCGTTCGGCAGATGCCGGCGGTTTCCGCGGGGGGAAAGTCCGCGTGGGGACACTCGAAGCCGCAGTACTCGGGGATCTTCGATTTCATGCCGGCACTTCTCCGATCGGCCGGGGCGGGCACCCTCGGGTTATCGGCGGTCCTACCATTGCCTGGCCGCGTTGCTAACGCAACCGGAATACCTGTGCGATATACCCTCCGGGCCGACGCCCGGGCAGGGTCGGGAAACACCCCGCGCCCCCGGCGGCGGCCGGTTCGGGAGATTGTACACCAAGAGGCACACGGCGGCGGCGCGGCAGCGCGGCGGCCGTCCCCCGCAAGCGAAAGCGAGGTACCCTTGGCCAAGAAAGCTGCGCAAAACGCACCGCGACGCGTGCGCAAGAAACCCGAGGAGCTGCGCGCCTGTCTGGACCGCCTCGACGAGCAGGCCCGCAGCGCACACGCGATCAATGTCCGCCGGTCCGACCGCTACGAATACCGCGTTCGCTCGCTGGCGGTGGAAATCGAGCAGGCCGGTACCGGATGGGTACATTATGAAGTTCCCTCGCGCAACCTGAGCCGCGAAGGAGTCGCCTTTCTGATCGGACACTTCGTCTACCCCGGTTCGGCCTGCCGCGTGCACCTGGTGAGCCTTCAGAACCAGCGGCAAGTGATCCCCGGCAAGGTCATCCGCTGCCGCTACATCGAGGAGTCCGGCTCGTTGCACGAGGTCGGCGTCCATTTCGACAATCCGATCGACGTGGGACTGTTCAACCGCGGCGCCGCCCGGCTGCGCTTCCTGATGGTCGACGACGACCCCGCGATGCACAAGCTGGTCGGCCACCTGCTCAAGTCGCTGGACGTCGAGCTCACGCACGTGGACGACGGGCATCGCGCGATCAACATGGTCAAAAGCGCGCAGTTCGACCTGATTCTGCTGGACATGGAGCTGCCGGGATTCGACGGCTTCCAGACCGCGCGCGAGCTGCGCAAGCAGGGGTTCGCCCGCACGATCGTCGCGTTCACGGCCGTCACCGACGGCGACGTGGAGGAAAAGTGCCTGGAAGCCGGCTGCAACTCGGTGCTGCACAAGCCCGTCACCGTCGATCAACTCATCAAGCTGATCGACTCGCTCAAGGAAAACCCGCTGACCAGCACGCTCTCGGACGACCCGGAACTGGCCGACCTGATCGACTCGTTCGTGATGGAACTTCCCGAAAAGGTCGGCAAGCTCGAAGCGGCGTTCGCCCAGCAGGACATTGCCGGACTGACCCGCGCCGTGCGGATGCTCAAGGGCGAGGGCGGCGCCTACGGCTTCCAGCCGATCACCGAGGCCGCCGCCGAAGTGGAAAAGTCCGTCGCCGACGTGACCGACATGGCGGAGATCCGCACGCAGCTCAACGAGCTGATCCGTGTCTGCCTCTCGGCCCAGTCCACGCGGAGCGGGGGTTGACCGCGGCGAGGTCCGCGCTTCCGCGTCATCAGGTGGCTTTCAGGGTGGCACGGGCGCCGCGCCTGCGTTCTTCCCCCAGGCCAGACGCCTGCGCCACCACTCGGCGCGGCGAGCGCCTACACAAGCCACCAGAAACCACGATCCGCA
Source organism: uncultured Planctomycetales bacterium (assembly GCA_964428275.1). Taxonomy (GTDB): domain Bacteria; phylum Planctomycetota; class Phycisphaerae; order UBA1845; family Fen-1342; genus JALSRY01. The sequence continues at coordinate 13,081 of CAYRXN010000213.1, read as the reverse complement.
ACGCGCTGGATGATCTCGGGATAGAGCTCGCGCTCGGCCCGGCCGACGCGCTCCGCCAGCGTCTCAGGATCGTCGTCCGGCCGAACCGGCACCCGCCGCTGGGCCAGGATCGGCCCGTGATCGTACTGATCGTCGGCGAGGTGGACCGTGCAGCCGCTCTCCTGCACGCCGGCGGCCAGCACCGCTTCGTGTACGTGTCGCCCGTACATGCCCTTGCCGCCGAACTTCGGCAGCAGCGCCGGGTGAATGTTGAGCACGCGGCCCTGCAAGTGCGCCGGAATCCGCCAGAGGCACAGAAAACCGGCCATCACGACCAGATCGACGCGGGCCCGATCGACGGCGCCCCCCAGTGCCCGCGAGAAGGCGTCGATGTCCGGGAAGTCGCGCGGGCGGATGATCTCGAGCGGCAAGCCGGCCCGCCGGGCGATCTCGACGCCGCGCACGCCGCCGCGCGAGCTGACGACCTGCGCGATGGTCACGCCGTGCAGCCGACCGTCCGCGATGCGCACCACCAGGTTCTCCAGCGTGGTGCCGCCGCCGGAGATCAGCACGCCGAGTCGCAGGGGGCCTGAGCGGGTGGTGCGCACGTTCATCGTCGGTATAGTAACGGGATTGTGGGCTGCGGGCAGGCGGGGGGCGATTCGCCGAGGGTCGGTCCGCGGGCAAGACGGATGCGATAACCTGCTCGTCCAGACGACGGGAGTGTGACAGTGGCAAGACGGAAACAACCCCCCCACGAACGGCAAACGCGCCTGGGCGTCATACTGGCGATCGTCGGCGTCGCGAGCGTGGCCCTGCTTACGGTGTGCATCTTCTGGCGGTTCGATTTCGGCGATTTCGTGGCGCTGTACCGAACAGGGTCGCCGCGGTTCTTTATCCTGGCCGGTTCGCTGGTCGTTGCCCTGGGCGCGGGGACCGGAGGATTCTTCCTCAGTCTCAACGCGGCGGGTCAGAAGCGCAACGAAAAGGCCGCGCTGGCGTGGAAAGCGTTCTTCATCAATGCGATCGTCATCGCGCTGACGCTCTGTGAGGGGATCATCTTCTTTTTCGCAAAGCAGTCCGTCTCCTGAACAACGTCGTCCGGGAGCCGCCTGCCCACGCGGTGCCGCTGATTCCCGTGGCGCGAAGCTCGATAACTCCTGTGGGCCGCGCAGATGCCTCGCGAGCTGGTCGGCGCGGTCCCCCACCCGCGATTGGGGCCACTGCGGCCCCGCCCCCGTGGCGCCCGCCCCGTCCGCCACAAGCGCTGACGCAACCGCGCAGACGCGAAGGAAACAACAAGAAGCCGCCCGCACTCGCGGCCCGCGCCACGCGCCCCCCCGGCGCGCCTCCGCCAATCCCGCAGCATCTGCCCCCTCAGCTCCCCGGTCCCCCCGGTCCGGCAGTCCCATCGGCTGCGGACGGAAGCCGCGCCGCGGAGCCGGTCTTCAGCCGGTGAACCAAGCCGGCGGGACACCTCCCGCGGACGTCACAGGCGGTACCCACCCCGGAGTCAGGACACCTTCGTTCCCGCGGGGATCGAACGGTCAAGCGTCAGCAGTGAGAGATCCTGCCGGTCGTCCGTGCAGGCCGCCAGCAGCATTCCCTGGCTCTCCATGCCGCGCATCTTGCGCGGGGGCAGATTGGTCACGACCACGATCTGCTTGCCGACCAGCGCGTCGGGCTCGTAGTAGCCCTTGATTCCCGCGATGATCTGCCGCTGCTCGCCGCCCAGATCGACCTGGAGCACGAGCAGCTTGTCGGCGGCGGGATGCTCCCGGGCCTGGACGATCGTGGCGACGCGCAGGTCGAGTTTCAGGAAGTCATCGAACGTGATAAACGATTGCGGGGCCTCTGCCATCAGTTGTCTCCCGGTTCGGGGCGCCCTGGATCAGTTCGAGCAAGTCCTTCTTGCGCGAGCCGAGCAGACGCGCGCGCACGAACGCAACGTATTCGCGCTCGATCGCCTGCAAATCGGTACCGATGAATGCCTCGAAGACGCCGCGGCCGAAGCTGTAGTTCACCGGGTTCTTCGTCTTCACGTACGCCGCGCGGGCGTGGGGCCGCAGGTCTTCGCGTCCCAGCGCGTGGAGCAGGCGGTCGAACGACTCGGCATACGCGCCGTCGGCCCCCTCACGCAGGAAGAGCATCAGCGCCCACACCTGGGCGTAGTACGTGCCGATCTTTCGCGTCGGGCCGCCGACCACGTGCCCGGCGTTCATCTCCAACAGTTCGTCGAGCGGGATCAGGTCGCCGCGCACCAGCGCGTCGGCCAGCGCGTTGCGCCGCGTGGGGTTGTACCACGGATCGAACGATTGAAGCCCGCTGCCCGACCAGCGCTGCCCCTCGCACAACGTCGCCAGCCCCTCGTTGAGCCACGCCGGCACGCGACCTTTCACGCAACAGTAGAGGTACTGGTGAAACCCCTCGTGCGTCAGCAACGGAAACGTGACCGAGTGCGCGACGTACTGAATCACCGAAACGCCGCGCTCCGAATAGCCGCCGCGCCGCACCTTCAGCAGCGTGGCGGCCCGCGCGCCGGCGAAGCGGCGGGTGAACGCGGCCCATTCGTCACGCCGGGCGAACAGGTAGACGCGCATACGCTCGGACGGCTCACGCTCGGTCGGAACGAGCTGGCGGTAATAGCCGTAGGCCGTCTCGACCGCCTGGGGGATCGATTCGATCAGCAGGGGATCGCGCACGGTGGTGCGAATGTCGTAGTGTTCGGTGAGCATCCGCCGGCCCGCATGGCGGGCGAACTCCCAGTCGCTGGCCTGGTACGGCACGTCGGTCAGCACCGGGAGCGCATCGCGCGGCTGCTGGCACCCCGCGAGCAGCGCGGCGAGCACCGCCCCCCCAGTCGCCGACAGGACGATACCGAGTCGATGGCGCGCACCACGACGTTGCACTTGGTCGGTCATCTAGCGAATCTCCACTCGTCCGCGCCCGCGCCGGACGCGCCCGATGACGTAGGCCGCGACGCCCGCCCGCTCCAGGATGCGCTCGATGATCGCGGTCGAGCGCGGGCGCGTCGCGAGCACGTAGCCGATCCCCATGTTGAACACGCGGTACATCTCCTCTTCCCCGACGCCGTAGTGCTCGAGCAGGCCGAAAATCGGCGGAATCGGCCAGGTGCCGCGCTCGACGACCGCGTCGCAGTGCCTGGGCAGGACGCGCGGGAGGTTGCCGGGCAGTCCGCCGCCGGTGATGTGCGCCATCGCCGTGACCGGCGGCCGGCGGCGGTAGTGGGCCAGGACCTTGAGCACCGGGCGGACATAGATCGCCGTGGGTTCGAGCAGGGCCTCCCCCAGCGGTTGGCCCAGCCCCGGGGCGGTCCGCTCGAGCCGCAGCCCGGCGCCGTCGAGCAGCAGCCGCCGCACCAGGCTGTAGCCGTTCGAGTGCAGCCCGCTGGAAGCCAGGCCGATCAGGTCGTCGCCGGGGCGTACCGCCCGCGGGCCGATCATGCGCCCGCGATCGACGACGCCGACCGCAAAACCGGCGAGGTCGAAGTGGTCGCGGCGGTAGAGATCGGGCATTTCCGCGGTCTCGCCGCCGAGCAGGGCGCAACCGGCCTCCTTGCAGCCGGCGGCGATGCCCTCGACCAGCGCCCCAACCAGCTCGGCTTCGAGCCGGGGCAGCGCGATGTAGTCGAGAAAAAACAGCGGCTGCGCCCCGCACGTCAGCAGATCGTTGACGCTCATCGCGACCAGGTCGATCCCGACCGTGTCGTATCGGCGGGCGCGGGCCGCGATCAGTACCTTGCTGCCGACGCCGTCCGTACACGAAACCAGCACGGGGTCGCGGAGCGTTCCGGCGAAGAGCTTGTTGTCGTGGTCGAGGCGAAAGCAGCCCGCGAACCCGCCGTGGCTGGCCAGCACCTGCGGGCCGTACGTACTGCGCACGGCGGGGCCGATGCGTCTGACCAGCTCCTCGGCCGCATCGAGATCGACGCCGGCCTCGCGGTACGTTGTGGGATGCCTCGCACTCATGGCCGCGCCATTGATAACCGAAAACAGGGGAGTTCTCCAGACAGGAACGCGGACGGGTCAGGAGCGAACCAGTCGGAGGGCGGAAACGCAGCCGCTCATGAGCCGGGGCGCGTTCGTGGAGATCAGCGTCGCCGGGTCCAGGCTTCGTCGGCGTAGCGCGTGCGCCGGCTCGCCGCGTCCGCGAGGGCCGCGTCGCTCCAGGTTCCCGGGCGCGGCGTGAGGTCGAGCCGCCGTCCGAGCTGCTCGACGAACGCCGTGATCCAGCCCTCGACGCGAGGTCGCTCCGGTTCGCCGAGATCTGCGCCGGGGTGGGCGCCGAAGCGGCGGCCGAGCAACAGTGAGCCGTGCTGGAGCACGCGCCCGGGGATGCGCCGCTGGGCACTGCCCAGCAGCTTCTCCCGCCCGACGATCAGATCGGTCCGGCCGGGTTTCTGAAAACAGAAAAACGGGCCGCTGCGCGGGGAGGGAAAGGGGTAGTCCTCGGGGGCGAGCGCGCTGGCGATACCGTGGTCTGAGAGCACGGAGCGCCAGACCTCGTGCACGAGGCGGTAGAGCACCACGGGCGCCGCGCGGGCGGGTTCGAGCGAGTCGTCGAGCGTCAGGCAGTACGTGATTTCGCGGTCGTGCAGGATGGCGCCGCCGCCGGTCGGCCGGCGCACGACCGCGAGTCGGCGCAGTTCCTCGGGAAGCTCGGCGATCCGGGCGTAGCGCTGGAAGCACCCCAGGCTCAGCGTCGGCGGAGACCAGCCGTAGATGCGCAACGCCGCCGGCCGATACGCCGCCCAGTGGAGCAGGTGCTCGTCGCGGGCCATGTTGGTCGGCCCATCGAGCGGCGGATCACGAAACACCCAAAGCACGCTCACGGCAACCTCTGAATCCGGCCGAAGACGTTGAAACGACCACGAAGACACGCAGGCCCGCGCAGCCTCAGGCCGCAACCCCAGGCGGCAAGACACAAAAGCGCGGACGAACGAACAGCGCGGGTTGCGGGGATGTCTCCGTCAGGGCTGATGATATGGTTTCTTGGCTTTGTAGAGCTCCAGCCGCCGCTTGTACTCCTCTACCTGCTGATTCCTGGCCGCCGTGGCGAGCTTGATCGCCTTTGTCTCGGTCTTCACCGCCTCGTCGAACCGGCCGGCCTCGGCGTACGCCGCCGCGAGCGTGTCGAGCAGTTCGTGCTGCTTGTGTTGGGTGAGCTTGCAGGCCTTTTCCGCCAGCGTGACGGCCTGATCCGCGTCGCGGAGCTTCTCATCGGGGCAGGTTGCCAGAATCCATGCCTTGGTGTTCAGCAGCCCCGGTGTATCGGCATTCTGCGCGATGCCCTTGGCCGCGTAGTCCAAGGCGGCCGCGTAGTCCTGCCGCGCCAACGCCAGTTGCGCAAGCCCCAGGTAGACCTGAAGGTAGCCGGGCGTCGTCGCAACGATTTGCTCCCAGTACTTCTGTGCGGCCCGGTGGTCGCCGCCGGCGCGGGCCAGCTCACCAAGCAACCACAACGCCCCCGGCTCGTTCGGCTGAAGCTCCAGCACCTTCTCGAGCTCTGCGCGCGCCTCGTCGGTGTGCCCACTGGTGGCCAGCACCTCGCCAAGATCCCGGTGTGCCCAGACGGCATCCGGCTGGGCCTCGATCACCGTGCGCCAGAGTTTCGCCGCATCCCCGCCACGTCCGTGACTGACCAGAAAGCCGCTGTAGGCCTCGAGCACGGTCCGATCTTGCGGATGCGCCGCGACCAGCGTCTTGTAGATCGTCTCGGCCTCGTCGGGCTTCTCGAGCCGTACCAGCACGCCGGCCAGCGCCAACTGCACACGCTTGAGGCCCGGCTTCGCTTCGAGCATCGCGCGATAGACCTTCGCGGCGTCTTCGAGCCGTCCCTGCCGCACGCGCAGTTCAGCCAGCATCCCCAACATCGCAAGATTGCGCGGATCAACCACGGCGGCCCGCTGGAGGGCCTTGTCCGCCTGACTGTACGCCCCGCGGGCCAGCAGCATCCGCGCGTCGGCAAGCAGAATCTCCAGATTGAACCCGCTGCGCAAGAGCCGTTCAAAAAGGTCGTCGCCGACCAGCGGAGTGCGGCCTTTTCCGGCCAGCTTCAACTCCTCGTCGGCTTCTGACGGCCGCTCCTGCTCCTTGAGAATGCGCGCCATCGCCAGGTGCGCCTCGCGGTAGTTCGGGTCAATCTTGAGCGCTTGCTGCACGAAACCAGTAGCCGCGTCGAGATCGCCGCCGGCCGCCTTGGCCAAACCCAGCATCAGCAGCGCCGTGGGGTCCTTGGGGTTGAGCTCCAGCGCCCGGCGGCAGAGCTTTTCCGCCCGGGCCTGGTCGGAATCCACCAGCAGCCGAGCCGTGCGCACATACGACGGCCCGTAGCTCGGGTCGAGCTCGAGCGCCTGCTCATACTCGGCCAGGGCTGCTTTCCGGTCGTGGTTCCGCTCGTGGGCCAAGGCGAGGTAGTAGTGCCACACCACCGACTCCGGCGCCAGCTTGCTGGCGCGGGCGAAACATTCCGCCGCCGCCTTGGGAAAACCGTGAACGTAGTAAATCGCGCCCAGGTTGCCGACCAGGTCGGGGTCGCGCGGCGACCGCGCGATCGCTTCGCGCAGTTTCTGAATCCCCGATTGCAGCCCTTTCGAAAGCTTGCTCACATCCACGTCGGGCAGTGCGGCCGGAGCCGCGCTCTGGCTCGTGCCGCCCGACTTGGCACCCGACGCCCCCTCGGCCGGTTTGTCGCTCTTTTTCTGGCAGCCCCCCGCCCCCATCGCGACCACCACCAGCAGGACGCCCAGGCCCCATCGCCCGCAACGCCCGATCCGCGGCCTGCCCGCCCGCCGATTACGACCTTCCGTCAGGTTCTTGCCCATCGCTTCGTACTCCACAAACCGTTTCGGTGTTGACCTCTCGCCGTCACGCCGTCGCGGCTCGAGGTCGCCCGGCGCCCGCGGCGCTGCGGGGCCTCCCGCACGTCGTGTCGTCTCCTGTCCCTGACGCCGGCGATGCAACGCCCGACGCCGACTGTTGTTACGCTTCCTGAACGCCCCTCGCCCGCCCCGGAAGCGCGGCGCGCGGCGCCGTCGAAGCGCGCACGGCCAACTACAATATCGGACGCGGACGGCCGGGAACATCAGTCCGACGCCGGATTCCGCCCGGCGTCCGGCCGACTCACGCCAACCCGCCGCGCTTGCGGATCACCCATTCGGCGGTCAGTGCCGCGACCGCCACGACCAGCAACGTCCAGGGGTGGCGCGCGACGGGATCGTAGCTCCTCTCGTGGTCGATCCGCCGTCGCTGGTCGTGTTGCAGAAGTTCGTCCGCGACGCCCGCGACCTCCTCGACCGGATGATACCCGCCGCCGACGGTTTGCGTCATGGCCGCCAATTCGCGCAGCAGGGCCAGGTTCGCGGTCGGCTCGGTCAGTTCGAGGTCGACCGCCCGCACCGCGAATCCGGTGCGCGCCGTGAAGACATCGTGCCCGGCCTCGGGGCCGCGTTCGCCGCCGCCGCGTTCGATCGTCAGCTCGAGTTCGTATGCCCCGCCTTCGAGCGGTGTACCTTCGGGCAGGTCGCGCGGCAGCGAGGCGACCCAGTCGTTCCCCTCGCGCCGCAGGGGGATCGGGCGGGGCCGCTCCGGCGTCGCGGCCGCGGCCCGGACAGGCGACGGCGGACCGGACCCGGCGGCGCGCCGGGACGCCGGCGCCGTGGCCGGCGGTGCGGCGCGGCGCAGCCGCAGGCTCGCCTGAAACGCCGCCGCAACCTCGTTCGAAGCGCCGGGACGCTCGCCGCCGCTGAGCCCGGCGCGGATGCGCACGGTTTGCCGCCCGGTCGCCAGCGCGTCGCGGGCGTACTCGGAGCGGTCGGTGACGATCCAGGCCACGGGCCGCCGGTTGGCGAGCCAGCCCAGCAATTGCCGCCAGAGTCGGTGATGCGCCGCCAGCCCCTCGTCCGAATCGAGCGCCCAGGTCCAGATGCTGTCCCAGGCGGCGGCGACGACACGCCCGCGCCCCGCCTCCTGGGCCACGAGCAACGGGCGCCCGTCCTCGTCGGTCGCCAGCACGACCGCCAGTGCCTTGGTCGGCCCGAACCGCGCCGCGCCGCCCAGCGGCGGCAGGCGGTCCCAGAGCGCGTGTTCCGCGTCTCCGGCGATCCCCCGCAGGATCGGATGGCGCAAGCCGGCCGGCGTGGGCCTCAGCCGTGGCCGGTAGTCGCCGGAGGGTTTCTTCGCGCGGAACTCGACCGGGCTTATTTCCTCCAGCAACGAGCCGTTGTACGCGGCGTCGTGGAAAAAACTCCGCCCGCCCGCCAGCATGAGGCCGACACCCCCGTCGCGCACGGCTTCCACCAGCGCCCGGATGCCGTCCCGGCCCAGCCGCCGCGCGGGAACCGACCCGAGCACGACAACGTCGTAATCGGCCCAGGAAACGTCGTCGCCGGGGGCGGCCGCGCCGCTCGGAGCGAGCAGCAGGCGCTGCGCAAGGTCGAATCGCGGGTCGCCGGCGATCGCGCGCACGGCGAAGGCCATCGCGTTGCGCGGCTGGGCCTCGACGACCAGGACGTGCATGCGATCGTCGCGGACATCCACGATCACCGAGGTTTCGAACGTATCGCCGCCCAGCGCCGCCGGCAGCCGGGCAACGACGCCCAGGCGATGAAGGCCGACGCCGGGGGCCCGCAGCTCGAATTCCTCGTCGATGCGGGCCGGGGTCTTTCCGATGGCTACGTGGCGGGTGGCCGCAACCTCGCTTCCCCAAGCGACTTCCAGCTCGAGCTCGTGGCCGGCGCACCCTTCGACCCGCGCCACCACCGGGATGCGCAGCCGATCGCGCGAACCCACGCGTCCCGGCACGACCAGCGGCTCGAAACGTACCATCGGCGCCGTTCCCGCCGCCGGACCAACCCCCAGCGCGATCAGGGCGGTCTTCTGAGACGCGAGCTGTCCGCCGATTTCACGCAGCACCTGCGGGCTGGCCACGTTTTCGGCACCGTCGCTGACCAGCACAATCGCCACCGGCGCGGCGCCGTGCGTCGAGCGGGCCTGCGCCGCACGACGCAGCGCCGCCCCCACGGGCGACGCCGGCGCCCCCGGCACGATGCGCCAGCCGTCCGCCACCGGCTGCGCATCGCCGACGGCGACGAACCGCAACTCGAAGAACCGTTCGAGCCGGGCCAGCCTGGTGCCGGCCGCGGCCAGGGCCTCGTTGGCGATCCGGGCCCGGCTGCGCCCGTCGCTGCGCTCGCGGTCCACGATCGCCATCGAGCGCGTGTCGTCGAGCACCACCGCCAGCAGGGGCTTGTCCCACTCGACCACGGTCCGGTTCCACTGGGGCCGCGCCACGAGAACCAGCAGCACGACCCACACGATCGTCCGCGCCGCCGCGCAAGCCCGCGCCGCGGAGCGCCCGAGGCGGACCGCCTCGCGCCGGTAGGTCAAGGTGACCGTGGCGCCGGCCGCGAACCACGCGAGCAGGAGCAGGACGAGCCCCGCCGCCGCCGTGTGGGCGAGCGCCAGTAGCGCGCCGATTCCCCAGCCGACCAGCGCCGCAATTCCGATCGCCGACCAGTGGCGGCCCGCACCCGCGGAACCGGCTGATGCCCAGCCCGGTCCGCCGGCCGCTTCCGGGCCGGGAGCCGGCAGACGCCGCGCAACCATCCCCGCCGCCGCGAGCGCACCCAGCGCTGCGGCGAGGAGCATCGGCTCGGTCAGGACAAAGGTGGCCAGCACGTTCTCGTACCACCCCGGGCAGGTTCGCAGGCGGTCGGCGTCGGATGCGACGATGGCCCGGCGCTGCGCGGATTACTCTCGCACGAAGTCCTTGGCGTCCTGCTTGATGGTCAGGACCGCGCAGGGGGCGTGCTGTACGATCCGTTCGGCGGTGCTGCCGATGAGCACGTGCGAAAGCCCGGTGCGCCCGTGGGTCGTCGTGACGATCAGGTCGACGTCGTTCTCCTCGGCGTACTTGCAAATGGTCGGCCAGGGATTTCCGAACACGACCTTGCGGACGATATGCTCGCAATCGCCGAGATGTTGCGAGATCAGCTGGTCGAGCGCGTTCTGAGAGGCCTCGAGCATTTCCGGTTCGGAGAAGGCCATCGGCACCTCGGCGGGCACGATCACGGAAACGTCCGGGCTCAGCGGGGGCGGGACGACGTGCAGGACGTGCAGTTCGGCGGCGAACGTCTGGCACATGCCCACCGCGACGCGGCCGCCGCGGAGCGACAGGGCCGACAGGTCCGTCGGCCAGAGAATGCGTTTCGGTTCGAGTTTCATCGTCGTGCCTCCGGCGTGGAACGTCCGCGGGTCGCCCCGCGGCTTACTCCAGCGTAATCGTCGTACCGGCCCGCCCGTGAATCGCTTCCACCATCCGCTCCAGGTCGGTGATGATGACGCGGGCCCGCGGGCTGTCGGTCCGGCGCAAGTAGTCTATCGCGGCTTCGATCTTCGGTCCCATCGATCCGGGCGGAAACTGCCCCTCATCGAGATGACGCTGCGCCTCGCCAACGGTCATGTGCTCGATCGCCCGCTGCGTCGGCTGACCGAAATCGAGCATGACCCGATCCACTCCGGTCGCGATCACGAACGTCTCCGCGCCGATCCCCGACGCCAGCATCGCCGAGGTGCGGTCCTTGTCGATGACCGCCTCGACGCCGACGAGATCGCCGTCGGGGCCGCGCGCCACCGGGATTCCGCCCCCGCCGGCGGCGACGATCAGGTCACCCGCCTCGATGCACTCGCGGATCAGCTTCAGCTCGATGATTCGCTGCGGCAGCGGCGACGGGACCACCCGCCGATACTTGCCGTTTCGCCTGGATACCACCATCTTCCAGCCGTAGCGCCGCTGCATTTCCTCGGCCTTGCGCGGCTCGTAGTAGCCGCCGACGGGCTTGGTGGGGTTCTCGAAGCCGGGATCGTCGGGGTCCACCTCGACCGTCGTGATGATCGTGTTCGCAACGAGGTCGATCCCGCGGCGACGCAACTCGTTGTCGAGGCACTGGGCGATCATGTACCCCATCCCGCCCTGCGTGTCCGCGACGCAGATATCCAGCGGGAGCGTGTAGATCTCGTGAGCCGCCAGCTCGACCCGCCGAAGCACGTTGCCCACCTGGGGGCCGTTGCCGTGGGTGATCAGCAGCCGAACGCCGTGGGCGATCAGGTCGACCAGGTGCGCGACCGTGGCGCGGGTGGCGTCGAACTGCTGGGGAATGTTGCCTTCCTTCTCCGCCGGGGAAATGGCATTACCCCCCAACGCAACCAGGACCGGAGCCATGTCGAGGTCGATTCCACTCATCATGAAAGTATACTCGGCAACCGCGGGGCCTCCCACCAACCCCGTCCCCCTCCGGATCGGGCCGAAGCGACACCGGACCGGGATACAGGGTTCCGCTGCACGCCCCCGCGCGTGATTATCGGGCGTCACACGCGTCAGGCGTTGCGCGTAACTACCTGCCCAAAAAACGCTTCGGCGCCGCCGCCGGAGCAGCGACGCCGAAGCATCGGGAGAGGAGGAGAAGCTACTTTTTCAGGAGGTCCGTCACCCTTGCATACGCCGACAACCCGTGGCGGTTCGCGCGGGGGGCGCGTTTTTTCGTGCAACTCAGGGTACGGCTGCCGAGCCCACGCGGGTACTGCCACACCCGGGGCAGCGCACGGCCTGCCCCGTGGGGTGCGGAACGAACTCGGTCCCGCAGTCACGGCAACGCCACAACGCCTCACACGCCTGTTCGCCGCACTTGGGACACTTTATCGGAAACCCTTGTCCGAACGCGACTTGGACAGTCCCCGTGAATCCACAATGCCCGCAGCGCACGCGAGCGGGGTATGCGTTTCCGGGCCCCACCGTGCCGGCAGGCTGGAAATGCCGGTACAGCAGAACAGCTCCGACAATCAGCAACACCCCCACCGCACCAACGAGGATCTGGCGGCGCACCTGTCGCCGGAAAGCGGCGCCGATGCGCACGTCACGGTCGGTCTTGCCACCGAAGCGGGCGACGTCCAGCGGGTTGCGGTGGTGATGCCAGCTCATGCGTTCCCCCACCATTATACGAGCGGCGTCCCGGCCGGGCGAAGGGGGATCGCAGCGCTTTGCCCCCCGGCCTCACGGCCGGGCCGCCTCCCGCAATTCCTCGACGCGTGCATCCCGACCCGATAGGGAATCCCGCACGCGCTCGCCCGTGTCGGCGCCGAAGTAATCGAACGCGGCCACGAGCAGATAGTCAGCCGCCCGGCGAGGGTCGGGATCACCCCCGGTTATCCGGGTGCTCACGCGCCAGGCCACCGCATGGCGGCCCTTCCCGCGGGCCGGTCCTCCCTCCGAGCCCGCGCGTCGCCCGGGACCACGCTCGTACAGGACCATCTCGAGGTTACGCGTGTACGAAGTGGTTCGGTAGCGGTGGCGCTCCCGCCGGCCCGGGTAGCAGTCGCGCACGTAGACTTCCCTCCCGCGGTGACGGTAGACGCGGGTCACGGACCAGCCGGGGACGTAATGCTCGACACAGTGTGTCACCGTGCGTCCCGGACCGCTGGAAAAGCTCACCTGGAGCACGTGCGTCGCATCGCCGAGCGGAGCCACCACATAGCCCCGCTGCTCGAGCAGGATCTCGACCTTTCGCCGGATCTCCTCGGCGAACAACTCGTCGGACGGTGCGGTGTGCGCCGCGACGGCGATCCGCGTGCGGCCTTCGGCCGGCGGGAACGGCACGGCGCGCGAGCGAAACGCCGTGACGATCACCTCGCGGCTCGAACAGCCCATTGCCAGGGCGAGCACCGCCGCGACAAACAGCGCACGCGCGGCAGGCATGGCAGCCCGGGGTCGGTCGCCGCAGACATCGCCGGTGAGGCAGGAAACACTGCAAGGCATCAGGCCATCCCTCCTGGAATCGGCGTTCTCCGGCAAGCAAGATACCCGCTCCGCCCGTGCGCCGGGAGGGAGGGCATCCACCATCGTGGACACGCCCGCGAGGCTCCCGTTGGCCCGACGCGCCACCCCGTTCACCGCAACGCCAGCCAAAAAACGCTTGCGGGCCGCTGGGTTTGTGCGGAAACTGCAACGTCACGGGCGGCGGGAGCCGTCGCCCTAGGCGAGTTTACGCAAACGTACCGGAAACCCACGATGTCCCAGCGCGGGGCCC
>CAYRXN010000212.1:0-3807 GCA_964428275.1 uncultured Planctomycetales bacterium | reverse complement strand
AATCCACGTGGCTCGAACGCGCCGAAGAAGGATAGCGGCGAGGCGGGAACAGGGATTAAGGGATTGAGGGACTGAGGGACGAAGGCGAGGAGGGAACAGGGATCAAGGGATTGAGGGACTGAGGGACGAAGGGGCATAGGGACGAAGGCAACGCGCCGGCGGAAAACAATTCGGCATTCGGCATTCGGCATTCGCCACTCGCCATTCGCCACTTGCCATTCGCTATTCGCAGTATCAGGGAAACGGAGCCCAACGCCGAAGGCATACTCGCTACCGCGCGGGAAAGTCCCGCCGGACGCGGAGTTTCGGTGGTTCGCGGTGCAGATGCCGGATCAGCCGGGAGCGTCCGGCGCTCCCCGGAGCGTTGTTCCGTTGTTACGTTGTCCCATCGCCGCGCACCCGAGGAGGAGGCCGTGCTGGTTCGGGGCTGTTCAGTGATCGGTGACGGGGTAGAATCCTCGGACCATGAGTGACCCGACCCCCACGCCGCTGCCCGTTGTTGACGCCGCCAGGCCGCGCCGCCGACTGCCGCCGTGGCTCAAACGCCCGATGCCGAGCCGGGGCATGATCGAAACCCGCAAACTCGTCAACGGCTTGCGGCTGCACACCGTGTGCGTCGAGGCCCGCTGCCCGAACCTCACCGAGTGCTGGTCGCGCGGGACGGCCACGTTCATGATCCTGGGAGACGAGTGTACGCGACGCTGCCGTTTCTGCGCCGTGAGCACCCGGAAACCGCTCCCGCCCGAAACGGACGAACCCGAACGGCTCGCGGAAGCGGCGGCCCACCTGAAACTGCGCCACGTCGTCATCACCAGCGTGGCCCGCGACGATCTGCCCGACGAGGGCGCCGGCCACTTCGCCCGCTGCATTTGTGCGGCACGCACGCGTCTGCCGAAAGCGACGATCGAAGTGCTCGTGCCGGACTTTCACGCCCGCCGAGCGCTGATCGAAACCGTCTGCGCCGCCGGTCCCGATGTCTACAACCACAATCTCGAGACCGTGGCGCGGCTCCAGAAACGCGTTCGGCCGGCGGCGCGCTACCAGCGGTCGCTCGAGGTCCTGCGAATCGCCCGCGAAATCGGCGCGCCCCCCATGAAGATCAAGAGCGGCCTGATGGTCGGCCTGGGCGAAACGCGCGACGAGCTGGTCGCGGCCCTGCGTGATCTGCGCAGCGCCGGCTGCGACCTGCTGACGATCGGGCAGTACCTCCAACCCGGGCCGCGGCAGGTGCCGGTCGAAAAGTACTACCCGCCGGAGGAGTTCGACGCGCTGGCCGAGGTGGCACGCAAGCTGGGTTTCGAGGGGGTTGCCAGCGGTCCGTTCGTCCGCAGCAGCTACTTCGCCGAGTCATTGCTGGCCGACGCCGGCGGCGCCGCCGGACGCTGACCGCTGCTCCGCCCGCGCGGGTCAGGAGCCCTGCAGGCAGTACAGCGACGGGTACGCCGCGTAGAACGCGGCGCAGCGCACCAGGTGCTCGATCGGCACACTGTCGTTGACCGTATGGGCCACGCGCTCCGGCGCCGGGCCGAACCCCACGCACGGAATCCCGAACATCCCCGCGATCGACACGCCGTTGGTGCTGAACGTCCACCGGCCGGGAACCTGGCGCCGGCCGAACAGTCGGCGAAAGGTCTCGACGGCGGCGGCAACCTGCGGCGCGTCGGCCTGGGCCACCCACGTCGGGAAGTACTTCTCCGTCGGATAGACCAACCCGGTATGCGTGGGCCGGTCGTAGGTCGGCACGGCGACGGTCGCCCGCACCCCCGCCCGCCGCACCGCCTCACGCACCTCACGCAGCGCGGTCGCTTTCGTCTCGCCCGCGGTCAGCCGGCGATCCAGATGAATGTACGCCCCGTCGGGAACCGCACACAAACTCGGCGTGCGACAATCCACGTGCGAAACCGTCACGGTGCCCTTGCCGAGAAAGGCATCGGTCGCCAGCCGATCGTTGAGTCGCTCGATCTCGCCGATAACGCGGGCGATCTTGTAGACGGCGTTGTCGCCCTTGTGTGGCATCGAACCGTGGCAGGAGCGTCCGCGGGTGGTCACGCCGATCTCGATGCGGCCGCGCTGCCCGCGCAGTACCTTGCAGTCGGTCGAATCGGTGAGCACCACGCAATCGGGCCGGATGCCGCCCTCGCGCACGATGTACTGCCAGCACAGGCCGTCGCAGTCTTCCTCCGAGACGGTAAACGCCAGCAGGAGCGACCACCGATCGCTGCGCAGGTTCAGGTCCTTGATGATCCTGGCGGCGTAGACCATCGCGGGAACGGCCCCCTCCTGGTCGCCCGCGCCGCGTCCCCACACCCTGCCGCCGGCGACCTTGCCACGGTAGGGGTCGTGTTTCCACTCGTCCGGGTTGCCGATGCCGACGGTGTCCACGTGGGCGTCGATCGCGATCAGACGCGGCCCGCGCCCGATGCGCGCCAGCAGGTTGCCGAAGCCGTCCACCCACACCCGGTCACAGACGCGCAGCCGGCTCAGCTCTTGCCGTATCCGCGCGATGACCTTGCCCTCCTGTCCGCTCTCCGACGGGATCGCGATCAACTCGCGCAAGAAGCGGACCATCGGCTTCTCGTAACGACGGGCGAGTCTGCGAATCTCTGCGACGGGGGGCAGGACGCCCGAAGCCGCCGGACGTTTTCTGTTGGTGGGCATGACGCAACACCTCTCATCGCGGTACGTTCGACTTCCCGGCGCGCGGCTGACGCGCGAATCCGGCTGAGGATTGTCGCACAAGCCGCCATCGACACAAGCTGGGCGCCCAGCGCGCGCGGCTCGGGAGGCGCAAAAAAACACGGCGTCAGACATCCCTGCTGACGCCGTACTCGCCGGGCTCCCCAAACACGACCGCGTGGCGAGAGGGCGGCCGCGCGAATCGCGGTGGTGGTGTCAGGTCTGCACGAAACGCTCCTTGAACGCCTGATACGCCGGACACTGTTCGGGGCCCGCGCAGCAGACGTCGCGGATGTGCTCGTAAAACACCACCGGGTTTTCCCCGATGTCTTTGCGCAGGTGGCACTTGAGGGCGATGCGCGGCGGGGTGGTTCCCGATCCGGTGAGCAGCGACCGCAAGAACACCTGGTTGCGACCGGCGGGGCATTGCATTTCCGCGTTGAGCTTTCGCTCGAGCTCGGTCAGGTTCGCGCGCAGCTCTTCAAGCGTCAGCGGCGGGCCGAACTCATCCTGGACGCGCGAGCGTTTGGGTTTTCGCGCGGGGCGCGGATCGCTCTTTTTGCGCGATTTCCGCAGCGACAACGAGAACATGTTGTGACCTCCACAGAAGGACAAACGTATGAGAACCTATAAGTTCTAACCGCCGAGCCGGAAAAAACATTGCATTAACGATTGGCTCGCAGTCATTCCACGCGTTTTCGGGCCCCGCTCGTAACCGCGCACGAAGCCGCGCGACAAAAAAAGCCGACGCCGCTGACACCCGGCAGAAACTTCACCGGCCGTTGCGGACCCCGACTTCCCTGTCGGCTCCGGTTGCCGGCTTGAGGCCGCCGGCACACGGCGCCTCACGAAGCGCTCGGCCTTCCCGCCCCAACCGCGCGGGACGACGATCGCTTCGCTCCCCAATCCAAGATTAGGGAGAACCAAGTGTCCATCATACCAAACCGACTACCCGAAAACACCATCTGCGGTTCGGGAAACGGCCCGGATTGACGAAGGAACCGCCCCTCAGGCGGCCTCGTAGCCGTTCGGGTGGGCCTGGTGCCAGCGCCACGCGGTGGCGATGATCTCCTCGATGTCGGTGTACCTCGGCGTCCAGCCGTATCGGGACTGCAATTTATCGGAACATGC
>CAYRXN010000211.1:0-2564 GCA_964428275.1 uncultured Planctomycetales bacterium | reverse complement strand
TCGTCGGCGCCGACGGCGTAAAGCTGCGGGCGCCCGGCAACGGCCGGCCCCTCGATCTGGTCGCCGCCTGGGAGCAGAGCGGCGTGGTGGTCGCATACCTGGCGGCGCCGAGTCCCGGTTACGGAGAGCCTGAAACGACGGGAGCCGCGGTATGGACGCCGGTGACGGTCGGCCGGGTCGGCAGCGTCGAGGACGCGGTCTTCGTCGACCTGGACGACGATGGGCGGCTCGACGTCGTGAGCTGCGCCGAAGGCGGAGTGAAATCGGTGTTCGTTCACTGGGGGCCGAGCAGCCCCACGCTGGCCGAGCAGTGGCAGACCGAGGCTATTCCGGCCGTCCAGGGGCGGCACAAGTGGATGTTCTGCCAGCCGGCCCAGATCGACGGTGCCAACGGCATCGACCTGATCGTGGGGGCCAAGGGCGACCCGGCAGTGATCGGCTACCTCGCCGCGCCCGCCAACCCGCGCCGGCTCGCGGAGTGGACCTGGCATCCGCTGGCCGAAGCGCACTGGGTCATGTCCATCATCCCCACCGATCTCGACCGCGACGGCGACGTGGACATCCTCTACACCGACCGCAAGGGCCAGGCCCGTGGAGCGTACTGGCTGGAGAATCCCGCGGGTGAGGTCCTGCCGGTCTGGACCCGCCACTTCATCGGGTCCGCAGCCGGAGAACCGATGTTCGCCGACCTCGGCGACCTCGACGGCGACGATCTGCCCGACCTGGTGGTGGCGACCAATCGACACGAGCTGCGCCGTTTCGAGCCGGTGGCGGGTCTGGCCGCCCCGTGGCTGGCCACGACGATTCCCTGGCCCGAGTCGTTCGGAACGGGCAAAGGTGTGCAGATCGCCGACCTGGATGACGACGGCACGCCGGAGATCGTCTTCTCGTGCGAAAACGCCGGCGGTCGCAGCGGGGTCGGCTATCTCGAGCGCCTCGGCGACGACCCCGCCGGCCCGTGGCTGGCGCATCGCATCGCCGACGAGGCCGGTGCGAAGTTCGATATCGTCGGCGCAGCCGACGCCGACGGCGACGGCGACCTCGACATTTTCACCACCGAGGAATCCAGCAACCTCGGCGTCATCTGGTACGAAAACCCCCGCTGACGCACGCTGCCGACCAGCCGGCGACCGTCGCTGTGCGTCCGGAGCCTGTGGCGCTTCATTGCCCGTTGTGCCGCGCGGCGCAGAGCTTGAGATAACACCAGTCGTAGATGCCGGTCACCGTGATCAGCACGAACAGCAGCGAACCCAGCGGAGCGACCAGCGCATAGAACGCCCCGATCAGGTCCTGGAAGATGCGCGCATTGTGCAGCTCGAACATGAAGTTCCACAGCGGCAGCCTGAAAGCCCGCTCCAGCTCCGCCGGCATTTCGAACCGACCCGCCCGCCGCGTGCCGTTCAACGGCAACAGTCCCCCGCGATGCTGCGCCACGAACGTGCTGCCGTCGGGCAGACGCAGATAGCCGGTTACCATCACCTCCGCCGGGCGGAAACGCGAAACCTCTCCGGCCGGTCGCCCGGCGACGACGTCGAACGGGGCGCTGCCGTCGGGCCGCACCTTGAACAGGCCCGCGAACGAACCCACCAGCAGCCCGTCGGCCTCGGCCCGCAGCAACGTGCTGCCCATCACGAACAGCGGCGGCTTGAAATCGCTGCGCACAAACGGCCCCGCGCAGTCCGGCGGCCCTTCCCAGAAGCCCTCGTCGACCGTCTCGATCAGCAGCCGCCCGCGCGGCTCGTCGTAGACCGCGTTGTGAATCCGGGCATGCCACGGGTTGTCCGGCAGGCGGCCGGGATAGAGGCCCGCCGCGACCGAACCGTCGGCCAGCACCGCGATCAGCGGCGGCCGCATGAACACCGCCGTCGAGCCGATCACCAGCAGCACTACCGCCGTCCAGATGCCGATCTTCAGGTGGTACTCGACCAGCCAACGCAGCAGCCGCGAGGGAGTCGCCGACACGCCGCGCCCGCGCCACAGCGCCAGCCGCGTGCGCCACGGCCGGTACCAGATGTAGAACGCCGAAATGCTCAAGAAGATGATCACCAGCCCCATCGCGTCGTAGAGCAGCCGCCCCGGCAGGCCCCACACTTTGCCGCTGTGCAGATCGAAAAACAGCTTGACCAGCGATACACGCGGCGGCTCGGCGGGCGCGCGCGGCGGCGTCACCTCGACGAACCGGCCAGCGTCCAGCCGGCCGCGAAACACGCGCGAATCGGTGAACACCAGCAGGAAGTCGTCGACGCGCACCAGGGCCTTGATCGCCCGGTGTTCCCACTCCGCCTGCGCCTCGCGAGGCAGCGTGATCCGCTCCCAGCGTCCCGCCGGCGGCCGGCGGACGTACAGGCCGCCGCGCGTGCCGGCGTAGAGTCGCTCGCCGGTCGGCGTTTGTGCCAGGACCAGCCCGGTAATCTGGCGCTCCACGAACGAGGCGGGCAGGCCGTCGGAGAGCGGCTCGAAACTCGTCCCCCCGTCGGCGGTCGTCCAGACGCCTTGCGTGCCGCCCACGTACGCGCGCTGCGGGTCGGCCGGCGAAAAGACCACCTGGCGCAGGGCGCCGCGGC
>CAYRXN010000210.1:0-6820 GCA_964428275.1 uncultured Planctomycetales bacterium | reverse complement strand
AGGCCACCACCCCGACCGACTAGACGCGCGGCACCCGATCGCCCCGGCGGTGCCGCGCGTGACACGACCCCGCCCGCGACGATCGCCGGTCCGCGGCACCGGCGGCCAGTGGTCCGACGGTGCCGCGCGCGAGCATCGCGTTCAGATCTGGACGAACTTCTCGGCCCTGGCCCCGCAGATCGGGCATTCGGCCGGAGGCTTGCCAAACTCGACGTGCCCGCAGATCGGACACAGGTAGAACTCGGTCTCTTCCAAGTCCTTGCCCTGCTTGACGGCCTCGAGCGCCTGCTGGTAGAGGCCGGCGTGGACTTCCTCGGCCCGCGACGCGTAGTTGAACATGCGCTTGGCCTTGTGTCCCTCGCCCTCGGCCTGCTCGATCATCGGCGGATACATCCTGGTGTACTCGTAGGTCTCGTTGTCGATCGCCGTCTGGAGGTTGTCGGCGGTGGACTTGATGCCGTCCATCGCGGCGAGATGGCCCAGGGCGTGGACGGTTTCGGCTTCGGCCGCGGTGCGGAAGAGCTTCGCTACGTTGGGAAACCCGTCTTTCTCCGCCTGGCGGGCGAACGCGACGTACATGCGGTTGGCCTGGCTCTCGCCGGCGAAGGCGGTCTTGAGGTTGTCTTGCGTGCTTGCCACGGCGTGACTCCTTGTACATGTGGCGTCTTCGATTCGTTCGGCGGCGGGCGGCGACGCGCAGTCCACCGCACCAGATCCCGCTGCCCCGAACACGCACACCGCCCGTCCCGCCACAAGGTACCCCGACGCCCCGGGACTCGCCAGCGGTCACGAGCCCCCCGGCGGCGCGCGGTTCGAACCCGATGACCAGGTGCCCATCCGCTCCCCGGCGGGCGCGGGGGTCCGGGCGCGTCGCGACGCCCCCGCCTGCTGGGCGATCGCCAAACAGACGGGGGCGGCGGTTTCGCAAGCCAAGCGGCATCGCGGGCCGTCACGGGCAATAGGGATAGTCCGCGGCGCGCATGCAGTGCCCGTTGCTCGTCGTGTTGGTCGAGTTGGCGCACGCATCCGCCGCGCACGGAGCGCCACCCTCATCCGTCGTCACACCGGCCGCAAAACCATCGAGCGTACACATGTCGAAGGACTCGTCGACGGACCACGGGATATCGCTCAGTGGCCCCATTTCCATCTCGACGGGCGGGAGCCCCAGCGCGCCCGGATCCCAGACGACGATATTGAACGGTGGCTCGGTCTCTATGAATGTGTACACGGGCTGGATGGTGTAGTGCGCGGAGAACACCCCGCCCGACGGCCCGGTCATGAATGCCTGCATCAGTCCCGGCGGCTGCGGCTCGCCAAGCGTCATCTCAACGTCCCAGAGAGTGGGCGTGCCGTTGATCATGATGGTCACCGGCTCGCAACTGATGAGATTGAGCTGGACGAGCTCGAGCGGCGTCGTCACGCCGACGGGCAGGTCGGGCTGGAAGCACATTTCATCGATTCGGTGAAATACCGTGTCGGGCGCACTTCCCGTACCGCCGCCGAGCGTGATCACGCCGTCGAACGGCTCGGAACCCGGTTCGAAGAAGTCCGCCGGGATCGGGTTCTCCGAGAAGTCCGCAAACGTGCCGCCGTCGCACGGCGTGCGGTAGCAATCGTCACCCGCGGGTACGCAATAGGGCGCCGCAGGGCATTCCGTGCCATAGACCGACAGGAGCACCGCCAGGTCCGCCAGATCGACGTCACGGTCACCGTCCAGATCGCCGTCCTCGTATACGGCGCCATACTCGACGTTGTAGTTCGCCAGCAGGACGGCCAGGTCAGCCAGGTCGATGATCCCGTCGTCGTTGAGATCGCCGACGCACCACACGTGGCGCAGCCGCCAGCCGTTGTACTCGGCGCCGAAGGGATAGAGCATGTAGCTGTCGAGCGTGACGTTGACATCCACGACCTGGTCGCCGTCGATGTCCCAGCCGAGCGACACGAACCGGTAGACGTCGTCGCCGGCGGGCGTGGTCACCGGATCCGCGAGAAGGACTTCGGCATCGGCCATCGGGAACCACTGGCCGTCGAAGCCGCTGCCGGGCCTGCCGCGGAGCACGAACTGGGCGCAGGCGTGGGCGGTTTCGAAGAAGGTCACCAGCTCGGGCGGCTGGGCCTCGGCCATCGAGCCCTTGTAGATGAAATCGAAGTTGGGGTTGCCGTCTTCGAGCCCGCCGTCGGTGTCCGCCCCGTACCAGCCCAGGTCAAAAAACTCGGCCATCGGACCTCCGATCGTCAGCAGGGCGTCGAAGTTGCCCCACTCGTCGAGGTCGTTGTAGGGATCGCTGTTGGGGTCGTTGGGGTCGTACTCCGGGTTCGGAAACAGCGGAGCGTCCCAGAAAACCGGCTGGAGAAAGTCGGCGTCGTAATCGCTCGTGGTCTGGCACGGCGGGTGCCCCAGGTGCTGGCGCAACACTTCGCCGGTGTGCTCATCGAAGATCCACTCCGTGTTGGCCCGGGTCGAGGCACCGACCAGACCGCCTTCCGTCATCTTGCTGGGATCACTGCCGTTCTTGTTATGCCCAACACTGTAGGAGTGGGCGAGCTCGTGGGCCGCCGTGCGGCCGATCCCGTTGCACAGCTTGTCGATGTCCCACTGCCCGTTGGTCTTGTAGTCCTTCCCGTGGCGGTTGAAGAAGTTGCCCAGGTAAACGTCGCACTCCCTGCTCCCGTGCACCCACTCTCCGTAGAAGTAACTCGTGCCGCCGCTCCCGTTGGGCTCGGAACCGATCTGCGGGTGAAGACGCACCGTCCGGGCAGCGTTCGTTGTGGGTGTGTCGGTCACCACCACCTCGGCACCGGCCACCGCGAAGTTTGCCCAGATATCCGCCAGAATACACGCCTTGAGGTCCGTTTTCTGCTGATCGGTCAGCGGCGGATTGGTCACGACGGTGTCGATCCCCGAAAGATCGACGTAGATGGTGTCGGTCGCCAACGCTGCGGCGCACGCGCACAACACGAAGCATCCTGCCATCCATCTGCTGCGACTCATCGAAGTTCCCCTTTCTGTCTGGATGTGAGCAGCCCGCGCCGCGGCCGGCAGACAGGACGCGCAGGGGCAACCGGCCAGCCAAACGCAAGCTCGCGCCACCACCCGACCCCCGCATCGAGTCGCGGCCGGTCTCGTAACGTCATCCTAACACGCGCTACGCTGAATTACCATCAATTTCCGGTGCAAGGGTGCGACCGCCCGCATCGGGGAGCCAGCGCATCCGGCCTGTTGCAGGCCAGCCCCGACGTTGCGTTACAATGGCCGCCCGATACAGTCCACGACGACCGCCCGCTGCCAGACCCGCAGCCGGCCCGGGAGGAAACCCGATGCAGGCGATGGTGCTCCACGAGATCGGTCTGATCGATTCCGCCCCACTCTTGCTCACCGAACTGCCCGATCCCCAGCCGGGGCCGCGCGAAGTGCGGCTGAAGGTCTCCTGCTGCGCCATCTGCCGAACCGATCTGCACGTGATCGAAGGGGAGCTGCCGCGCCAGCGGCTGCCGCTGGTTCCGGGGCACCAGGTGGTCGGCGTGGTGGACGAGCTCGGCCCGGAGTGCACGCGGCTCAAGCCGGGCCAGCGCGTCGGCGTCGCCTGGCTGCGCCATACCTGCGGCGTGTGTGCTTTTTGTCGCAGCGGCCGCGAGAACCTCTGCGAAGCGTCGCTGTTCACCGGCTACCACGCGGATGGCGGATACGCGCAATACGCCGTCGTCCCGGAGGATTTCGCGTACGAGATCCCGCCGGCGTTCTCGGACGTGGACGGCGCCCCCCTGCTTTGTGCCGGCATCATCGGCTACCGCGCGCTGAAGCGCTGCAACCTGCCACCCGGCGGCCGGCTCGCGCTCTACGGCTTCGGGTCGTCGGCCCACGTGGTGATGCAGATCGCGCTGCACCGGGGTTGCGAGGTCTACGTGGTCTCGCGCACGCCGTCGCACCAGCAGCTCGCGCGCGAGATGGGCGCTGCGTGGGTCGGCTCCAGCCCGGATCAGATGCCCGAACCGGCCGACAGCGCCATCAGCTTCGCGCCGGTGGGTCATCTGGTCCCCGCGGCGCTCGCAGCCCTGCGCAAAGGGGGCACGCTCGCCCTGGCCGGCATCTACATGACCGACATCCCCACGCTGAACTACGAAAAGCACATCTTCTACGAACGCGACCTCCACTCGGTCACCTCGAACACGCGCGCAGACGGCCGCGAGCTGCTGGCCGAAGCGGCCGAGATTCCCATCCGCCCCCGCGTGACGACCTACCCGCTGGCCGATGCCAACCGTGCCCTGCGCGACCTGAAGGCCGACCGCATCGACGGTACCGGCGTGCTGGTCATGCAGACCTGAACCCCACTCAGCGGTGTTGTTCCCCCCCACATCGGCGGATACAATGCCGCTCCCGTTTTCGACGCGCGGGTCCGGGCCGACCCGCCGCAGAACAAAGGAAACCGAGTGCCTCGCGAGACCATACCGTTACCGTGCCGGGTCGAGTCGCTGTCGGTACTGTCAGCCGACGGTACGCTCGACGAATCGCTCGAGCCGGACATTCCCGAAGCCGACCTGAAGCGCCTTTATCGGACGATGCTGGCGTCGCGTATGCTCGATCAGCGCTGTCTCATGCTCCAGCGGCAGGGCCGACTCGGGACCTACGGCCCCTGCCGCGGGCAGGAAGCCACCCCGCTCGGCGTCGCGTACTGCCTGGAGGATGCCGACTGGTTCGTGCCGACTTACCGCGAGTTGCCGGCCTACCTTTGGCGCGGCTGGCCGATGGAGAAACACCTGTACTGGTGGGGTGGGTCGGAACTCGGCTCGGCGACGCCCGAGGCCATCAACGATCTGCCGCTGTGCGTGCCGATCGGAACGCAGTGCCAGCACGCCATGGGCATCGCCTGGGGTTGTAAACTGCGCCATGACAATACGATATGCGCATGTTTCATCGGCGACGGCGGCACGTCGCAGGGTGATTTTCACGAGGCGATGAACTTCGCGACGGTATTCAACGTCCCGCTGGTGATGGTGATCCAGAACAACCACTGGGCCATCTCTCTGCCGCGCCACAAGCAGTCCGCGTCGCAAACGCTTGCACAGAAGGCAGTTGCATACGGAATCGACGGGGTTCAGGTGGATGGCAACGACGTGCTCGCCGTCATCGTCGCGATGCGCGAAGCCGCGGAGAAGGCCCGCACCGGCGGCGGCCCCACCGTCATCGAGGCAATCACCTACCGCCTGATGATGCACACGACCGCGGACGACCCGCGCAAGTACCGCACCGACGAGGAGGTCGCCGAATGGGAACGGCGCGACCCGCTCCCGCGCTTTGCGGACTACCTGCGGCAAAAAGGCGTCCTCGACGATCCGCTCGAATCCGCGCTGAAGGAGGAAATCGACGCGGAAATCGACCGGGCCGTGGAGATCTACGAGAATACCGAGCACGACCCCTTCGAGATGTTCCGCCACATGTACGCCGAGATGACGCCCGACCTGCGGCGGCAGTTGGCGGAGCTCAAAGAACATCTGGAATCGCCGCCTCCCGCGCCGCTGCCGCGCGAGGAGGCCGGAGACGTGGTCTGAGGCCCGCACACGCCGGCCCGGCCCCGGCTCATAGAGGAATGACGATGGCGCAACTGACGATGGTCCAGGCTCTCAACCTCGCGCTGGCGGAGGTGATGCGCGAAGACCCCGACGTGCTCGTTCTGGGCGAAGACGTCGGCGTGGACGGCGGCGTGTTCCGCGTCACCGACGGGCTCTACCAGGAGTTCGGCGAGCAGCGCGTGGTGGACACGCCGCTGGCCGAAGCCGCAATCGTCGGGGCGGCGATCGGCCTGTGCGTGCGGGGTTTCCGCCCCGTGTGCGAGATGCAGTTCGACGGGTTCTCCTTCCCCGCGTTTCACCACATCGAGGGGCACGTCCGGCGACTCCGCAACCGCACCCGCGGGCGGTTCACCTGCCCGATGGTGATTCGCATGCCCTACGGCGGTGGCATCCGGGCGATCGAACACCACAGCGAGGCGCCGGAAGCCACCTACGCCCACCTGGCCGGTCTCAAGGTGGTGATCCCGTCGGGACCGCGCAACGCCCGGGCGCTGCTGCGGGCGGCGATCCTCGACCCCGATCCGGTGATCTTCTTCGAGCCCAAGGCGTCGTACCGCGCATTTCGGGAAGAGGTGCCCGAGACGCCCGAGACGCTGCCGATCGGCGCGGGCGTCGTGGCCCGGACCGGCGGCGACGTGACGATCGTTTCCTACGGCGCCACGCTGCGGGCGGCCCTGGAAGCCGCCGAGGAGCTGTACGACGAGTACCACATCGACGCGGAAGTGCTCGACCTGCTGAGCGTCGCGCCGCTCGATGCCGACCTCATCCACGCGTCGATCCGCAAGACCGGTCGCGCGGTCGTGGCGCACGAGGCGCCGCGGCACTGCGGCGTCGGGGCGGAAGTCGTCGCGCGAATCGTCGAGGAGAGCCTGCTCTATCTCGAAGCGCCGGTTCGGCGCGTCACCGGCTTCGACACGATCATCCCGTTTTTCGTAAACGAGAAGGCGTATCTGCCCGACGCCGCCCGAATCGTGCGGGCCGCGGTGGAGACGGTGCGGTTTTGAGCGAGGCCGCGCCCGCCGGTGACGACGCGCCGCACCCACGAACAGGATTACGGAACGATGTTTGAGTTCAAACTTCCCGATCTCGGAGAGGGCGTCCACGAAGGCCAGGTTGTCAGCGTGATGGTCAAGGAGGGCGAGACCGTCACCGAGTTTCAGCCGGTGCTCGAAGTGGAGACCGACAAGGCCGCGGTGGAAATCCCCTCGCCCAAGGCCGGCGTCATTACGAAGCTGTTTGTCGAACCCGGACA
>CAYRXN010000209.1:0-21558 GCA_964428275.1 uncultured Planctomycetales bacterium | reverse complement strand
CCTGTGTCCCTTGATCCCTCAATCCCTGTTCCCTCGGTCCCTTTGTGAATGGCGAATGCCGAATGGCGAATGCCCCCTCGTCCCTGTGTCCCTTGATCCCTCAATCCCTGTTCCCTCGGTCCCTTTGTGAATGGCGAATGCCGAATGCCGAATGGCGAATGCCCCCTCGTCCCTGTGTCCCTTGATCCCTTAATCCCTTGATCCCTTGATCCCTCAATCCCTGTTCCCTCCGCGCCTCCGTCCCTTCGGTTGCCGCTGAAAGCTGCCCAAGGAGGCGTATCGCAAAGAGTCGGGGTGTTTGCCTGAGTGCGGGCGGCCGAAAGAACAGCGAGAATGGGGAGCGTCACGACTGGTCGGAACGCGTCGGACCAACCGGCATGGCCGAGCAAGGGCGAGCGCCGGTCTGACAGCCGGGGCGCGGTTCCCGCCCGTCTGGAGGTCGCCATATGCGCTGCACCGACCCGCACACACGCGAGCTTGTCGCCCAACTGGTACGCGTGCAAACCCGTCTCCTGGAAGCCTTGCCACACGACCGCGACGAGATCGAAATCGAAACGTGCGTGGACGGACGCCCCGCAGTGATCCGCGTGTTCTGGGGTCGCTGCGTGCTGGTGGCCCAGAAGCGCCGCCCCAGCACGTCACCAGCGCAGGATGACGCCGTGATCCGGCTCCCGGCATACCGCGAGGCCGACGCCGGCTGAGGAACTGCGCAACTCAGCCGGATCACAACGCTCGACGTATCACACCCCCCACACAGGCGGCGTCACCGGTCGTTCGGCGGTGGCGCTGACACCGCCTATCCGCCTCTTGTCAGCTCGGCCTGCACGCGGCGGGCCTGCTCGTCGTCGGCGACCAGATCGCTGTGGCACGGCGGCGGCGCCGGCCGGCCACCGGCCGCACGCGCGGCGGCCTGGGTGCGCTCGGCCAGGATACGACGCTGCTCCGGAGTCAGTCCCGGCGAGGGCATCGCCGACCGCTCGGGCTGGTACGCGGCGTCCTTGCCGCTGGCGAACTGCTCGATCTCCTTGCTGATGCGCATGGCGCACCAGTCGTGTCCGCACATCGCGCAGAAATCGGTATCCACGTCGAGGTCTTCATCGTGCAGGGCGCGCGCGGTCTGGCCGTCGAAGGCCAGCTCGAACTGCTTGGGCCAGTGCAACGCCGCGCGGGCCTTGCTCATGTCGTCGTCCCACTGGCGGGCGCCGCGGATGCCGCGGGCGATGTCGCCGGCGTGCGCGGCGATCTTGTAGGCGATG
The DNA here is from genome assembly GCA_964428275.1 of uncultured Planctomycetales bacterium. Taxonomy (GTDB): domain Bacteria; phylum Planctomycetota; class Phycisphaerae; order UBA1845; family Fen-1342; genus JALSRY01. Next base: position 20,302 of record CAYRXN010000209.1, on the reverse strand, counting down.
CACCCCTGCATGACGTCCTGGGCCTGGGGCAAGCCGACGTGCTCCTTGGGTGTGACGTAGCAGAGCATCGCGGCGCCGGCCCGGGCGGCCTCGCACGCACCGATCGCGGAGGTGATGTGGTCGTAGCCGGGGAACACGTCGGTCACGAGCGGGCCGAGCACATAGAACGGCGCGTCGTCGCAGACGGCCCGCTCGGTCTCCATGTTCCAGGCGACTTCGTTGAGCGGGATGTGGCCCGGCCCCTCGACCATCACCTGCACGCCGGCCTCGCGGGCGCGCTGCGTCAACTCGCCCAGCACGTGCAGCTCGGCGATCTGGGCCGGGTCGCTCGCGTCGGCCAGGCATCCCGGCCGGCAACCGTCACCCAGCGAATACGCCACGTCGTATTCGCGCATGATCGCGCTGATCTCGTCGAAGATCTCGTACATCGGGTTCTGCTTGTTGTGGTGGATCATCCACTTGGCCAGCAACGACCCGCCCCGGCTCACCAGTCCGCAGACCCGCCGGCCGATCAGCCCCAGGTGCTCGCGCAGAATGCCGGCGTGGATCGTGAAATAATCCACGCCCTGGCGGGCCTGTTTCTCGACCTCCGCCAGAATGTCCTGGTAGGTCAGCTCCTCGATGTCGCGCCCCACGATCATGCTGTAGATCGGGACGGTCCCGATCGGGATCGTGCTGTGGTCGATGATCCGCTGGCGGCAGGCGTCGAGATCGCCGCCGGTGGAGAGGTCCATCAGTGTGTCGGCACCGTAGAGCTGGGCCCAGCGGAGCTTCTCGACCTCGTCCTTGATGCTGCTCGAAACGGGCGACGCGCCGATGTTGGCGTTGATCTTGGTGCTGATCGCGCGGCCGATGCCGATCGGGTCGAGCCGCTTGGGGGCGTTCTCGCCGCGGCAGTAGTCTTCGTCGTCCAGCAGCGCCCGCCGCTGTTCGACGGTCTGGTTGACCCAGAGGGCCGCTGCCGGCGTGAACGCGGGATGCCCGACCGGCCCGGACGGATAGCGCTGCGCTGCCCAGGCTTCAGCCTGCGCGGCGGGGCGCCGGTCGCCCCTCTCCGGGCTTCTGAGCGCCGCAGCGCCGGGTGCCGTGCCGCCGCTGCCGGCCAGGTGGCGGACATTGGCGGGAATAATCAGCCGCCCGGTGGCCACGTGCTCGCGGATGAACTCGGGCGTGGTGTTTTCGCGCAGGGCCACGCGAATCATTTCCGGCGTGACGATGCCATCACGCGCAGCTTGCAGTTGCGTCATCGCGATTCTCCAGGGGGCGCCGTGCGCCCCGATCTGCCGCCGATTCCCCTTCGCGGCCGCGCCTTGGTGGCCTCCGCGCGGCACGGTCGCGCGCCGCGGGGACCGCCTCCTGAACCGGAACTGGACCGCGAAGGTGTTGAAGGCATGCTGCTTCCCTACGCAGCCGGCCGCCGGGGCGGCCAGACGCTGATCAGGTTCGAGGGGTCTCCCGGCCGATCGCGCCGGGATCTCATGCTCGCCGCGGCGAGCCACCCCCAGCCAAGTGCCTGAGTGTATTCGCCCGCTCCCCCACCGGCAACGTGCGTGCGATTGGCGGCGTCCCTCGCCGGGAAAGCCACCAAAGGACGGAGTGACCGGACAACGGAGGCGCACGTCAGATCGTGAGGCCGAACTCCATGTGCAGACCGCCGGGAACGATGCGGGCCGGGGGGGCCAGGCGCAGCTGGACCAGCGTGCGGCCGGGATCGTCCGGATGGGGCGCGACGCCGACCTGTATGGCGTCCATCTCGCCCATCTCGCGGATGCCCAGCAGATTCGCCAGACCGAACAGCAGCTTCTGCTGGATCTGCTCGGCACTGGAGCCACGCAGCTCGGAGACCGCGCGCGAAAGATAATCGCTGACGACCGCGGCGAACTGCTGGTAGGGCAGACTGATTTCGAGGGCCGCCTGACGCGGGCCGGCGTCGGCGCGCCGCACCGGGCGGGCGGCGGAAACGCCGCCGAGCAGGATGCAGAAATCCTTGCCGCGCACCGAGAGCAGCAGGTTCATGCCGATCTCGGGCGGCTCGTCGAGGCGGCGGTCGGGGAGCACCAGGTCACCCGGGCCCCAGGGGTTGCCCGGATCGTTGGGATTGTCCACGACGGGCAGGTCTTCGATCCGACCCGCTTCGGCGCCGAACATGCGCGTCGGCCAGCCGTGGCGGGCGAACGACCGCGCCGCGCAGACGCCCATCGCCAGGTGGCCGTGAGCCCACAGCAGGTCGCTGATCTTGCCGGGCGCCTGGCGATAGGCGAACCCTTCACCGGCCCGCCGGCCGTCCCAGGGCGGGCGCAGCATGAACCGGCCGATCACCGGCACGAGGCAGCGGGCGTGGGGCTGGTCGCGGAGGGACCGCCACTTGGCGAAGGCAAAGGAATCGGTCAGGCCGGCGAGGTTGGGGAGGTTCTTGAGCAATCGCCAGCCCTTGATGTTGAAAAACGCCGACTCGACGGGAAACACGATCGGTACGGGCAGGCTGGCGGCCTGCTGCGCGGCTTCGTCGAGCATCGCCAGGTCCACCGGCGTGTTGGCGACGGGGTAGTCGAAGACCACCATGCCGGGCGTCTCGATCGCGCCGTCGTAGGCGGGCAGGATCACGTGCTCGGCAAGCCGGTCCACGGCCTCGTCGCGGGGAGCGTCCAGCACGGCCAGCCGCACGCCGGCGCGGAAGTCGACGCGGTCGATGACGAACCTGACGCCGCGCCAGACGGTTTCGAGTCGCCGGACGTCGGGATGGTTCAGCACCGCTCCGGTGATGCGCGCCAGCTCGTCGTCGACCCGGGCCAGCAGGGTTTCGATCCGCCGGGCCTCGTCGCCGGAGATGCGCCGCTCCTTGTCGCCGGCCTGGGCGGCGAGTCGCTCGACGTCCGCGGCGACCCGCGCCGCGTCGTCCGGCTCGTCCACGAAATCGAGGATGCTTCCGCCGGCGGGAGGTTGCGGAGCCTGCGCGGACGGCGTGGGTGCAGCCGGCTCGAGCAGCCACGCCAGCGAGGCGTCGCCCGCGGCCGCGGCGCGCAGGGTCCGCTCGAGATCGTCCGGGCCGATTTCACCCCGGCGGCGCGCGATCAGCTTCTCGCGCAGGCCGAGTCGCCAGCGACCGGCGGGAACCTGGCCGAGCAACCCGGCGGGCTCGAATGCCTTGAGACTCTCGAACGCAAGCGGCAGTTCCCAGTCGTCGCCGCGGCCGAGCGGATCGGCCAGCGCGATCGCCGCCTGCGGCCGGGCCTGGCGCATCAGGTCCGCGAAGCCGTCGGCGTCGGTCGGCGTGAGGCCCGCAAGCCGCCCAGCGGTTCCCAGATCACCGACCAGCACGAGGTGGTAGCGGCGCCCGGTAACCGGCCCGGTCGCTTCGGAGCGCGTAGAAACCGTAACCTTGGCATCGTCGCTCGACATGGCGTTTCCTTTCGGTGTGCCCTGAGCTGGATTCGCTACGGGAAGGATCGCGCACGCGACGCGGAGCGTCAAGGAAATCAAGGAAATGCTGGAACCGGGCGCAAACGTACGCCGATTCGCCGGCGCCCCCCGACGAACCGAAGGCCGCAAGCCTGCGCAGTCTTGCGAGTCCCCGGCAAGGCGACGCCCGCTCGGGCAGCACGACCGCACGGTCCGCCGGCCCGCGGCTCGTTGCGAGGAATCATCTCCACGTTCCTTTGTCGTGAACCGCTTCCACGTCTCCTTCTTGCGGCCCATTCCCGTGGCCCTTGCCTCGGACCCGCGCGCAGGCGGCTGCCGTCAGCCGAACGGGGCGGGCAGGTCTTGCGCGCGGGGCGCAAGCGATGCCGAACGCGAGCGGTCGGCCGAGACGGCGCCCGCTCGAACGCACGCCGTTCCTGCAATCATAACTCCTTCACGGACAACCCCTTACGGCGCCCGCACCGCCCTGCGCCGCCGCGCGGCGCGCTCCCTGGCACACCATCTGCCCCCTGCGGGCTGCACGAACTCGCACCCGTCCGAGCCGGTCCGCAGACCGCGCGCGGCGTGGCCCCGGCAAGGATGCCGCCAGAAGCGGGAACAGCACGATGCGACAAACCCGGATCACAGAACACCACGACCGTGCCGCGGCAATCGCGGCGCGCCCCTGCGACAACACCAGCAGCGCCGACACCCTCGCCGAACAGCGGCCGGCGGACTGGGCCGCGCTCGGGCAGCTCGTGCTGACCGAGGCGCGGCGGCGGGCGGTACGCGCCCACCAAGTCCGGGCCGCGGGCGGTTTCGCACGCGCTGCCAACCAGCCGGCAGGAGGGCGGTCGTGATCTACGGGCTCTACCAGTCTGCGGCCGGCATGATGGTCAACGAGTACCGGCAGAACGTGTTGGCGAACAACCTCGCCAACGCGGAGACGGTGGGGTTCAAACGCGACGTGGCGACCTTCGCCGAACGGCTGCCGGAAACGCGGGCCGGGCGGCGCCACGGCGAGAGCAACGACCTGCTCCGCACGCTCACGGGCGGTACGTGGCTGGCCCGCACGGCGACCGATTTCGCCGAGGGTGCGATGGTACGGACCGAACGGCCGCTGGATGTGGCCCTGGCGGGACCGGGTTTCCTGCGCGTCCGCGCCGGCGGGAAGGAGTACCTCACCCGCGACGGCCGCATGGTGATGACCCCCGAGGGCCGGCTCGTGTCCGCGACGGACGGGGCGCAGGTGCTCGGACGGGCCGGACAACCCATCGTGCTCAATCCGCGCGGCGGCCCGGTCACCATCGACGAAGACGGACGCGTCTTGCAGGGCGGACACCCGGTCTCGTGGCTCGGCGTGGTCGATGTGCAGGACTACGACCGGCTGCGCAAGGTCGGTGCGGGGCGGTTCCTGACCCAGGGTACGAAACTGACGCGCTCGCCGGCGAAGGTGATGGCGGGGTTCGCGGAGAACTCCGGCGTCGAACCGATCCGCGAGCTCGTGAACATGATCGAGGCGTCCCGGGCGTTCCAGTTCAACGCCCAGATGGTGACGTTGCAGGACCAGTCCGCCGGCCGACTGATCAACATGGTGGCCAGCGGGTGATGGCGGAGAAGAACGAAGGGATTAGGGGATTAAGGGACTGAAGGACTGAGGGACTGACCGCCGGTTGCGAACCGGCGCTCCAGGAGGATGACCGGATATGGCGATCACGGCACTTCACACCGCGGCGACAGGGATGCAGGCCCTCTCGACCAAGATCGACGTCATCGCGAACAACATCGCGAACGCGGAGACGGTGGGCTACAAGTCCTCGCGGGTGAACTTCCAGGACCTGCTCTATCAGATCCGCACGCAGCCGGGCGTCCAGACTTCCAGCGAAACGTCCTCGCCGCTGGGCACCCAGATCGGTCTGGGGGTGCTGGTCAGCAATACGCAGATCAACTTCAAGCAGGGCTCGGCCATGCAGGGTACCAACCTCGACGCCATGATCCAGGGCGACGGCTTCTTCCAGGTCGAGCTGCCCGACGGGCGGACCGCCTACACGCGGGCGGGCAACTTCATCCGCAACGCCAACGGCGAGCTCGTGCTGGGCAACAGCATGGGCTATCGCCTCAAGGACACGCCGACGATCCCCGAGAACATCCCCACCTCGGACGTCTCGATCGGAAGCAACGGCGAGGTCGTCGGCCTCGACGAGAACGGACAGCAACAGGTGTTCGGGCAGATCCAGCTCGCCCGCTTCCCCAACCCCAGCGGACTGATTCAGTACGGCTCGAACGTCTACCTGGAGAGCGACGCTTCCGGACCGCCGGTCGAGGGCCAACCGGGCCAGGATGGCCTCGGCAGCATCATCCCCGGACACCTCGAACTGAGCACCACCGAGGCGGTCACGGAACTCGTCGAGCTCATCAAGACCCAGCGCGTGTTTCAGATGAACTCGCAGTCGATCCAGTCCGCCGACCAGGCGCTCCAGGTCGTGGCCAATCTTCGGCGCTAGCGGGCATAGCTAAGGGCGCCATGGAGGTCAGCGCATGAACGTGCTTGCAAGAACCCTCGCAACGGCCACCATCCTCTCCGCGACGCTCGCGGCGGGCCTCGCCGGCGAGTTGCTCCAGCCGGAACTCTCCCGGCTGCGCATCAAGCCCGAGGCGCTGGTGCGCGGCGACGTGGTACGGCTGGCCGACGTGCTGGACTTTTCCCAGGCCGACCCCACGCTGGCCCGGGCGCTGGGCGACAAACCCGCCCTGGTCGAGTCCGCCGGCGCCGCGGTCATCGGCTATCAGCAGATCAACGAACAACTCGCCCGGCTGGGCGTGAACATGGCCCGCGTGCTGGTCTGCGGGGCATCGCAGTGTCGCATCCTGCGCCCGACCGCCCCCCCGCCGGCCACCGGCGCAACCGCCCCGGAAGCGGCTCCGCTGCTGCGCCCGCAACCACACGACGGCAGGCAGACGCTGGCGGACGTGTTGCGCCAGCGGCTCCAGCGCGAGCTGGCCCGGCTGGGCGGAACCGTCGAGGTCGAGTTCGAACGCGCCGGCGCCGAGTTCCTGGCGCTGACCACGCCGCCGTTCGAGTTCTCGGTCCGCGGCGGCCGCGGCGCGACGCTCGGGCTGCGCGAATACCGCGTGACGATCCGGCGCGACGGCCGCACGCAGCGCACGGTGCGCATCGGCGCGCGGGTCCGGCTCACCAAACGCGTCCTGGTCGCGGCCCGTCCGCTGAACATGGGAACCTACATCACCAGCGACAGTCTGGAATACGCCCCGCGCGCGTTCACCAGCGCCGACGACCTGGGGATCGACCACGTCGAACAGGTGGTCGGCCAGCAGGTCCGCCACTTCGTCCCCGCCGGCGCGATGGTGCGCAAGAGCGACCTGAAAGACGTCGATCTCGTGCGGCGATCGCAGCCCGTAACGGTGATCGGCGGCGGCCCGGTCAGCGTGCGCATCACCGGCGACGCGCTCGATTCGGGCGGCTTCGGCGACACGATCCGCGTGCGGTTGGGCGAGAACCGGCGGAGCCGACGCGTGGTGCGCGGCGTCGTGACGGGCGTGGGAACCGTTCGGCTGGAGAATGGGAGTCTCTGATGCACAAACGGCAAGCAACCCTGCCCGTGTGGCGTCGGCCGGCGCGGCTGCGGTGGCTGGCGGGGATCCTCGTGGCGGCCGGGGCCGCGACGGCGGCGGCCCAGAGCAACTCGCTGTTTCACCGCGCGGCACCGCGGCCCGGCCGCGCGCCGACCACCCAGCCGGCGGCCGGGGTGCGCGAAGCATTGCTGCCGGCGCCACCCGCGGCCGTACATCCGCTCGCCACGGCCGACCCCCAGCCGCCCAGGAACGCGGTCCTGCTGCACGCCTCGCTGATCGCGGTCGAGGCTCCCAGGCCCCGGCGGATCAAGGTCCACGACATCGTCACCGTGATCGTGCGCGAGGAGAAACGGGCCAAGTCCGACACCGACCTCAAGCGCGACAAGAAATGGGACATCTCCGCCGAGCTCAAGAAATGGATTCGACTCACCGAGGACAGCAAGCTCGTACCGCAGGTCTTTCCGGCGGGCAACCCCGCGGTCGCGCTGACCTACGACGACAAGTACAAAGGCAAGGGCAAGGTCGAACGGAAAGACTCGCTGGTCACGCGGATCAGCGCCGTGGTGATCGACGTCAAGCCCAACGGCACGCTCGTGTTGCAGGCCCGCAAGGAAATCAAGATCGACGAAGACCGCCAGCGGGTCACGCTCACGGGAATCTGTCGGGCCGAGGACGTCAGCGCCCAGAACACGATTCTCAGCACGCAACTGGCCGACGCGACCATCGACATCCAGCACGCCGGCCCGGCGCGCGACGCGGCCCGACGCGGCTGGCTGGCGAAACTGTGGGACGTGATCCGGCCGCTCTAGCCGGCGCCGGCACGAACGGGCGGAAACGAAAAGACGCAGGAAGGACAGCGATGAAGGATCGTCGCAGGTACAACCCGGACCCGATCAGCCCGGTGCTGCTGCTGGCACTGGCAGTGCTGGCCCCGGCCGCGCCGGCGGTCGCGGAAGTCCGCGTGCAGGACATCGCCCGGCTCCAGGGCCAGCGCACCAACAAGCTGATGGGCTACGGCCTGGTGGTCGGCCTCAACGGCACCGGCGACGGCGGCAAGAACCAGCACACCATGCGCGCCCTGATGGCGATGCACCGCCGCTTTCATCAGCCCGTGCTCAAACCCGACGAGCTCAAGAACGTCAACAACGTCGCGATCGTCGCGGTCGAGGTGACGGTGCCCGAATACGGGGCACGCGAGGGCCAGACGCTCGACGTGGTCGTCTCGAGCTTCGCCGCCAAGAGCCTCGCCGGCGGACAGCTTCTCACGACGCCGCTCCAGTTCGCGATGTTCGACGAAAACGAGCCGGCGACGCAACAGATCATGGCCCTGGCCGGCGGGCGGATCGACCTGCCCGACAAGGACGTGCCCACGCGCGGGATCATCCGCGCCGGCTGCACGCTGGAGCGCGACTTCTTCTACAGCTTCATCCTCGACGGGCGCGTCACGCTCGTGCTCGACGACAGCCACGCCGGCTATCCGTGGGCCCAGCTCGTGGCCCGGGCGATCAACCACGAACTGCGCAACCCGGCGGCCAAGGACTACCTCACGCGCAACGCCGCCGCCCGGCGGGTCGTCGAGACGGCGTTCGCCGAGGCGATCGGCCCCAAGAACGTCAGCGTGCGGATTCCGCCTTATGAGCAGGCGCACCCGGCGGGGTTCATCAGCCGCGTGCTCCAGACCGAGGTCTTCATGACGCCGCGCCAGCCGGCGCGCGTCTGCATCAACCGGACGGCACACAGCATCACCGTCACGGGCGCGGTGACGATCGCGCCGACCGTGGTCACGCTGCCGGGGCTGGGAACCCTGGCGATCGGCACGGCCTCGGACAACAACGCCAAGGACAGGGACGACGTGGGCGACGTGCCGTTCGAGGAGTTCCTCAAGACGCTGAGCAACCTGCAACTGACCCCCAAGCAGATGGTCGAGGTGGTCGAGCAGCTGCACGCGACGGGCACGCTGCACGCCCAGGTGATCTACACGGAGTAGCCCCGGTGAACACGATCGGCGCAAACGACATCGCGGCTCCCGCCGGGCCCGACGCGGCGGCCGGCCGGACGCTGGGAACCTGGCGCAAGCTGGGACGCGCGGTGGACGCGCACGACCCGCGGCAGGTACGCGAGGCGGCGGCGCGGCTCACCTCGCAGCTCTTTTTCGCACCGCTGCTGGCCGAGATGCGCAAGCTGCCGTTCGGCCGCGAGCTGGGCACCGGCGGGCGCACCGAGGAAGTCTTCGGCGAACAACTCGATCTGCGGATCGCCGACGCGGTCGCCCGCCGCGACCGCGGGCTGACGTCGCAGATCGCCGACCGGCTGCTGCACGGCTCGCGGGCGGTGATGCAACGCAAGCTCGAGGCGCAGCGCACGCAGGCCCGGGCGGCGCTGGGAAACCATACGGAGGTGCTGGCGTGACCGGTGCGACCCGACGCGACCCGACGCGGCGCCGCGAAGCGCCCCCCGGCGGGCGCGGACCGTCGGTGGCGCAGCTGCACGAGCTGTTCGGCGTGCTCGACGCCACGCTCGCGGCGTTTCGCACGCTGGTCGGCCTGGCCGACCGGAAGCTCGCGGCGATTCGGCAAGCGGACACGGCCGGACTGCAACGGGTCGCCGAGGCGGAGTGCGGCGTGCTGGAACGCTTCTTCACGCTGGAGCAGCGGCGCGAGGCAATCCTTGCGCGCGTCGCGCAAGGCTTGCCCGGGTCGGACACGGCGCCGCCGCGGCTCTCGCAGATCGCCGGCAAGCTGCCCGAACCGCTCGGGTCGCGTTTGCGGGCGAAAATCGCCGGTTTGCGCCACGCGGCCGGGGAATTGCAACAGAAAAACCAGATGGCGGCGACTGTGGCACGCCGCCTGCATAACCACATCCGAGCCGTATTCGAAGACCTCGTGCGGCAAAGACAGGAGACCGTCGTGTACGGGCCGAACGGCAAACAGACCAAGGGCAGTCAGGAATCGTGGATCGACGCTGTGGGGTAAGCCGTGTCACTGGGTGATTCGTTCCAAATCGGTCGCAGCGCGCTGGCGGCATACCAGGCCGCGCTCTCGATCACCGGGCAGAACATCGCCAACCTCGGCAACCCCGAGTACACCCGGCAAACCGGCCGGCTCGCGGCGATCGTCGGCGGACGCATGCCCGGCGGCGTGCGGCCCGGCAACGGCGTGCGGCTGGCCCAGTTGCGGCGGCACTTCGACGCCGCCCTCGAAGGCCGGCTGCGCGATTCGCTCGGAGCCCGCGCCGGCGCCGAAGTCATCTACGACACGCTCAGCCGGACCGAGTCGCTCTACAACGAGCTCACCGACCAGGACGTCTCCACCCAACTGAGCCAGTTCTTCGCCCAGTTCAGCAATCTGGAAACCTCGCCGACCGACAGCGGGGCCCGCAACCTGATCCTGTCCAACGCGCGCGGGCTGGTCGATTCGCTGCACCGGCTGCGCCGCGGGCTGGTTCAACAGGTCGAGTCGCTCAACGATCAGGCCCGCGCCGTCGCCGAACACGCCGGCGAGCTGACCGCCGAGATCGCCCAGCTCAATCCCCAGATCGCCCAGCAGGAGTCCGACGGCGTCACCGTCGCCAGCGCCCTGCGCGACCGGCGCGACGCGCTGGTCCGCGAGCTGGGCGAGCTGATGGACATCCAGGTACGCGAACAGGACAACGGCTCGATCAACGTCTACGTCGGCAGCGATCCGCTGGTCGAGTTCGACCGTTCGCGCGGCCCGGTCGTCGAGACCGAGCTGCGCGACGGGCTCGAAGTCGCCACCGTGCGCTTTGCCGACGACCACGGCAACGTCATCCTGCACGACGGCAAGCTGTTCGGGCTGCTCCAGGCCCGCGACAACTACCTCAAGGACCAGTTCGACCGGCTCGACACGCTGGCCCGCGGGCTGATCTACGAAGTCAACCGGGTCCACTCCACCGGCGTCGGGCTGGTCGGTTACGAAGCGCTGACGAGCAACTACGCCGTCGAGGACCCCGACGCCGCCCTGAACAGCACCACGGCGAACCTGCCCTTCCCGGTCGGCAACGGCACGCTGATCGTCAACGTGCGCGACAAAAGCACCGGACAGATCACCACGCGGCAGATCGAGATCGACCTCGACGGCCTCAACGGCGACGACACCACGCTGCGCGGCCTGGCCGCCGACCTCGAAGCGGTTCCCGGGATCACCGCCTCGGTGACGGCGGACAACCGGCTCCACATCGCCGCCGACGACGGCCAGGAGTTCTGGTTTACCGAGGACAGCTCGGGGGCCCTGGCGGCGCTGGGCGTGGCCTCGTTCTTCGACGGCACCGACGCGGCGAGCATCGAGATCGACGCCAACGTCTCCGGCGACCCGCGCCGGATCGCCGCGTCGCGCTCGGGCGCCGGGGCCGACGGCGGCAACGCCGGCCGCGTGGCCAGGCTGGCCGACAGCACGACGACGAGCACGCTGCTCGGCGGGCGGAGCATCCAGGACTACCACGAGGCGATCATCAGCGACCTGGCGGTCGAGGCGGCCTCGGCCAACTCGGACTACGAAGCCGCTTCGGCCGTGTACGACGGGCTCTATGCCCAGCGCGAGGCCGTCAGCGGCGTCAGCGTCGACGAGGAGGCCATCAACCTCACGAAGTATCAACAGGCGTATCAGGCGGCGACCCGCTACCTCTCGGTCGTCAACGACATGACCAGCGAAATCATGGCACTGCTCTAGCACTGCAACGAGACGGCAAGACGATGGGCGTTTCTCCGATCAACGTGGCACGCATCAGCCAGAACCTGCGGGCGTTCAACCTGCTCGGTTCGGTGCGGTCCAGCCAGCTCGCGCTGTTTCGCACGCAGAACCAACTGGCCACCGGGCTGCGTTTCAGCGCGCCCAGCGACGATCCCATGCGGGCCGCCGACGCCATCCGGCTCGATCGCCACATGGACGTGCTCGACCAGGTGCGGCGCAATCTCGAATCGACCAACGCCATGCTGGCCGAAGTCGAGTCGTCGATGCAAACCGCGGTCGAGCTGGTCACGCAGGCCCACACGCTGGCGCTCCAGGCCACCGGCGACACCGCCACCCCCGACGAACGCCGGGCCGTGCGGACCGAGATCGAGGCGATCATCGAGCAGCTCGTCAGCGTCGGCAATCGCAAGCACCTGGGCACCGCGCTGTTCAGCGGCCACGAGAGCGACAGGCTGCCCTTCGAGTGGGGCGACCAGGGCGTGATCTACCACGGCGACGACGGGCGGCTCCAGACGATCCTCGACAGCGACCTGTCGGAAGAAACCTTCACCGTTCCCGGGATGGAGTTCTTCAACGCCGTCTCGGCCGGCGTGCGCGGGGCGGTCGATCTCGATCCGGCCGTGACGCCGGAAACGCGGCTCTCCGACCTCAACGGCGCCACGGGCAACGGCGTGCGGCCGGGCAAGATTCTCGTCTCCGACGGCACCGACCAGGCCCTGATCGACCTGAGCGGCGCGGATACCGTGGGCGACGTGCTCGACAAGCTCAACGCCGAGATGCCGGATACGCTCGTCGCCACGCTCGACGCGCGTTCGATCCATATCGCGCCGGTGGACGCGACGCCGCGCGACATCACCGTGACCGACGCCGGCAGCGGCAAGGCGGCGCTCGACCTGGGCATCTACGCCGACAACCCGGTCGGCAGCCTCGCCGGGGCCGACCTCGACCCCCGGCTCACGCCGCGGACCCGGCTGGCGGACCTGAAAGCCGGCGCCGGCGTGGACCTGAGCGCCGGGCTGACGATCCGCGTGGGCGGCGACCTCGCCCGGATCGGGTTCGAAAAGACCGACACGATCGAGGACGTGCTCAACCGGATCAACGGATCGGGCATCGGCGTGATGGCCCGGCTCAGCGCCGACGGACGAACGATCGAAGTGCGCAACCGCGTCTCGGGGGCCGACCTGCGCATCGAGGAAAACGGCGGCATCGCCGCGACCGAGCTGGGCATCCGCTCGCTCTACGAGGGCACGCCGCTGGCGAGCCTCAACTACGGCGAGGGCGTGCAGACCGTCGAGGGCGACGACTTCCGCATCACCACCGCCAACGGAACCACGATCGACATCGACCTGGACGACCTGGACCTCGACTCGGCCACGCTCCAGGACGTGATCGACCTGATCAACGCCCGCGGCGGCGGTGCGGTCCGGGCCTCCCTGACGCGCAGCGGCAACGGCATCACGATCGAAGACCTGACGTTCGGCGGCGACGCGCTGCGGATCGAGCGGCGCAACCTCTCGCCGGCGATCGACGACCTGGGGCTCAACGTCGCCAGCGACAACGGGCGGATCGAGGGTGAGGACCGCAACCCGGTCCGCGTCGAGGGGCCGTTCGGAGCGCTGCTGGCCCTGCGGGAGGCGCTCGACCACGACGACACGCAGGCGATCTCCGCCGCGGGACGGGAACTGGCGGCCGCGCTGGAGAAGATGCAGGAAGTCCAGGGCCGGGCCGCGGCCAAGGCGGCCGCGATGCAGGATCGCGCCGCGCGGATCGAGGACGAGACCGTCGCCACGCGCGTGCTGGAGAGCGACGTGCGCGACGTGGACATGACCGAGGCCATCGTGCGCTATCAGCAGGTGCAGATCGCGCTGCAGGCGAACCTGGCGACGGCCTCGAAGATCATGAACCTGTCGTTGCTGGACTACCTGAGATAGGCCGGTGACGACGAGGACCGGAGAAAAACCGAGCGTCTGACCACCGGCGGGTAGCCGGTGCGACACGACTGTCCGCGGGCCATCGCCCGCGCCACCGGTTGCACACCGGTGCCACAGACAGGAGACCGGCGGGAAGCACAGACGGTTCGCGCGCGGGTGCGTGGCTCCATCCGGCGCGATCAACCCGGCTCGTTCGCGGGACGCGGGCGAAGGGCCCGGAGGGCCCGGCCGATCGGATTGCACGCGGAATGGCCGACCCGTGGGGGTCGGACGATCCGGCCGGCTGCGTCGGACTGGCTACGAGCCACGGGAGCAGCAGGATGCTCATCGAAACGACACGCTTCGGACAGGTGGAGATTGATGGCAGCCGTGTCATCACGTTCAAGGACGGTCTGTTGGGGTTCCCGGAGCACCGACGCTTCGCGCTGCTTCAGCCCGACGAGCAGGGCGTGTTCCTGTGGATGCAGTCGGTGGACGACCCCGCGCTGGCATTCCTGGTGTGCGACCCGCGCCCGTTCGTGGAAGACTACCAGGTGCAGGTGCGCGCCGACGATCTCAAGACGCTCGAAATGCGCGACGCGAACGACGCGCGGGTGCTCGTGATCGTCAACAAGGTGGACGGCTACCTGACCGCGAACCTGCTGGGTCCGCTGGTCATCGGCGGCCACTCGCTGCTGGCTCGCCAGCTCGTGCTCTCGGACCGGCGCTGGGGCACGCGGCACCGCCTCCTGCGCGTCGACGCACGCGCGGCCGTGTCCAAATCGGCCTAGGAAACGGAAAACCTGTGGCATTCGTGTCGGAAGGCTCGTAAGATGTACGCACAGGGCGTTGGACAAACCGTTCGACCCGAGACCGGTCGCCCCGGCGAACCGCGCGCCGCGCGGGGTTGGGTGATCGATCCGTGCGAGAGGGCTCCCGGCCAGCTCAGGACGGTACCCACGTTGCGCATCGGCACAATCCAGGAAGGAGCCGCGGATGGTGGTGCTCTCAAGACAACGAGACGAATCCATCATGATCGGCGACAACGTGCAGATCACGATTGTCGATATTCGGGGGGACAAGGTTCGGTTGGGCATCGTCGCGCCCTCCGAGATACCCGTCCATCGCAAGGAAGTGTACGACGCGATTCAGCGGGAAAACCGCAAGGCGGCCGGCGTCTCGACCGCGGACCTGCCCGTGGCGGCCACCACGCCGCCCCCGGCACGCAAGCGGCGCTGACGCCCCGCGTCGCCCCCGGCCTCTGCTTACTCACCCTTCGGTACTCACCAGCCACGAACCGTTCAAGGAGGATGGCCAATGGCTCGCATTAACACGAACGTTGGCGCGATCGTTGCGCAACGTCATCTCGCCCAATCGAACACCAAGTTGAACCGAACCATCCAGCACCTCGCCAGCGGACTGCGCATCACCCGCGGCGCCGACGACCCCGCGGGGCTGATCGCCTCCGAACGGCTGCGCTCCGAAATCAGCGCCGTCAACCAGGCGATCACCAACACGCAGCGGGCCAGCAACATCATCGCGACCACGGAAGGCGCGCTCGATGAGGTGTCCCGCCTGCTCAACGACATTCAGGATCTGATCGTCGAAGCCGCCAACGAAGGCGCGCTCTCCGACGACGAAATCAAGGCCAACCAGCTCCAGGTGGACTCGGCCATCGCCAGCATCACGCGCATCGCCAACAGCACCACCTTCGCCGGCCGGCAACTGCTCAACGGCTCGCTGGACTACATCACCAGCGGCGTCGATACCTCCGTCATCAAGGCGCTGGGCATCAACTCCGTGACCTTCGGAACGCGCGACTACGTGCCGGTCACGGTCGAGGTCACCACCTCCGCCCAGCCCGCGATGCTCTTCTTCCCGCACGCCGGCATCACCAGCGCGGTCTCGATCGAGCTGGCCGGCCCCAAGGGCGTCACCACGATCCAGTTCGCCGCCAGCTCCACTTCCAAGGACATGGCCGACGCGATCAACGCCCTCTCCGACGCCACCGGCATCACGGCCACGCTCTCGTCGAACCCGGCCTCGGGCTTCCGCATCGAAAGCGAGCTGCTCGGCAGCGACCAGTTCGTGCAGGTCTCGCCGATTTCGCAGACCGGCTCCTTCGACGTCCAGAACGCCGACGGCGACGACGTCAGCCGCGATGTCGGACGGGATGCCGTCGCGCTGATCAACGGGTCGCAGACGATCGGCGAAGGCAACGACCTGTCGCTCAAGACCGCCACGCTCGACATGACCGTCTCGCTCAGCCGCGACTTCGGGATCGGCACGACCCAGTTCGCCATCACCGGCGGCGGCGCGCTGTTCCAGGTCGGACCGGAGGTCAACAGCAACCTCCAGGTCAACCTCGGCGTGCAGTCCGTCGCCGCCTCGCGCCTGGGCAACCTCGACATCGGTTTTCTCTCGCAGGTCCAGTCCGGCGGCGACTATTCGCTGATCAACGGCGAGACGGCCCGCGCCCAGGAAATCACCCGCGAGGCCATCCGCCAGGTTGCGATCATGCGCGGCCGGCTCGGCGCGTTCGAGAAGAACACGCTGGATACCAACGTGAACCAGCTCGGCATCACCATGGAGAACCTGATGGCCTCGGAGTCCGCGATCCGCGACGCCGACTTCGCGCAGGAAACCTCGGAGCTGTCGCGCAACCAGATCCTGGTCAGCGCCGGCACCTCGGTGCTGGCGCTCGCCCAGCAGACGCCGCAGAACGTGCTGCGTCTGCTCGGCTGACGGATCGGACGCCGCCCCGCGACGAGGTCGATCTCGCCGCGCAGACGGCCCCGCCGGGCCCCGACCGGCTGGGCCCATAATATCAGCCGCCGCGACCACCCGGCCCGGTTCCGGCTCGCTGCCGTGCGAGTCGGCGACCGGGCCGCGGCGCGCGGCGGCGCCTCCCAACTCCTCGTGTATTAAAGCCTTTCCCCGCGCGGGTCGATGCCCCCACCGACAACGAGAGCGGCAGCCGGCGGGCCCCGTCGGCGTCGTATCGCCCGACTCAGGAAGCGGACGATCCGAAACGCCCAAGAGCTCTCAGACGCCCTGGAGTTGCCTTTGGAGGCTTGTGACTCATGATCCAGATCAACACCAATGTTCCCTCGATGGTCGCCGGTCGGATCCTCAACAAACAGGATTCGCTGCTCAACCTCTCGCTCACGCGGCTGGGCACCGGCCTGCGCATCAACACGGGCCGCGACGACCCCGCCGGTCTGATCGCATCCGAATCGCTGCGCGCCGAGAAGGTCGCCATCAGCGCCGCGCTGTACAACATCGGCCGGGCCGACAACGTCGTCTCTTCGGCCGAGGGCGGGCTCGATGAAATCAACAAGCTCATCACCGAGCTCGAGGACCTGATCGACAAGAGCGCCAACGAGGCCGGCCTCAGCGAAGACGAACTGGCCGCCAACCAGTTGCAGATCGACGCCGTGCTCGACTCGATCGACCGGATCGCCAACTCGACCGAGTTTCAGGGCAAGAAACTGCTCAACGGCGAGCTGGACTACACCACCTCCGGCGTGGACACGTCCAACTTCACCGACGTGAACATCACCAGCGCCAAGATCTCCAACGGCGGTTACCGCTCCGCGCTGGTCGAGGTCACGGGTTCGGCCCAGCTCGGCACGCTGACCTACTCGGCCTCGGCCACCGGCTCGGGCACGACCACGCTCGAAATCCAGGGCGCCTACGGGACCGAGACGCTCACGTTCGCCTCCGGCACCGCCATCAGCAACGTCGCCGAAGCGGTCAACCAGAGCAGCGAACTGACGGGCGTCAGCGCCAGCGCCAGCGGCTCGACGCTGACCTTCATGACCACCGAGTACGGCTCGAGCAAGTTCGTCTCGGTCAAGGCGCTCGAAGGCACGTTCACCGTCACCGGCGGCGACGCGGGCAGCAACAAGGACTACGGCCAGGATGCCACCGTCCGCGTCAACGGCGTCACCGCCGTCACCGACGGACTGCACGCCCGCCTGCAAACCAGCACGCTCTCGGTGGATATCGAGCTCTCCGAATCGTTCGGCACCGCGATCGGCTCGGACACGTTCTACATCACCGGCGGCGGGGCGGACTTCATGATCTCCCCCACCGTCTCGCTCAACGGCCTGGCGAGCCTGGGCGTGCAGGCGGTCTCGACTTCCAGCCTGGGCAAGACCTCCGTGGGCTTCCTGTCCTCGCTCGGAAGCGGGCAGACCAATTCGATCGCCTCGGGCAACTTCGCGACCGCCCAGCGGATCGTCCGCGAAGCCAACACGCAGGTCGCCGAGCTTCGCGGCCGGCTGGGCGCGTTCCAGAAGGACACGCTCCAGGCCACGCGCAACTCGCTCGGCGTCACCCAGGAGAACATCAGCGCCGCCGAGGCCAACATCCGCGAAACCGACTTCGCCGAGGAAACGAGCAACCTCACGCGGGCGCAGATCCTGGTCCAGTCGGCGATGAGCGTGCTGCGGATCGCGAACACCAAGCCGCAGAGCGTGCTCTCACTGCTTCAGTAGCGAGGCGGGGCATCAGGGCGTTACGAGCGGGCGTCTCCGGCCGGAGACGCCCGCTTTACTCGATTTCGCCAGAGGGCGCCACGCCCAACGCCGTTTCGCTCAACGGACCGCCAGCGAACATCCACGTCCTGGCGCAGCGTTCGACTCTCCACCTTCCGCCACCGGCACATCGGCGGTTAACCCCGTCTGACAAAAAGGGTTACATGGCCCGCGCGCCGGAGCCGCCGCGGCGGGTTGTTTTTCGCCCTATAATCCCAAGGAAGGACCACGGATTGGTCGATAACGTCTACGCCGTCCCGACGCGGTTTCGTCGGGGGTTATCGGTCATTCCCGGCCCCCGGCGGGCAGCCGGCTGGCGGCGGCCCGGTACCGGCCCACGACACGATTGGCTTTGAAAGGATGAGGAGCCAGGAATGCCCAAGCGCGACGCCATCCTCGCGGTGATCGACAAGCACCTGGATACCGAAAAATTCAGGCAGCAGCACTGGGAAGGAACGTTCTTCGACTATCTCGACCTGGTGATTCAGAACCCGCGCATCGCCCGAAACGCCTTCCAGCGGGTCTACGACATGATCCGCCACTTCGGGACCGAACGCTATACGTCGTTCAAGCAGGAGATCACCCACTACAAGTTCTTCGACGACCCCTTCGAGGGCGGCGCCGACGCGGTCTTCGGACTCGACCAGGCCCTGATGCGACTCGTCGAGACGTTCAAGTCCGCCGCCCAGGGCTTCGGCAGCGACCGGCGCATCCTGCTGCTGCACGGCCCGGTCGGTTCGAGCAAGAGCACGATCGCACGGCTGCTCAAGAAAGGCCTCGAATACTACAGCCAGCTCGACGAGGGCGCGCTCTACACCTTCTCGTGGAAGCTCGAAGACGGCGACGGACCGCGCGGCATCGCGCCCTGCCCGATGCACGAGGAGCCGCTCAAGCTGATCCCACGCGAGGCCCGCAAGGACATCCTCGCCCAGATCAACGCCGACCTGCCGGCCGACCAGCAGATCCGCATCGAGGGCGATCTCGATCCGTTCTGCCGCAAGACGTTCGAGGACCTGCTCGTCCGCTATGAAGGCAACTGGCGCAAAGTGCTCGACCACGTGATCGTGCGGCGGGTGCTGCTCTCAGAAAAAGACCGCATCGGCATCGGCACGTTCCAGCCCAAGGACGAGAAGAACCAGGACTCGACCGAACTGACCGGCGACATCAACTACCGCAAGATCGCCGAGTACGGCTCGGACTCCGACCCGCGGGCGTTCAACTTCGACGGCGAGCTGAACATCGCCAACCGCGGCCTGTGCGAATTCATCGAGGTGCTCAAGCTCGACGTGGCGTTCCTGTACGACCTGCTGGGCGCTTCGCAGGAGCACACCATCAAACCCAAGAAGTTCGCCCAGACCGACATCGACGAGGTCATCATCGGCCACACCAACGAGCCCGAGTACAAGAAGCTCCAGTCCAACGACCTGATGGAAGCCTTCCGCGACCGCACGATCAAGATCGACGTGCCCTACAACATCCGGCTTTCCGACGAGATCAAGATCTACGAGAAGGACTTCAACAAGGACAAGGTCCCCGGCATCCATATCGCCCCGCACACGATCGAGACGGCGGCGATGTGGGCGATCCTGACGCGGCTCGAGGAACCCAAGAAGGCCGGTCTGACGCTGCTCCAGAAACTCAAGCTCTACGACGGCCGCAGCATCCCCGGCTTCACCGAAGACTCGGTCAAGGAGCTGCGCGAGGAGCATCCGCGCGAGGGCATGACCGGCATCAGCCCGCGCTACATCCAGGACAAGATCTCCAACGCCCTGGTCAGCGAACAGGCCCAGCAGGAACGCCAGATCAACCCGTTCATGGTTATGAACGAGCTCGAAAACGGCCTGAGCCACCACTCGCTGATCACCGACGAGGAAACCAAGAAACGCTACAAGGAACTGCTCAGCGTCGTCCGCGAGGAATACGAAGACATCCTCAAGGGCGAGGTGCAGCGGGCGATTTCGGCCGACGAGGACGCCGTCACGCGGCTGTGCACCAACTACATCGAGAACGTGCGGGCCTACACCCAGCACGAAAAGGTGCGCAACAAGTACACCGGCAAGGACGAAGAACCCGACGAGCGGCTGATGCGCTCCATCGAAGAAAAGATCGACATCCCCGAGAGCCGCAAGGACGACTTCCGCCAGGAAATCAT
>CAYRXN010000208.1:0-8119 GCA_964428275.1 uncultured Planctomycetales bacterium | reverse complement strand
GGGCTTGCTGGCGGTGGGGTTTACCCTGCCGCGACCGTCACCGGCCGCGCGGTGCGCTCTTACCGCACCTTTTCACCCTTGCCTGTGACGCCCGGAGGCGTCCATCGGCGGTGTGTTTTCTGTGGCACTTTCCCTGGGATCACTCCCGGTGGCCGTTAGCCACCACCGTGCCCTGCCCAGTTCGGACTTTCCTCCGACCCGCGCGACCCGCGTTCGCCGAAACGAGCGCGGCCCGGCGGATCGGCGGCCGCCTGGCCCACTCTGCCACCATGATTGTACACGCCGCCCCACGACTCGACAGGCGGCGGCCGGAAGACCGCGCGGGCTCAAGGCCAGCGGCTTTTTCCCCGGCGATTGCATCCAGGCTTCCTCTCAGCGGTCACAAGCGAACGGGCCTGGCCCTTCCTTTCCGCTCCGCTCATCCCGGATCGGACCGTTGAATTTATCGGGCCAACTGCGTCTAATGCGCGCATGCCAGCGGCACGCTTCGCACGGAGCCAACTCATGAGCACGTCAAGAACCGCCTCAGCGTCCACGAAATCCACCACGTCCAGACCCGCGCCGCCCAGGGGGCGCGACGGTCGCCGCGATGCGCTGATCGAAGGTTTCCTGCACCACGTCCGTTTCACGCAGGCCGAGGGGTGGGAATCGGCGACGCCGCACGATCACTTCAACGCGCTGGCGCTCTCGGTGCGCGACCGCATCGTGGATCGGATGATCGCCACGCAACGCACCTACCACGAGCGGGACGTCAAGCGGGTGTATTACCTTTCGATGGAATACCTGCTCGGACGCTCGCTGCGCAACAACCTGGTCTGCCTGGGGCTGTGGGAGTCCGCCCGCGACGGGCTGGCCCAATACGGCATCGACATCGACCAGCTTTGCGAGATCGAGCCCGACGCGGGCCTGGGCAACGGGGGGCTCGGTCGGCTGGCGGCTTGTTACATCGACTCGGCCGCCACGCTCGAGCTGCCGGTCTACGGCTACGGCATCCGCTACGAGTACGGCATCTTCGAGCAGGGAATCGAAGACGGCTGGCAGGTCGAACACCCGGACTACTGGCTCCGTTTCGGTTCGCCCTGGGAGATCGCCCGGCCGGAGTTCACGACCCCCGTCCGGTTCTATGGCCACGTCGAGGCCGCCGAAGACGATCAGGGCCGTTTCCGCCCCAAGTGGCGGGGCTATCGCACGGTGATGGGCTTGCCCTACGACGTGCCGATCGTGGGTACGGGGGTCAACACCGTCAATCTGCTGCGGCTCTGGTCGGCCCGGGCCTCGGAGACGTTCGACCTGCCGGCGTTCAACCGCGGCGGCTACGTCGAAGCGGTGCGTGAGAAAGCCCTCAGCGAGACGATTTCGAAGGTGCTGTACCCCAGCGATGAAATCGCCGCCGGGCGCGAGCTGCGCGTCGAGCAGCAGTATTTCTTCGTGGCGTGCACGCTCTCGGACATCCTCCGCCGCTACGAACGCACCCACGACTCGCTCGACGCCTTGCCCGACAAGGTCGCGATCCAGCTCAACGACACCCACCCCGCGCTGGCGGTGGCCGAGCTGATGCGCATCCTGGTGGACGAACGCGGCCTCGAATGGGAGCGGGCCTGGGCGCTGACCGAGCCGTGCTTCGGCTATACCAACCACACGCTGCTGCCCGAGGCGCTGGAGGTCTGGCCGGTCGAGCTGCTGGGCCGCGTGCTGCCGCGCCACCTCCAGATCATCTTCGAGATCAACGCCCGCTTCCTCAAGCAGGTCGAGCGGCGCTGGCCGGGCGATGCCGAGCGTATGCGGCGCATGTCGCTGATCCAGGAGGACGAGCCCAAGTCGGTGCGCATGGCCCATCTCGCGATCGTCGGCAGCCACGCCGTCAACGGCGTCGCCGCCCTGCACACCGAGCTGATCCGCAGCCGGCTGGTACCCGACTTCGCCGAGCTGTGGCCCGGGAAGTTCTCGAACAAGACCAACGGCGTGACGCCGCGCCGCTGGCTGGCGGCCTGCAATCCGGCCCTGGCGGCGCTGATTACCGAGCACATCGGCGACGGCTGGGTCCGCGACCTCGACCGGCTGCGGCGGCTCGAACCGCTGGCGGACGACCCGGCGTTCCAGAAGCGGTTCCGGGCGATCAAGCAGGAGAACAAGCGCCGCCTGGCGCGGCGGATCGCCCGGCACGCCGGCCTGCGCGTCTCCGAGGAGGCCCTGTTCGACGTGCAGGTCAAGCGGCTGCACGAATACAAGCGTCAGTTGCTCAATATCCTGCAGGTCGTGGTGCGTTATCACCGGATTCTCGACGGGGCCGCGGCCGACATCGTGCCGCGCGTGGTGATCTTCGGCGCCAAGGCGGCGCCGGCCTACTCGCGGGCCAAGCTGATCATCAAGCTCATCAACGACGTCGCCCGCACGATCAACCACGACGAGCGCGTCGCGGACAGGCTCAAGGTCCTGTTCATGCCGAACTACCGCGTCTCGCTGGCCGAGGAGATCATCCCCGCCGCCGACCTTTCCGAACAGATTTCGACCGCCGGCATGGAAGCCTCGGGCACGGGCAACATGAAATTCGCGCTCAACGGGGCGCTGACGATCGGCACGCTCGACGGCGCGAACATCGAAATCCGCGAAGCGGTCGGCGCGGAGAACTTCTTCCTGTTCGGCCTGACCGCGGACGAGGTGCTGGCGACCCGGCCGCGTCACGACCCCTGGGCCGTCTACCACCGCAACGAGGCGGTCCGCCGGGCGATCCACGCGATCTCGAACGGAGCATTCAACGCCGCTTCGCCGGAGCTGTTCCGGCCGGTCTTCGACTGGCTGCTCAACGAGGGCGATTACTACATGCTGCTGGCGGATGTGGAGTCGTACCTGGAGGCCCAACAGCGGGTGGATGCGCTCTGGCAGGAGCCGGCCGCGTGGGACCGGGCGGCGATTCTGAACGTGGCGCGGATGGGGTATTTCTCCAGCGACCGGGCCGTCCGCGAGTACGCCCGCGAGATCTGGGGCGTGGAACCGGTCCCGGTCGCGGTGCCGGCGTTTCGCCGCCCGCGCCGCCGACCGTCGGCCAAGGTGAACCGCCCGAACCGCAAGTAATGCGGGCCCGGCTCGAAGGCGAGCCTGGTGGCGACGCCGGGACGCCCGCAGTCCGTAACCTCCCCGCCTGGTCCTTCGCCGGCGCGCGGCGCGGAGAGACCCGAGGGCACGCGGCCCTCGAGCGCCAGTGCCGTCCATCGGTGCCGCGCGGAGTCGCGCCCCTTTTCGACTGGCCTGATTCGGCCCACCGAGCCGATTGTACAAAGGGGAGCGTTGTTGCGCGCCGTGGATGCCGATAGATTACCGCGATCGGGCCAGAACGCCGCGCCGCGCCCCGCGGTGCCGCAGTCATGAAACACATGCGTTGTTGCGGAGAACTGGATGATGACGCCCAAGGATGTATTGAAGCTCGTCGAGGAAAAAGGCGTTGAATTCGTCGATCTGCGTTTCCTGGACTTTCCCGGACTCTGGCAGCACCTGACCGTTCCGGTCGAGGAGCTCACGCTCGATTCGTTCGAGAGCGGATTCGGCTTCGACGGCTCCTCGATCCGCGGCTGGCAGGCCATCAACGAATCCGACATGCTGATCATCCCCGTGCCCAGCAGCGCGATCATCGACCCGTTCTGCCAGCACACCACGCTCTCGATGATCTGCGACATCCAGCATCCGCTGACGCGCAAACGCTACTCGCGCGACCCGCGTTCGGTCGCCCGCAAGGCCGCCGACTACATGCGCTCCACCGGCATCGCCGACACGGCGTACTTCGGCCCGGAGCTGGAGTTCTTCATTTTCGATCACGTGCGCTACGACCAGGGCATGAACTACGCCCACTACGCGGTCGATTCGGCCGAAGGCGTGTGGCGCCGCGGCAGCAGCGAGCCGGACAACCTCGGCAACCAGCTTCGCGCCAAGGAGGGCTACTTCCCCTGCCCACCCGCCGACACCATGCACAACCTGCGCAGCGAGATGGTCACCGTGCTCGAACAGTGCGGCATCAAGGTCGAGACGCACCACCACGAAGTCGCCACCGGCGGCCAGGCCGAGATCGACATGCGCTTCGACAAGCTGGTCGAGATGGGCGACAAGGTCATGCTCTACAAGTACATCGTCAAGAACGTCGCCGCCCGCCACGGCAAGGTCGTCACCTTCATGCCCAAGCCGCTCTTCGGCGACAACGGCAGCGGCATGCACACCCACTTCTCGCTGTGGCGCGGCGATACGCCGCTGTTCTACGGCGACAAGTACGCCGAGCTGTCGGACATGGGGCTGTGGGCGATCGGCGGCCTGATGAAACACGCCGGCGCCGTGCTGGCGTTCACCAACCCGACGACCAGCAGCTACAAGCGGCTGGTGCCCGGCTACGAGGCGCCGGTCAACCTGATCTACTCGATGCAGAACCGCTCGGCGTTCGTGCGCATCCCGATGTACCAGCACAACCCCAAGACCAAGCGGATCGAGTTCCGCTGTCCCGATTCGAGCTGCAACCCCTACCTGGCGTTCAGCGCGATCATGATGGCGGCGCTGGACGGCATCAAGAACCGGATCGACCCCGGCCCGCCGGTGGACGAGAACCTCTACGAGCTCTCGGCGGCGCAGCAGGCGGAGATCCGCCACACGCCCGCCACGCTCGAACAGGCGCTGCGCGCGCTCGAGGCCGACCACGACTTTCTGCTCGAAGGCGGCGTGTTCACCGAAGACGTCATCCGTTACTGGGTCAAGTACAAGATGGAGAACGAGGTCGCGGCGCTGGCCTCCCGGCCCCACCCTTACGAGTTCTGCCTGTATTTCGACACCTGATGGCTTCGGGGCCGCGCGGATGCGGGCGTGAACAGCGGACCGGGGCCATCGCGCGGCACAGGCGCCTCGCCCGTGACCGGGCCACCCGCGCCGGTCCTCGAGCCGGCGAAACCAGGTGAACCGGCTTCTGCCGGGCGCCGCCGGCGCGAGAACCGCAGTGCTTCCGCCCAAGCCGTGTTCACGCCGGCCCGGCACAGGATCGCGCCGGACGGGGTCCGGCCGGCACAACCTTCGCACGCACATTCCCTCGCGTTGCTGGTTCGTTGCCTTCGTCCCTGTGTCCCGCGGCCCCTCCACTCCCCCGCCCCCTCGCTCCCCCGGCCTCTCGGGTTGCGAACGCAAGCTGCGCCGGGAGATTATTCCTCCGGGCCGCTTGACACCCCGGCGAATTGGTGACATAATCCCGTGATTGAGTATCCAAACACAGTGTTTGCCGATATACTTCTGTGAAGACTGTGTAAGCGGAGGTTTGGCGTGTCGCTCGCGAAAGCACCCATGGCTCATCCGGTTCGCGTCGTCGGTGTTCACGGCGACGACGCGATGTCGTATCGCCTTATGGAGATGGGACTTATCGAAGGCGCTCAGGTCGAGATCGTCGGGCGGGCGCCGCTGGGCGATCCGCTGCACCTGCGGCTGGGCGACTACGAGCTTTCGCTGAGAAGCGAGGAGGCCTCGCTCGTCGAGGTCGGCGAGATCTGAACGGCCGATAATCCCCGCCAGCGACCGGCTTCGACCTTTGCCGGCACGTTTCTTCTTCTGTCCGCAGCGGACGATTCGGACGGGGCGGCCTCATCCCAGGACGTGTATCCGTGCGTTGCCACGACGCTGCCCAGCCCCAGGCCTCCGACCACGCGCACCCGCCCGAACACGGTGCAGGTCCGCGCCCGCTGATCGTCGCGCTGGTCGGCAACCCCAACATCGGAAAAACCTCGCTGTTCAACGCGCTCACCGGGTTCCGGCGCCACGTCGCCAACTACCCCGGCGTCACGGTCGATGTCGCGCGTGGTTCGATCCGCGACACGACGCGCCCGATGGAGCTGCTCGACCTGCCCGGGACGTACAGCCTCGCGGCGATGTCGCCCGACGAAATGGTCGTCAGCAACGTGCTCTGCGGCCGGCAGACCGGCGAGACGCGGCCCGACGTGATCCTCGCGATCGTGGACGCTTCCAACCTCCACCGCAACATGTACCTCATCAGCCAGTTGGCCGAGCTCGATCTGCCGATGGTCCTGGCGATGAACATGATCGACGTGGCCCGCGGCCGCGGGCTCGAAATCGACTGCGATCTCCTGGCCCGGCGGCTGGGTGTGCCGGTCGTCCCGATCAACGCCACGCAGCCCGATTGTGCCGGCCCGATCGTCGCCGCGATCGAACGGGTGCTGCGCGAAGACGCGCAGCCGCGCCGGGCGGAGTTGCCCGAGGCCCTGCGCACCGAAGTCGAACGCCTGCAACGGGAAGCGGGCGGGCTCCAGTTCGCCGAGGCGCTGCGCGTCCTGATGGACCGCGGGCGTTACGCCGAGCAGCAGTTCCTCGAACGTGGCGGCGCGCTGGAGCAGCTTCGGCGGGCACGCGGCCGGCTGGAAGCGGCGGGGGTGGACGGGTTGCGCGCGGAGGTCCGGGCGCGCTACGCCTGGATCGGCGATCTGCTCAAGGACGTGATCCGGCGGCCCGAGCACCCGGTGACCACCTGGAGCGATCGGCTCGACCGCGTGTTGACGCACCGCATCGGAGGTTTCGCGTCCCTGCTGGTGGTGCTGTTCATCGTATTCGAGGCGCTGTTCCGCTGGGCCGATCCGCTGATGCGTGCGATCGACTGGGCCTTCAGTCGGCTGGCGGGCGAGGTGGGGGCGCTGCTGCCCGAGGGCGTCCTGCGCAGCCTGGTCGCCGACGGTGTGATCGCGGGCGTCGGCGGCGTGCTCACGTTCCTGCCGCAGATTCTGATCCTGTTCGCGATTCTGGCGATTCTCGAAGATTGCGGCTACATGGCCCGGGCGGCGTACATGAACGATCGGCTGATGCGCTCGCTGGGGCTCTCCGGCCGTGCGTTCATTCCGCTGCTGTCGGCGTTCGCCTGCGCGGTGCCGGCGATCATGGGCACGCGCGCCATCGCCAACCGGCGCGAGCGTATGGTCACGATCCTCATCGCGCCGTTCATGAGCTGCTCGGCCCGGCTGCCGGTCTATGTTCTGCTGACTTCCGCGATCATCCCCGACCTCAAGTTCTTTCACGGCTGGACGAGCCTGCACGCGCTGGTGCTGCTGGGGATGTACCTCGTCGGCATGGTCGTCGCGGTTCCGGCGGCGTGGCTGCTGAAGAAGACCGCTTTCGCCGGGCCGCCTTCGGGGTTCATGATCGAGCTGCCGTCGTACAAACGGCCGCGACTGCGCGCGATCTGGCAGCGCATGGTCTTCGCCGGCCGCGAGTTCGTCCTGCGGGCCGGCACGATCATCCTGCTGGTCAACCTCGCGGTGTGGGCGCTGGCGTACTTCCCGCACAGCGCGCAAACCCGCGTCGCGATCGAGCAGCAGGCCGCCCGCGAGGGCTGGGACGCCGCCCGGACCGACACGGAACTGGCCGGCGCGTACCTGCGGGAAAGCTACCTGGGCCGGCTCGGACGCGGAATCGAGCCGGCCGTGCGACCGATCGGCTGGGACTGGCGGATCGGGATGGCGGTGATCGCGTCGTTTCCCGCCCGCGAGGTGGTCGTGGCGTCGCTGGGAACCATCTACAACCTCGGCGAAGACACCGGCGAGCAGGTCGAACCGCTGCACGACGCGCTGCGCAGGGCGCGCTGGGACGGTTCGAACCGTCCGGTGTTCACCGTTCCCGTGGCGCTGTCGATCATGGTGTTTTTCGCGCTGTGCGCCCAATGCGCCAGCACGCTCGTGATGATCGGGCGTGAGACGCACTCGTGGGTCTGGCCGCTCGTGTCGTTTACCGGCATGACCTCGCTGGCCTACGTGGCGGCCTGGGCGGTCTCCGCCGCCGCGACGGCCGCGGGCTGGTAGGCGAGCCCCCGGGTTCAGCTTTCCTTCGTCCAGCGGTCGATCCACCCGATGACCGTCTCGTGCCACAGGCGGCTGTTGGCGGGTTTGAGCACCCAGTGGTTCTCGTCGGGGAAGTAGAGCAGCTTGCTGGGGATGCCCTTGCGCTGCAACGCCGTGAACGTGGCGATGCCCTGCGTATCGACTACGCGGTAGTCGCGCCCGCCGTGGATCACCAGCATGGGGGTCTTCCAGTTCCGCACGTGGTCGATCGGATTGTGCTCCTGGTAGCCGGCAGGGTTCTCGTATTCCGGCCCGCCGTGCTC
>CAYRXN010000207.1:0-9629 GCA_964428275.1 uncultured Planctomycetales bacterium | reverse complement strand
AGGGACCAAGGAACACAGGGGCGGAGGCCAAGGGACGTAGGGACTGAGGGACGAAGGGACAGAGACGACGCGCCGGCGGAAGGTAATTCGCCATTCGCCATTCGGCATTCGCCATTCACAAAGGGACCGAGGGATTCAGGGATTGAGGGACCAAGGAACACAGGGGCGGAGGCCAAGGGACGCAGGGACTGAGGGACGAAGACGACGCGCCGGCGGAAGGTAATTCGCCATTCGCCATTCGGCATTCGCCATTCACAAAGTCCCTGAGGCACAAGAGCACAAAGGCAACAAACGTATGGAAACCGACGTGAATCAGAAACTGCCGGCGGTTCGCGGCGTCGATGTCGCCCCGTTCAAGGATGACGAAGGCGAATGGCTTTTCGCGGTGCAGGATCCGTCGCAGATCGCCCCGCACGCCTTGGCGCTGACGTTGCCGGGTTACTTCGTGCTGACGCAGCTTGACGGCGAGAGCACCTGCCGCGACGTGCAGATGGCCTTCCTCCAGCAGTTCGGACAGATGCTCCCGGCCGAGCAGGTCGAACAGATGGTCGCCGCGCTCGACGAATCGCTGCTGCTGCACACCGACCGCTTCGAGAACGAATACCGCGCCCGGCAGCTCGCCTACGCGCGCGGCGAGACGCGCGACAACCGCGACCGCTACCCCGGCGAAACCGAGTTGCGCGTCGCGCTCGAGGAGATCGTCGAGGAGGGGCAGGCCGCCGAGACCAACGACCTGCGCGGCCTGA
Source organism: uncultured Planctomycetales bacterium (assembly GCA_964428275.1). Classification (GTDB taxonomy): domain Bacteria; phylum Planctomycetota; class Phycisphaerae; order UBA1845; family Fen-1342; genus JALSRY01. The sequence continues at coordinate 8,883 of CAYRXN010000207.1, read as the reverse complement.
TCGCCCCGCACCTCGACTACGGCCGCGGCCGGCCCTGCTACGCCGACGCTTACGCGACGCTGGCCCAGGCGCCGCCGGCCGACCGCTACGTGATCCTCGGGACCAACCACTTCGGCCGCTCGGCGTCGGTCGTCGCGACGCGCAAGGACTTCCAGACCCCGCTGGGCTGCGCGATCACCGACCGCGCGCTGATCGACCGGCTCGAATCGCTGCTGGGCCAACCGCTGTGCGAACACGAGTTCGACCACGCCGCGGAGCACTCGGTCGAGCTGCAACTGCACATGCTCCAGGTCATCCAGTCCGAGCACCCCTTCGCGATCGTACCGATCCTGTGCCCGGACCCCTGTGGGCCCACCGGCACGCAGCCCTGCGACGGTCGCGGCCCCGACCTCGGCGACTTCGCCGACGCCCTGGCCGATCTGCTGGCCCGCGACGATCGGCGCACGGTCGTAATCGCCGGCGCCGACCTGAGCCACGTCGGCCAGCGCTTCGGCGACGAAGCGCCGACGACCGAGGAGTTCCTCCAGTCGGTGCGGCAAAGCGACGCGTACCTGCTCAAACTGCTCGAACAGCGCGACGAACAGCGGTTTGTCGATACGCTCGCCAAGCGAGAAAACCCGACGCGGGTGTGCAGCGCCGGCTGCATCTACGCCGCCCTGCGGGCCCTGCCCGAGCAACCGCTCCGCGTGTTGCGCTACCACCAGGCGATCAGCATGGAAGCCGAAACGCACGTGACCTGCGTCGCGGCCGTCATCGGCAACTGACCCGCTCGGCCCTGCGAACCTCGAACCCGCGCGGCGCCGGGCCAGCGAAGTCAGAAACCGGCCGGCTGCCAGCGGCGATACCACAACTCGAGCATGAGCAACGCCCAGAGCGGATGCGCACGATCCGCGCGTCCGGATACGTGACTCTCGACCAGGGCGTCGAGCCACGCGGGGCGGAACACCCGGGCGCACAGCCCGGCGGGATCGCGCACCCGGTCCGTCAGCACGTCGCGCAGCTCGTTGCGAAACCACCGGCCGACCGGCACGCCGAAGCCCATCTTCGGCCGCGTGAGGACCTCCCCCGGCAGCAGGTCGCGCGCCCAGTCCTTGAGGATGCGTTTGCCGCCGCGCCGGCCCAGCCGCCACTCGACCGGAAGCGACAGGGCGAACTCGACCACCTCCGGGTCGAGCAGCGGGCAACGACACTCCAGGCCGTGGGCCATCGACGCGATGTCCACCTTCGTGAGCAGGTCGTAGGGCAGGTAGCTCTGAAAATCCGCCAGGTTTGCCCGTTCGGGTGCCGAACCGCCGAAGCCGTCGTGCAGCCGCTCGAACCAGCGCAGCGGTTCGTCGAAATCGAGCCGCTGCGCGAATTCCGGGCGGTAGGCCCTCAACAGCTCGGCGGGGGGAAAGATGTTCACCCATGCCAGGTACCGCCGCGCGCCGCCGGCCGGCAGCGCCGCCGCGAAACGGTAGAGCCGGTGGCGGGCCGATTTCGACTCGCCGCGGGGCAACCGCTCGACCAGCCGGGCGAGCGCCGCCCGCGTCCAGCCGGGCAGCCGGTCGAACCGGGCCGCGAGCCGGGCCGCGACGTAGCGGTCGTAGCCGAGGAACCCCTCGTCACCGGCGTCGCCCGTCAGGGCCACGGTCACGCGCTGCCGCGCGTGGCGCGCCACGTACCAGGTCGGAATCGCCGACGAGTCGGCGAACGGCTCGTCGTAATGCCACGCGAGCACATCGAGAATCTCGCGCGCCCGCGGCGTGACGCGCTGCTCGTGGTGCTCCGTGGCGAAGTGCGCCGCGACCCGCCGGGCCCAGGCGGTTTCGTCGTAGCGATCCTCCGCGAACCCGATCGAGAACGTCCGCAGCGGCGCAACGCCGAGCCGGCGCATCAGCCCGACCACGATCGACGAATCGACGCCGCCGGAAAGAAAAGCACCCAGCGGCACATCGGCGATCAGCCGGCGCTCGACGGCGGCGGTAAGCACTTCGCCGAGACGGGCCCGGGCGTCGGCATAGGAGCCCGCGAAGCGCGCCGGCCGCGGCAGGTCCGCGTAGCGCTGCACCGGCGAGACCGCGCCCCCCTCGACTGTCACCAGCGACCCCGGCGGTAGTTTGGCAAACCCGCGATAGATCGAATGCGGCGCCGGCACGTACTGGAAGATCAGGTAGCGGTGCAGCGATTGGGCATCGAGCGCCGGTCGCACGCCGGGCAGCGCCAGGATCGCCTTGGCCTCGGAAGCGAACACCAGCCGGCCGTCGAGCACGGCGTAGGTCAGCGGCTTCTTGCCGAACCGGTCGCGCGCCAGCACCAACCGCCCCCGGGCCGCGTCCCAGATCGCGATCGCGAACATCCCGGCCAGCCGTTCGAAGCACGCCTGGCCGTGTTCCTCGTAGAGATGCACGATGACTTCGCTGTCGGCCCGCGTGCGAAACGTGTGGCCGCGGCGTCGCAGCGCCTCGCGCAGCGCGCGGAAGTTGTAGATTTCGCCGTTGAAGATGACCTGGACGGTGCCGTCCTCGTTGGCGATCGGCTGGTGGCCGCCGGCCACGTCGATAATCGAGAGCCGGCGAAACCCCAGCCCGCAGCGTCCCTGCGGATCGACGTAGATCCCCTCGTCGTCCGGACCGCGATGCGCGAGCTGGTCCGCCATCGCGCGCAGTTCGGCGACCGCGACGGGCGGTGCCTGCGGGGTGAGACGGACGATGCCGGCGATTCCACACATCCAGGCTGTGCACCTCCGGTCCGGGGGCCTGCGGCGAGTCCTCCTCATGTGCAGTCGCCGCCGCGGCGCCGCGCCGCGGCCCCGCATGCTCACATGTTTGCCACACCACCACCACACGGCTGGCAGCGCGGGCACACGTGCGTCGAACGCTGGGCCACCCGCAACCGCTCGATCGGCGTGCCGCAGACCGGGCAAGGCTGGCCGGCGCGGCCGTACACTTTGAGATACTGTTCCATTCCGCCGTCGGGGTAGATCCAGTCGATCGACGTTCCGTTGTGGCGAATCGCCTTGCGCAGCACCGCCCGGATCGCCTTGCGAAGCGCCCGCACCTGCGCCGGCGCGAGCTCGTTGCTGCGCGTCCGCGGGTGCAGTCCGGCCGCAAACAAGACCTCGTCCGCGTAAATGTTGCCCAGGCCGGCGACGATCGATTGATCCAGCAGCAGCGGCTTGAGTTGTCGCGCGCGGGCGCGCAACAGACGTTCCAGTCGTCCGGCGGTCAGCGCCCCGCCGAGCGGTTCGATTCCCAGGTGTTCCGTGGCGGCGTCCAGATCGGTCGTGTAGACGATCCGAGCGAACTTGCGCGAGTCGCACAACAGCAGTCGGTTCCCGTCGTCGAGGTCGAACCACGCTCGAACGTGCCGGTGGCGGCCCTTCTCGGGATCCGCGGCCCATTCGAACCGGCCACTCATCCGCAGATGGACGAGCAGGTAGCCGCGGTCGCGCCCCCGCGGCCCGGCCAGCGCAAAGACGATGTACTTCGCCCGGCGTCCCAGACGCTCGATGCGTCTGCCCACAACGCCCCGGCGAACCGCCGCCACGCTCGGGCGCGCCTGTCTGGCCCAGCGTGAGGTGTACGCGGTGATCCGCCGGCCCTCCAGCCGCGGGCGATACGCGCGCACGATCGTCTCGACTTCGGGAAGCTCGGGCATGTGCGGCATGATACCGCTTCCGCCCGCGGGCCACAGCAGGCCCCCGGCGCGCAGCCGCCGCACCGGGACGACCTCGATCCCCAGCCTGGAGGACCGGGGCACCCCCACTTTCCCGGAACGAACAAGCGCCGCGCTCCCGAAGGCGACGAGAACCGCGTTCCCGAAGCAGACAAGACGCGGGCTTGGGGCCGCGCGGCACCCCGACGGCCCGAGCGGCTGCAACATCCGAACCGCCCCCACAAGATCTCGCTTCCCCGGCGATTCCTCGCCACGGCGTCGCGTTGCTTCCCTCACAGGCGTCGATACGATGAACGGCATCATGCCGAGCTTTCCAACATCCGCGTCGGCGACGAGGCGCCGGCCCACGGTCGTGCTGGTCGCGCTGGGGGGCGTGCTGCTCGCGACCGGGCCGGTCGGATGCCGCCGGTCTGGAACGGCCCCGCCGCGGCACGCAACCGACAAGACGCGCCGCAACGTCCTGCTGATTTCGATCGACACCACGCGGGCCGATGCCCTCGGATGCTACGGCAACGCGGCGATCCGCACGCCCAACATCGACCGCCTCGCCGCCGAGGGCACGCTCTTTGCGCAGTGCGTTTCCGCCGCCCCCATCACGCTGCCCTCGCACACGAGCATGATGACCGGCACGTATCCGTTCGTGCACGGCGTGCGCGACAACGGCCAGTTCTTCGTTGCCCCCGGGAACGTCACGCTCGCCGAGCGGCTGCACGATGCCGGGTACGCCACGGCGGCCCAGGTCGCGGCCTACGTGCTCAACCGCGAGTTCGGACTCGATCAGGGGTTCGACACCTACCAGGATGTGCAGGCAGCGCGGCGGGCGACGATCGGCAACGCGGCCCGGACGGCCCACGAACGCAAGGCCCGCGACGTCTGCGATGCCGCGATGACCTGGCTGCGCGGGCCGGGCCGGGCCTCCACGCCGTTTTTCCTGTTCGTACACTTCTTCGACCCGCACCGCAGCTACGCGCCGCCGCCGCGCTTCGCCGCCCGCTACGACAATCCCTATTTCGGCGAAGTGGCCTACGTCGACGAGCAGATCGGCCGCCTGCTGGACCTGCTCGACGAACTCAAACTCACGGAAGACACGCTGGTCGTCCTGACATCCGACCACGGCGAAGGGCTCGGCGAACACGGCGAGGACACCCACGCCACCTTCGTCTACGACACGACGCTCCTGGTACCGCTGATCGTGCGGGCGCCGGGGCTGGTTCCAGCCGGGCAGCGAATCGCCGCGCAAGTGCGGCTGATCGACCTCGCCCCCACCATCCTCGATGCGCTCGGGCTGCCCGGCGAGCAGGCCATGCAGGGCACCAGCCTCCTGCCGCTGGTCCGCGGCCAGTGCGGCGACCTGCACCTGCCGGCCTACAGCGAAACGCTCTACCCGATGTACAACCTGGGCTGCGCGTGGTCACGCTCGTGGCGGCACGATGGGTGGAAATACATCCACGCCGCGAGCCCCGCGCTCTACCACGTCGCCGAAGACCCGCACGAACTGCACAACCTCGCCGACCGCGATCCGCAGCGTGTAAGCCGGATGCGGGCGGCGTTGCGCTCGCTGCTGGCCGAGGCCCGCCCGGTCGCGGCCGGCGCCCGCCGAAGCATGAATCCCAAGGAACTCCGGGCGCTGGAAGCCTTGGGCTACGTAGCGCCGGCCGAACAAGACACGCGCCCCGACCGCGGCGGCGAGTTGGCAATGTTCGACCCGACCGGCCCGGACCCCCACCAGTTCCGCGAGGAAAACCGCTTGATGGCCGCGGCGATCGAAGCGATGGCCGCCGACGATTACGCCAAGGCCGAAGGCATCCTGCGCAAGCTGTTGGGGCGCCCGGGACGCGAGGCGACCTTCTGGTGGGCGCACAAGACGCTGGCCGAGGTGCTCCGCGGCCTCGACCGCGGTTCGGAAGCAATCGCCGAATACCGGGCCGCGCTCAGGCTGCGCCCCGGCGACGGGCTGACCCGCACCGACCTCGGCCGCACGCTGGCAGCGCTCGGCCGCTATGACGAGGCACTCGGCGAATTCGAGCAGGCCCTGCGATCGCCGCCGGTTTTCGCCGACACGCATTACGAATACGGGCGGCTGCTGGCGCTGCTCGGACGGCGCCACGAGGCGCTCGATCAGCAACGGGCGGCCGTGCGCCTCGACAACGAATACGCGCCCGCCTGGGCACAGATCGGCCACCTCCTGGCACGGATGCAGCGCTTCGACGACGCCCGCGCAGCGTTCGAGAAGGCCCTGCACTTCGCGCCGCGCGACGCCAGCATCCGCGCGCGCTATGCCCAGTTCCTGCTCTCGCGCGACCAGAACGAGCAGGCCGAGGCCCAGTTTCGCAAGGTCATCGAACAAACGCCCGAGGACGCCCGCGCCTGGGGAGGGCTCGCCGTGGCGCTCGAGCAACTCGGCCACCCCGACGAGGCCGAAGCGGCGCTGCGTGAAGCGATCGGGCGCGACCCGGAACTCGCCCAAGCCTGGCAGGCACTGGGCCGCGTGTTGATTGCGCAGCGCAAGTACGCCGCCGCCCGGCAGGTTCTGCGCCAAGGTCGGCGGCACGCCCCGGCCGATGCCGGCATCAAGACCCTCCTGGCCCTGTTGCTCGCCGCGGCGCCGGACGACGCTGCGCGCGACGCTGCGCAGGCGCTGCGGCTGGCGCAGCAAGCCCGGCGCTCTCCGGGCGGGACCGACCCGCGCACCCTCGAAGCCCTCGCCGCCGCCCTCGCCGCGCAGGGGCGTTTTGGCGAGGCGGCCCAGGCCGTCTCGGAGGCGATCGACCTGGTCAAGTTCGCGCGCGACACCGAGCTTCTCGCGCGCCTGCGCCACGAGAAGGCGCTGTACGAAGCCGGCAAGCCTTATCGTCTGCCGTAGTCGTCCGCCGCGCAGCGCACCGGGACGGGCGCGACCGACGTCACCATCGGGACGATCGCAGCCGATAGAATCTTCAGCGGTCCGGCCGCCTGAGGCCGGGAACGATGCGCTTGCGCGAGGGAGAGTTGATGCCAGAAGATCAGTCGCAGTTCGGCGTTCAACGGCCGGATGTCGTCGCGCGGCCAGCCGTGGTCGCGCGGCCGGCCTGGGCGGGACCGCAACCCCGACCCTCGCGTCTGCGCGCACTCGAGCTGCCGCCGCTGCGCCGCCGCGACGCCGTGCTCGATCTGCTGCTGGTGCTGATCGCGACCATCATCGCACCCAACCTGGCGCAGTTGTTTGTCGTGTTCGATTCGGACGGCGGAGGCATCCCCGACATCAGCCTGGCCCTGATCGTGCAGAAATGTTGCGAGGCGTCGCTGGCGGTCATGCTGCTGGCGTATCTTGTGCTGCGCAACGGTCTGCCGCCCGCGTCGTTCGGACTGCGCCGCGGCAAGTGGCTGGAGCAGCTTGCCTGGAGCGGTGCCACGCTCGCCGGCGTCTATGTGGCCCTGCTGGGCGGCGTCGCGCTGATCTTCATCATCATCAGCCTCTACCCCCAGGCCGCCGGCGACATGAGTCGGCGGGTCGAGTTCCTCGAAGCCTTCCCCGAACTGCGCCTCGGACCGACGTTCGTACTCCTGGTCGCCGTCGCGATCCACGAGGAAATCATCTTCCGCGGCCTGCTGCTGCCGCTCGTTCGCCGCGTGTCGGGAAGCTGGGTGGCGGCGGTGGCGGCCTCGTCGCTGCTGTTCGCGGCGCTGCACATTCCCGGCCAGGGATTGCTCGGGGGACTCCAGATTCTGGGCGTGTCGGTAGCGCTGTCGCTGTTCTTCCTGCTGTCGCGCAGTCTGCCGGCGGTGATGCTCGCGCACTTCCTGTTCGATTTCGTCCAGCTCCAGCTCGTGCGCCTGCTGCCCGACCTCCAGCGCATGGCCGAGCAGGCCGGCTCGTAACCCCGAGCCGACCCGCCCGCGGCGGCCACGACGGCCTCAGCAGCCGTCGCCCCAGCTTGCCAGCAGCAGCGACAGGTCGGCGAGGTCCGTGTCGGCATCGAGATCGAGATCGCCGCCGGCGCTCGTGCCATAGGCCGCCAGCAGGATGCTCAAGTCCGCCAGGTCCACGCAGCCGTCGCCGTTGAGGTCGCCGGCGGGGCCTTCGTCGAACCGCGCGACGTAGACATCGGCCGGTACGTTGATCGCGCCGGTGAAGTAGACGTCGCCATCCGGCCCGACCGCCAGGCCACCGCCCTGGTTGGCCGATCCGGAGAACACGTCCACGGTGTACAGCAGGTCGCTGCCATCCGGGGTGAGCTTGCACGCGACGAGGTTGTTGGACGCGTCCGCCAGCGGAAACCCCGAGGCGGCGTAGCCGCCCGCGTATACCGCGCCGCCGCGGCCCACGGCCACCGCCCGGGCCTCGTCCACGTGCATGCCGCCCAGGAAGGTGCTGAACGCGAAGTCGCCGGCCGGGCCCAGCTTGGTCACGAACATGTCCTCGCAATTGTAGATCGGCTCGAACGGCGGCTGGCCGCAGCCGTTGACCTCGCCCACGAACGTCTCCTGAAACGCGCCGGGCGTGGTCGGGAAATACTGCGACCGCGTGCTGCCGGCGAGGTACACGTTCCCGGCGGCGTCCACGTCCATGCCACCGAGCAGCTCCAGGTCTTCGCCGCCCAGGAACGTGCTGTAGTCCAGCACGGCCCCGTCGGCCGAGATGCGCGCCACGAACAGGTCCCGTCCGCCGTCGGCGAAAAGCGGCTGGGCGGCGTTGACGACCGGCCAGTCGTCGGACTCGGTGCGCCCGCTGATGTAGATGTTGCCGGCCGCGTCGACGCCGATACCGTCGCCGAAATCGTCGAAGTTGCCGCCGAGGTACGTGCCGTAGAGCAGCGTCTGGCCGTCGGACGACAGCTTGCCGACGTAGATGTCGTAGAGCAGTCCGTTGTAGTCGGCGATCTCGTCTTGCAGGGCGTTTACGCGCGGGATATCGCGCGAGACGGTCGCACCGACGAAGTAGATTTCTCCCGCGTCGCCCACCGCGATGTCATCGCAACGCTCGTCGTTGGTGCCGCCGAAATAGGTGCTGAAGATCAGTGCCCCGTCGGCGGGGTCGAGCTTGGCGATGAAGGCGTCAGCCGAGCCGATCCGCGTGGGCTGCATGGCGTTGACGACCGGGAAGTCGTTCGACAGCGTGCGGCCCGCGACGTAGACGTACCCCGCCGGCCCGACCGCGATGCCGCCCGGCGTGTCCAGCGCGCTGCCCGACAGCGAGCGTGTCCAGAGCGTGTGGCCGGACGGGTCGAGTTTGAGCACGACCACGTC
>CAYRXN010000206.1:0-9074 GCA_964428275.1 uncultured Planctomycetales bacterium | reverse complement strand
TGCTGGCCAACGTGGACGACGACCGGATCGGCGACCACGCGACCTATCGCGAGCGGATCGCCTCCAAGGTGGACACCGACGTGTACGAAGTCCGTTTCAGCGACCACGAGGCCTTCCTCGCCCGGCCGCCGGCGACGCCCTGACCGCGCCCCCCGGCCGCGCCCCATACCCGCGGCGGGCAGCTACAATGGTCGCCGTGACGACTCCTCGAAGAACACGCACGCGAAGACGCGCGCCACGCGCCGGTACCGGCGTTCCGAACGCCGCCCTGCGCGAACGGATCGAAGGCGCACTGGCCGCCCGCGCCGACCTGCTCAGCGAAGACGCCACCGAGGCGGTCCGGCTCTTCCACGGCGAAACCGAGGGCGTCCCCGGCCTGGTCATCGAGAAGTTCGCCGACGTGCTGATCGCGCAGCTGCACGAACAGCGTTTGCAGGCCCGCCAGGCCAACGTGCGCAGCGCATGCGCCGCGCTGGCTCGGCGGCTGGGGGCCCGCGCCGTGTACTGCAAGCGCTTCGCCCGCGACCGCAGCGCGGCCCTCGCCCGGCTGCAGGCGCTGCACACCGATCCCCAGCCCTGGATCGGCACGCCGACCGAACCGGAACTGGCGGTCGTCGAGCACGGCGTTCGCTATCTCATTCGACCCTACGACGGCTACTCGGTCGGGCTGTTCCTCGAACACCGCGACAACCGCCGGCGCGTGCGGGCGCTCGCCCGCGACCGGCGCGTCCTCAACGCCTTCGCCTACACCTGCGGCTTTTCGGTGGCCGCCGCCTTGGGCGGAGCCGAAAGCACGGTCAGCGTGGACGTCTCGAAGCGGTATCTCGAATGGGGGAAACGCAACTTCGCCGCCAACCAGGTCGGCCTCGACCGCCACACGTTCATCTGTTCGGACATCTTCGCGTATTTTCGGCGGGCCCGGCGCCAGCGACGGTGTTTCGACCTGATCGTCCTCGATCCGCCGACATTCGGGCGGTCGAAACGCCCGCGGAGCGTCTTCGCGATCGCCGAAGACCTGGAGCGGCTGGTCGGCGAGGCCGTCGGCCTCCTCGCCCCCGGAGGGATGGTGCTGCTGGCGACGAACCATCGCAAGACCTCGCACCGCCGGCTCGAAGCGTCGCTGGAGCGTGCCGCGGGTCGGCGGCGGACCACGATCCTGGCGCAGCCGAAGCTGCCGGCCGATTTCGCCGCCGACCGGTCGTACGCCAAGGCGGTCCTGGCGCGGGTCGAGTGATTCGACCGGGCCGTGCTGCGCCCGAACCCGCCCGAAGCCGCCAGGCGCGTGCGAGCCGCAGAAAAAATCGAAAAAAAGTGGCTCGAATGTACTTGACGCGCTTGGCGACGGCGCGACAATTGGCCGCTGGAATCTGCGTTTCGAGCGATTCCCGTCGGCGCGGCGGGATCGAAACGCGCGGTCTACAGCAAGTGGGAGACGAAAACATGCTGGCACAGGAAACGACCAATGGTCTGACCGACCTGTTCAACAACCTCGGTCTCGGCAATCTCGCGAGCTACGGCGTGATCGGCCTGCTGGTCGGCGGCCTGCTCCTCTGGTGGTTCTGGCGCTGGTTCCGCGACTAGAGTCTGCTATATAAGGCTCGAACAGGCCTCCGATCCCGGGCGGTCGCTGCGCGGCACGCCGGCGGGGAGGGATGTTCGAAGCTTCGCCGATCTCCGTGAGCGAGTTCGGCAGTGGCGGATTCGGAAGCAAGCGCTACGGCACAAACAGCTTTGCAAAGCAGGAGAATGAGATGGACTTTGGTGATCTCAACACGATTCTGACTGGCGGTGTCGGCACGGTGACTTTCTTCACCATCTTCGCTTATGCCGTCCTCCGCTGGTTCTTCGGCCTCGACTTTTTCGACTAGCCAGGAACCGATAGGCGGCGATAGCGCTATCGCCGGAAATCAGAAAGCGTAACAGGCGTCCGCTGCTCGTCCCCGAGTGTTGGACGCCTGTCTTCTGCGCCCTCGGAAACGGCGCAGACGACCTCGATGCGCAACGAGCGCCGGCCATTGCGCGCCGCTGCTTCCGCCTGCCGACTGTCCGCCCGCCGCCGGCTGCTGTATAGTTCTCACGCTATGAACGAACAGATGCAGGACAGACGGGCGAAACTCGACAAGATTCGAGGGCTGGGTGTCGATCCGTTCGGCGGCCGATTTCCCGACACCACCCCCCACCAGGACATCCGTACCGCGGCCGAACGGCTCGAAATCGACACCGGCCAGATCCTCGAAGAGGGCGAGCTGTTCCGCGCCGCCGGCCGCGTCGTGCTTCACCGCGCCTTTGGCAACCTCATCTTCCTGACCGTGCGCGATCAGACCGGCGACCTGCAATACGGGCTGAGCAAGAAAATGGTCGCCGAGGGCTGGAAGGTCGCCAAACTGCTCGACCTCGGTGATCTCGTCGGCGTCGCCGGACGGCTCGGCCGCACCAAGACCGGCGAGCTCACGCTCTGGGTCAGCGAGTTCCGTTTGCTCGCCAAGGCCCTGCGGCCTCCGCCCGAGAAACGCCTCGGCCTCACCGACGTCGAAGCCCGCTACCGCCGGCGCTACGTCGATCTCTTCAGCAACCCCGAGTCGCGCCGCGTCTTTCTCCAGCGGGCGCAGATCATCGCCCATATCCGCCAGAAGCTGCGCGAGCGCAACTTCATCGAGGTCGAAACCCCGATCCTCCAGCCGATCTACGGCGGCGCCGCCGCCCGCCCGTTCCTGACGCACCACAACACGCTCGACATGCGCCTCTACCTGCGCATCAGTCCGGAGCTGTACCTGAAGCGTTGCCTGGTCGGCGGACTCGAACGCGTCTTCGAGCTGTCACGGTGTTTTCGCAACGAGGGTATCAGCCCGCGCCACAACCCCGAATTCACGATGCTGGAGCTCTACCAGGCCTGCGGCGACTACCACGACATGATGGACATCTGCGAAACGCTGATCGCCGGCGCAGCCCGCGAGGTGATCGGCTCAACCACGATCCGCTTCGGCGAGTCCGAAATCAACTACGCGACGCCGTGGCCGCGGCGCAAGTACGCCGACCTGTTCCGCGAACACGTCGGGATCGACATCGACGACATCGCCGCGATCCGGGAGCGCGCCCGGAGGCTCTGCGCCGCCGGCGAGCTCAAGGCCGACGAGAGCAGACTGGATGACCCGGTCGTGATCAACGAACTGTTCGAGCACTACGTCGAGGACAAGCTGATCAACCCCACGTTCGTGCTCGACTACCCCGCCGCGCTCTGCCCGCTGACCAAGCGCCACCCGGACGACCCCGGCGTCGCCCTGCGTTTCGAGCTGTTCATCAACGGCATGGAAATCGCTAACGCCTACAGCGAGCTGAACGACCCCGACGTGCAGCGCGAGAACTTCGGCCGCCAGCTTCGCGGCGAAGAGAACGAGACGATGGCCGTGATGGACGAGGACTTCGTGCAGGCCCTCGAATACGGCTGCCCCCCCGCCGGCGGGCTCGGCGTCGGCATCGACCGGCTGGTCATGCTGCTGACCGGCTCGACCAGCATCCGCGACGTAATTCTCTTTCCCCTCCAGCGTCCGCGCCCCACCGGCGGCACTGCGGCCGACGAACAGGCCGAGCCAAACGACGACGCTCCGCAGCGGAACGGCGGGTGATGCCCCCCTGCCGCGCTCGATCGCTCGGTCCCGCCCTTACGGGCCTTGGCCGAGGGCTTGCTGGAAAGCGGCGTAGTCCGCGCTGTCCACGTCGCCGTCGTCGTCGAGATCGCTGGTTGCGCAGCCGGCTGCGGGCGACACGTCCGGGCCGGCGAGGCAGCCGGCCAGCAGGGCCAGGTCGTCACCGTCTACCTCGCCGTCCTCGTTCACATCCGCCGGCGAAGTCACGGTGTACACGCGGATGTAATCGACGACGAGATACTCGTCGAAGTCGGGCACGGCCAGCCGGACCTGCTCCATGTCTTCGAAGCTCGTGCCGAGAAAGGCGTTGTTGTCGATCCAGGTCGTGTAGGTCATCGACACGTCGGGGATCAGGGCGGGGTCGGTGACTTCCACGACGGGCGCCTGCATGTCGTCCACGAAGACGCCGATGTAGTCGGGCCGCCACTTGATGCGGTAGGTGTGCCACTGCGTCAGGTCGATGTCGAGCTCCTGGACGACGACCGGGACGCTGTCTTTCAGGACCCAGACCCGCCGGCCGCGAAACGGTGCGTCGGACTCGGGCGAGGCGCACGCGAACCAGATCTGGTTCATGGGGCCCTGGTCCGGACTGGTGACGCGGTTCCACAACCCCCAGCCGCGGGTGCCGAAGCCGTAATTCGGGTCGGGGGCCGGCGGCCAGCTCGGCGCGTCGAAGCCGCAGTTGTCGCGGTTGCGCAGGCGCACCTCGAAGTCGCAGTACGGCGGCTGGCCGGGGTCGTACAGTTCGGCGTTGTGATAAACGCCCGCCGCGCCCGGACCGGTGAGCCGATAGCGGGCGACCCCCGGCGCGTTGGGATCGAACGTCACCTGGCCGACGCCGACGATCCAGTCGGTGTGCCAGCCGGGGTGTTCCGCGCAGCCGGGAAAGCCCTCGTCGATCCACACGTCGGCCGCGACCCGGGCCGCGCCCAACAGCCCCAGCAGCAGCAGCAAACCGGCGAATCGGTTGGTGGTGGTCATCCGATCATCCCCCTGTAAATGCCATCTGGAAGGCCGCGAAGTCTTCCAGGTCCACGTCGCCGTCCTCGTCCGCGTCGAACAGGTCGCCCCCCGCCGCCGGCGGACCCGCATCGGGCCCGGTCAGCGCCGGCACGAAGCGCTCGAAATCAGCGAAGTCCACGTCGCCGTCCACGTCGTAGTCGCCGGGCAACCAGGCCCCCAACGCGAAGTTCGCCTCGGTGTAGCCGGCCCGGTCGATCCGAACCGCGGGGCGATCGGCGTCGGCGAAGCCATCGGAGGCCGCCGCCATCGGAATCAGCGTGCCGCCCGCGGCGGCCGGCATGTGCGTAATCACGTAAAAGCCGTTGCCGTCGGTTTGCGCGAGGGCAAAGCCGTTGACTTTGATGGTGGCGTCGTCGATCGGCTCGCCGGTGACGCCGTTGGTGACGCGCCCGTAGACCACGCCTTCGGTGGCGAGGTTGGGATCGCGCCAGGGCATCGCCGGCGTGGACGCCGGTTCGGGGAACACCGTCGCGGCCGCGTAGGAATACCAGCTCCAGTCGGTTCCGCTGCTGCTCGTGCCGACGTAGGAGTAGGTGCAGATGCCGTCGGCGCCGGCGCCCTGGGCATACGAGATTTCGTAGACGCTGTCGGCAAAATCGTTCAGATAGATGCCCGGACCTACGAAAATGTGCCGGTCGTAGCGCCAGACCATTTCCTGATCGACCCAGTTTTCGTACCAGCTCGGGTAGGTGTCGTAGTCGTAGTAGGTCATCGGGATGCCGGCGTCGAGGTAGCCCTCGTCCATCCATTCGCGCCAGTTCTGGAACAGCGCCCACGAGTTGGTGTCTTCGAAGTTCGCGGGTGCGTTGCCCCAGGTAATCAGCGCCGCGGTCTGGCGCAGCGGCTGGCGTGGATTGCTCGCAATCGTCGCCATCTCGACCTGGGCCCGGCGGACCAGCTCGGTGATCTCACGCCGGCGGAAATCGTTCCACGGACCGTAATCGGTCGGGGGCGTACCGGCATAGCCGGTAATCGCCTGAAACCGGGCCAGGCCGGAGCGGTCGTACCAGGTGTACGCCGGGTAGCCCGCGTCGGTCGTCGTGTAGCGGATGTAGTCCCAGTGGATGCCGTCCACGGCGTAGTTGGTCACGAGTTCGCGCACGATCGAGATAAGATAATCCTGCACGTCGGGCGAACCGGGGTCGAGCGTGTAGCGGCTGCTGACGGTCGCGGGGCCGCCGCCCATCTCGGCCAGCGGGACCATCAACCACTCGGGGTGGGCCGCGAGCGTGGCGTTGCCGGACGGGGGCCAGCTGTTGGAAACGCGGTAGGTCACCAGCCACGGGTGGACTTCCAGGCCGGCGGCGTGGGCCTGCGTCACGAGGTAATCCAGCGGGTCGAAGCCGCTGCCGCCGCTGATGTCGCTGGCGCGCGGCACGATCGCCGAGTCCCAGTAGGCACCGTGGCCGTCGGTGCCGGTGTCCTGGAACGCCAGCACCTCGGGAACGATCGCGTTGTAGTTGCCGGTCAGGGCGCGGGAGATCATGGCGTCGATCTCGGCCGCGCTCTTGAAGCCTTCGTGAAACGCGTCGGCCCAGAATCCGCGAAACTCCGCCGGTACGGGCGTCTGTTCGACAAACACCGCCGTCACCGTCTTGTCCTGGTCCACGGTCACGGTCGTGACGGCGGACGACGGGTCGGCCACCGGCCCGCCGCCGGAGACGCTCCAGTGATGGAACTCGTAACCGGGCTGGGCGGTTGCGCTGATGGCGACCGTTTCGTCCAGATAGTATGTGTACGTTCCCCCGGCGGCCGGGTCCGTGGTGCCCCAACCGGCGGGGCTGACCGCCATCGTGAGCGTTGCCGTGGTCGTCTCGGCGGTGAAGCGCACGGCGTCGGCGATGACCACGCTGGGCCCGGCGTCGTTGTCGAGCGTAACGGCGCCGCCTGTACCGGCGTCGAACGAGAACACGCCCAGCTCGACCCAGGTCTCGCCGTTGATCTGCTGGTTGACCGTCACGGGCGTGGTTCCGCCGGCGTGATGGACGGTGAACACGGCGTTGCTGGCGCGGTTGCCGCCCTCGACGTACCAGATTTCCACGTGATACGCGCCGCCGTGGGGCAGGTTGGGACGCCACTCGACTTCGGCGGGATCGCCGCCGGCAGCGGTGGTGAGCGCCCAGTTGTAATCGCTGCCGTAGGGGTTTCCGTAGGCCCCGCTGTTCCACGTGCCGTACAGGACGCTGAACTGGGCGTCGCTGTTATCGACCGTGATGACCTGTCCGAACGTGGCGGTTGTCAACAGACCGCAGAATACGACAAATCCGGCCAGCCGGCCGGCGGGTTTCCAACGCAAACCAGGCATCGCTACCCTCCGCAAGGCTCGCAAATGTGCGGGATGCTCCCACGTGAAGCGCGAGTCACCGGCTCGCGCCAAACCCATCATAGCCGATCCGGGGGTGCGATTGACAGCGATTTGTGCCGCGCAGAGGGCTCACCAACCCGCGCCGCCGGTATGCGCCCCCCCACTGTTATCACTGCCCGGGCGCTTCACCGGGGACCGCCGCGGTCGGCTGGTACATCTCGGACCTTGATCGCCGCGTGCGGGCGATCCACCGCTATCCGCGGCCCGGAGGCGCGTCCGGCGCGGCGAACCAGTCGGCCAGCCGGCGCAGCCCCTCCTCGATCGACACCCGCGGCTCGTAGCCGAGCTCGCGCCGGGCCGCCGAGATGTCGAACCAGTGGCTGCGGGCGAGCTCGTCGGCCACGAACCGGGTCATCGGCGGTTCGCGCGTGATCCCCAGCACCGCGTAGCCCGCCTCCAGCGCCGCCCCGAGCAGCCGCGCCGCAGCGTGCGGGATCGACTTGCGCACCGGCGGCAATCCGGCGCACGCGATGATGCGGTCGATCAGCTTCCACAGCGGCCAGGGCTCGCCGTTGGTGATGAAGTACGCGCGGCCGCGGGCGCTCGGGTTGGAGCGCAGCGCCTCGGCGGCGCACAGGTGCGCGTCGGCCGCGTTGTCGATGTACGTGGTATCGACCACGTTGCGGCCGTCGCCGACGCGGCGGAGCCGGCCGGCACGGGCGCGCGCCACGAGCCGCGGGACGATATGGTTGTCGCGCGGCCCCCAGATCAGGTGCGGCCGCAGCGCCAGCGTTCGCAGGTCCGGGCCGTCGTTGTCGAGCACCTCCTGCTCGGCGAGGGCCTTGGTGTGGCTGTAGGCCGATTTGAACTTCCGCGGATACGGCAGGGATTCGTCGGCGCCGGCCAGGTCCTCGCCGGCAAAAACGACGCTGGGCGAGCTGGTGTGAACGAGCCGGCCGACGCCGGCGGCGCGGCAGGCGGTCAGGACGTGGCTCGTGCCGCGGACGTTGGTATCGAAGAAGTCTTCGAAGTCTCCCCAGATTCCGGCCCGGGCCGCCACGTGGTAGACCACGTCGCAGCCGGCGCAGGCCCGCCGAAGTGCGTCGAGGTCGGTCAGGTCGCCGCGGAGCGCGGTCACGCCGAGGCGGACCAGTTGGGGATGGTCGCCGCGGGAGAAGCTGCGGACGCGGTCGCCGCGGGCGACGAGCCGCTCGACGATCGCCCGCCCGAGGAAGCCCCCCCCGCCGGTGACGAGCACGGTTTCCGGCCGGCGCGCTTCGGAAGTCGGGGACGAAGGGCTCATCGCAGTTGCTCCGCCGCCCAGATGGCGAGTTTTTCGCGGAAGATCTTGGCATTGTGGCGGACATCCACGGGCAGGCCGGGATGCAGCAGGAACGTCTCGATGTCGCGGGTGTGGGCGTGCGCGCGACCGAGGGCGCGCAACTGCCTGACGAGCTCGCCCCACGCGCGGCCGGCGGGGCGCCGCGCGTCCTCTTCCAGTTCGACGCAGATCACCGGACGCTGCCGCGGGCGCGGACCGACACCGACCAGCGCGGTCCGCCGCACGCGCGGATGCTGGTTGAACACGGCCTCGCAGCAGACGGTATACAACGGGCCGGCGGCGGTTTCGACGCGGTGATTCTTGCGGCCGCAGAACCAGAGCCGCCCCTGCTCGTCGAAGGTACCCACGTCGCCCATGCGGTGCCAGATGGTGTCTCCGTCGCGGATCTTGGCGGCCTCGGTCGCCTGCGGGCGGCGGAAGTACGCGCGGGTCACGACCTCGCCGCTGACGACGATCTCGCCGATCTCGCCCGGCGCAAGCACGCGGGTGCTCTCCCAGGTCGCGATCGGCTCGTCGCTGATGGGAATGATGCGGACCCGGATCCCCGGCAGCGGCCGGCCGACGCAGGTTCCGCCGCCGCGAGCGGTGATCGCGCGCGTCTGGCCGAGGATTTCCCGGCTGCCGATCGACGCGACGGGCAGCGCCTCGGTCGCCCCGTAAGGCGTGAGAATCTCCGCATCCCCGACCAGCAGCCGCGCGCAACGCTCGAGCAGTTGCGGCTGCACCGGCGCGCCGGCCGTAATCACGCGTCGAAGCGTGG
>CAYRXN010000205.1:0-4349 GCA_964428275.1 uncultured Planctomycetales bacterium | reverse complement strand
CCGGTCCTGCGGCGTGGACGCGGCGGCGACTTCGAGTACGGCCTGATGACTGCGCAGCGTACGCGTACTCTTGTATGGCTTGACCAGGTCTTTGACGATCCCGGTCACCGCGACCGCGGCCAGCGCCACGCAAACGAGCCGCAGCGCCACCGCGCGGCGCGGGCCCGCGAAACGGTGTTGCAGCACGGCCCACGCCCCCACCCCCGCCAGCATGCAGAATGACGGTGCGAGGTACTGCGTGGTGCGGGCCGAGCCGCCGTAGGGATACAGGTGCAGCGCCGCGGCGACGAACGTCAGCGCCAGCGGCCCGAGCAGCAGCCAGAGCAGTGCCGGCTGCCGACGCCCCAGGTGTACCACACCAACCACCACGAGCAGGAAAGTAACGACGCTCGCGGGCGCGGCCCCCCCCACCGGGTACGCCATCATGCGGCCCAGGTGCATGTACAGGAACCACAGCAGGAACTTCCAGGGGTTCAGCAGCGGCGGAAACGTGCGGGCCCACATGTCGATCTGCGTGAGCTGGGCGGCGGCGACGGCGTGCGGATGACCGTAGACAAGGTACATCCACAGAAAGCTGCCCGCGCCGACCACCACGAAGACCCCATAGCCGGCCAGGCCCACGGACGACGGCCTCTCCCGGACCGTCCGCCAACCCAGCAGAAGCACCACGGTGGCGGTCACGAACACCGATGGATACGAACACCACGGCGCCAACGCCGCCAGGAGGATCAGTCCGAACCAGCGGACGATCGACTGCGGACGGGTCCACGCGTTCCAGCCCAGCACCAGCAGCCCGACCGCCACGAGCAGGTCGAGCGCATAGGGTTTGATTTCGGCCCCGTGCCTCACGGTGTAGTAGGCGCAGGCGAGCATGCCGACGGCGATCAGCGCCGCCCGGGGCTTGAGTACGCGCGTCGCAAAGCGGGTAAACAGCAACAGGCCCGCGATGCCGGCTAACGCCGGGATCAGGCGCAGCGCCCACTCCGAGTAACCCAGCAGATGCGACACCGCCAACTCGGCCCACATGAACAGCAGCGGAACGATCTGGCCGTAGAGCAGCGGCTTGACCATGCCGGCATAGTCACGCTCGAAAAAATTGACCGCGACGAACGCTTCGTCCCCCCACACCGGGAACCCCACCGCGTAGCGCACGACGCGCCACGCCAGTCCCAGCACGATCAGCAGCAGCAGGCAGTGGCGCAGTCGAACCGGCCGCAGGGGCGACGTGCGCCACAGGGCCGAGCGGTTCGACGACAGCGCCGCCCGGATTCTCGCCGGCACGGATTGGCTCGATCGGGCCGGCGAAGATCGTGCTTCCGGTGAGTCCGGGGAGGCCCCGGCGTCGGCATCGTGGGACTGCGGTGCGGTCATGACGGCGGAGAATACTGCACGAAGCCGATCGGGGAAACGGCGGAACACCGGCAATGGCCGCTCACCGACGGTGCCTCCCTGCGGCATCCGCCGGTGATCGCCGTGGGCGCCCCCTTTGACCCCAGCGGAGACGTCAGGGATTCTTGACGCGTGGGCTGCGGTTGCCGACGATGCGACGAGCCGAGGGTGGAACTGGCTTTCGCTTTCCGGGAGTGCATACGTGCTGCGTGCCGGTGGCGCATTGATCGTGGTCGCGGTGGCAACGCTGATGCTCTGGCTGGGCCTCGGTCGCGAGGAGCCGCGCGCCGACTTCGTGGTCGCCTCCGACGTGCTGCGAACGATCGACCCCGCCCGCGTGAGCTGGCTCGACGAGATCCAGGTCACCAATGCCATGTTCGAGGGCCTGACCCGCCTCGACCCGGTGCACTACCGGCCCGAACCCGCGGTCGCCCGCGACTGGCGACTCGACGACACCCGCCGCGTGTACACGTTTCACCTGCGCCCCACCGCCCGCTGGTCCGACGGCCGGCCCGTGACGGCGGGTGATTTCCGGTTCGCGTGGCTGCGCGTGCTCAACCCCAAGGTCCAGTCGCAATACGCGTTTCTGCTGTTCGTGATCGCCGGAGCCGAAGATTACTACCGCTCGCGGCTCAACGACAACCCGGCCGACGACCTGCCAGCGGGGGCGGTCGGAATCTGCGCGGTCGATCCGGCGACGCTGCGCGTGCGGCTGCGGCGGCCCTGCTCGTACTTCCTCGACATCACGTCGTTTCCGACGCTCGCCCCGGTGCCGCCGGAAACGCTCCGGCGGTGGGCCTATCGCGACGGGCGGGTGCTGCGGCGGACGCAGCATCTGTGGACCCGGCCGGCGAACATCGTCTGCAACGGGGCGTTCACGCTGGCCCGGTGGGACTTCAAACGCCGGCTGCTGCTCGAACCCAACCCCTGCTACTGGGACGCGGACCACATCGCGATCCGCTCGCTGGAGATCTTCACGACCGCCGACCCCGGCGTGGGGCTGCTGGCCTACGAGACGGGCCGGATCGACCTGGTGATGGGGCTCGACCCCGAGGTGGCCCGCGTGCTCTACCACGAGCAGCAGGCGGGTCGGCGGCCGGATTTCCACCTCTCCGATCGCTTCGCCACCTACTTTTTCCGGATCAACTGCCGCCGCCCGCCGCTGGACAATCCCGACCTGCGCAAGGCCCTCGCGCTGGCGATCGACAAGGCGGCGATCTGCAAGCAGGTGCTCGGGTTGGGACAGACGCCGGCGGACACGTATGTCCCGCGCGGCGCGCTGGAACAGATGGCGCGGCGAGGTTCCGACGGTCGCGTCCTGGCCTACGAACCGCCGGAGGGGCTCGGAGCCGGCCTGAGCTACGACCAGCGCGTCGCGCTCGCCCGGCAGTACCTGCGGCGCAGCGGCTACGACCAGACCCGCGGCGATCGGGCGCTCGAGCTCTCCTATGCGCCCGACCCGCCCCGCCAGCGGCGCATCTCGGAAGCGGTTCAGGCGATGTGGGAGACGGCGCTCGGTATCCGCGTGGACCTGCGCGTGCAGGAGCGCAAGGTGCTCAGCGCGCGGATTCGCAACCTCGATTACGACATCGTGCGCAGCGACTGGTACGGCGACTACATGGACCCGGCCACGTTTCTCGACATGTTCACGACCGGCAACGGACAGAACCGCACCGGCTGGTCCAACGCCGAGTACGATCGCCTGATCGCGGCGGCGGCGCTCGAAGGCGACGACGCCCGGCGATTCGCACTGTTTCGCCAGGCCGAGCGGATTCTGTGCGAGGAGGAGCTGCCGATCATCCCGCTGTTTTTCAAGACGGGCAACTTCCTGCTGCGGTCACGGTTCTGCGGTCTGCACGACAATCTTCGCGACGTACTGCCGATCCACCGCGTGCAGATCTGCGGCGGCGCGCGCGTCGCCGGCGCGTCCGGCACCGCCGACGGGGACGGATCGTGAACGCACTCGCCTGGTTATTCTGGAACGATGCCGAAGTGCGGCCGCGGGCGTTGTGGCGGATTCTGCTGCATCTGGCGCTTTTTGCGCTCGTGCTCATCATGGGCGGGATGCTCGGATGGGCGGTTTCGCCGACGCCGCTGCTCGAATGGGCGGTGCAAACCGGAATCCTGGTCGTGCTGATCGCGACCATCTGGGCGGCCTGCGCGATGTTCGATCGGCGGCCGCTGCGCGACCTGGGCCTGTGGGCCGGGCGGACCTGGTGGGCGGACCTGGCGGCGGGGCTCGTGCTCGGTGCCGTGCTGACCGGGGCCGTGCTCGGCGTCATGGCCGTCGCGGGCTGGGTGACCCTGCGCGCCGAACCCGTGCGCAGTGACGCCATCGGCCCGTTTCCGTTTGCCCTGCTCCTGATGCTGGTCAACTTCGTCTTCGTCGGCGTGGGCGAAGAGCTGCTGTTTCGCGGCTACTGGTTGAAAAACCTCGCGGAGGGGCTGTGCGGAAGAGCGTTCGGGCCGCGGGCAGCGCTCGTGCTCGCGAGCGCGCTGGTGGCAGCGCTCTTCGCCGCAGCCCACGCGAACCACGCCGGCACGTCGTGGCGGAGTCTGCTCAACACGTTTCTGGCGGGGCTGCTGCTGGCGCTGCCGTTGATCTGCACGGGTCGGCTGGCGCTGTCGATCGGCTTTCACACCTCCTGGAACGTGTTTCTCGGCACGGTGTTCGGGCTGGCGGTCAGCGGCAACGGCAAGCAGGTGTCGCTGATGACCGCAACCACGACCGGCCCGGCGATCTGGACCGGCGGCGACTACGGCCCCGAAGGCGGGCTGGTCGTCACCGGCGCGCTGCTGCTGGGCATGGTGCTGGTCGCGGCGTGGCTGCGGCTGCGGCCACATGGCGGGCAACTCGGCCTGCACGATACGCTCGCCCACCCGCCGGCGGGAATCGAGCGGAAAGACTGACGCGACGTTCGCCCGAGCGACACCCCGCACCACAGCGCGGCGCGCGGCCG
>CAYRXN010000204.1:0-9928 GCA_964428275.1 uncultured Planctomycetales bacterium | reverse complement strand
GACGACCGCCTGCGCAAGCCGCCGAGCGAAATCTTCAGCACCGATCGCTTCGGCAACTGAGCCAGGCCGGCCGGCGGCTCAGATTCCGGCGACGACACTGCCGAACAGGGCGCGCACGCTGTCGAACGTGGCGGTGACGATGTTGAACACCAGCGCGTTGGTGAACGAACTCGCGAGGAAGAACTGCGGGTCGCTGCCCAGGCAGGCGGTGATCTGGAGCAGAAAACACCCGGGGATCGCGATCTTGAGCCACTTGGTCGGTCGGGTTCGCATGGTGCCTCCTTGTTGCCCGTTGTGCGACCGTGATGATATCGCGTCGCGCCCGCACCGCCCACCGCCGCCGGCGCGGGCCGCGCCGCATGCGATCCGCGCTACAGCAGCCCGTGCTTCTGGAGCCGGTAGCGCAACCGGTCGCGTGAGAGATTCAGCAGCTTGGCCGCCTTGCTCTGGTTGTTGCCGGTGCGCTCCAGCGCCTGGCACAACAGGTGCCGCTCGAGCCGGCGAAGTTTGTCGAAATTGAATCCGTTGGGCGGGAGCGTGATGTGTTCGATGTTCCACTCCCACGGCGTGCTCTCGGACCGGCCCAGCACGATGTCGTCCGCATCGAGCGTCTCGCTCTTGCAAAGCAGCACGGCCCGCTCGATCACGTTGCGCAGCTCGCGGACGTTCCCCGGCCAGCTGTACCCGAACAGCATTTCGTAGGCCGCATCGCTGATCCCCGTCACGGTCTTCTTGAACTCCTTCGCGAAGCGCTGCACGAAATGCTGGGCGAGCAGCTTGATGTCGTCGCCGCGGGCCCGCAGGGGCGGCAGGTAGATCGTCACCACGTTCAGCCGATAGAGCCGATCGCGCCGGAAGCTGCCTTCCTCGATCGATTTCTCGATATCGCGGTTCGTGGCCGCGATGACGCGCACATCGACGGAGATCTCCTTGGTGCCCCCCACGCGCCGGAAGCGGCGCTCCTCCAGGAAGCGCAGCAGCTTGGCCTGAAGCGCAGCGGGCATGTCGCCGATCTCGTCGAGAAAGACGGTCCCCCCGTCGGCCATTTCGAGCAACCCCTTCTTCTGCGTCTTGGCGTCGGTAAAGGCGCCGCGTTCGTGACCGAACAGCTCGCTTTCGAGCAGCGTCTCCGAAAGTGCCGTGCAGGTGATATTCACGAAGGGCTGGGCGGCTCGCTCGGAGCCACGGTGGAGCACGCGGGCCACCAGGTCCTTGCCCGTTCCGGTTTCGCCGCGCAGAAAAACGGTCGATACGCCGGTCTGGGCGACCTGCTGGATCATTTCGAGCAGTTTGAGCATCGAGGGGTGCTGCCCGATGATCTCATCGGTTCCGTATTTCTCCTCGAGGTGCCGCCGCAATTCACGCACTTCGCGGCGCAGCTTGCTCGTTTCCAGGGCCTTGTCCACCGTAAACAGCATTTGCTCCATCTGGAACGGCTTGGTGATGTAGTCGAACGCGCCGAGCTTGATCGCGCGCACGGCGCTTTCGATCGTGCTGTAGGCCGTCATCATGATGACGACCGTGTCGGCGTCGCCGGCACGCACGCGTTCGAGCACGTCGAGCCCGGTGGTGTCGGGCAGCTTGTAATCCAGCATGATCAGGTCGAAGACGTTCTCCTCGATCTCGCGCAGCGCGGACTTGCCATCCTCGGCTTCCGTGACCAGATAGCCGCGCTCCTCGAACTTCTGGCGCAGCGACCAGCGGATCAGCCCCTCATCCTCGACAATCAGCACGCGAATCTTCATGCCCATTCCCGTTCCGGTGCGTTCTGGTGCCATGGCAGTTGAATGATGACGGTCGTGCCGTTGCCCGGCGTGCTTTGGATCGTGAGCTTGCCCCCATGCGTCTCGACGATGCGCCGGCAGATCGGCAGCCCCAGTCCCGTCCCCCGGGCTTTTGTCGTGAAAAAAGGCTCCAGCGCCCGCTGAAGCGTCGGTTCGTCCATCCCCTCCCCGTGGTCCTCCACCTCCAGCCGGATGCCCTCGGACGTGCGCCGAGCGTGCAGACTCACGACGCCGCCCTCCGGCGAAGCGTGCGCCGCGTTGAGGATCAGATTCATGAGCAACTGCTCGACCTGGTTCTCATCCGCTTCGATCGGCGGCAGCGGCTGCTTGTCGTCGCAACATTCCAGACGCACATGCTGCATCGCCGGCTCGCGCCGCAACACCGTCTTGAGCCGCGCGACAACCTGGTTGAGATCGCACGACTCGAAACGCGGCGGCACGGGACGCGCATAGACCAGCAGGTCCTTGACCGTCTGGTCCAGACGGTTGATCTGCCGCAGAACCTCACCCAGGATCGGGCGGTGCGGCGCGTCGGCCGGCATCGAATCGCGGATCACCTGGATCGCTCCGCTGATTCCGGCAAGCGGGTTCTTGATCTCGTGAGCCAGCGAGGCGGCCAGACGCCCGATCTGCGCCAGGTGCTCGGCCTGCGTGAGCCGTTCACGGATGGCGCTGCGCTCATCCTGGCGGACCCGCTCGACGAACGTGCCCTGGTAGCTCTCCAGCATGATCGACGTCTCGATCGCCAGGAGCTTGTGCAGCGAGGCCAGGGCTTCCGCGGCGCCCGGCAGCCCCGATGCGAACACGAGCGCGTGGAGCTCCTGCCGAATCACCTCCACCGCCGCCACCATGTAGTGCTGCGGCAACCCGACCCGCACGTGCACCCTGCCGATGCGCACGCGCCGCCGAAGGTATTCCTCGTCGTAGCGGCCCGCGAGCAGCGATTGCAGCCATACCGTCAGGGTTCGCCGCAGGGCCCTCGTGTGCACCTCCCCTTTCTGAACGATCCGCCGGGTCTGCGGATCCGTGGCGATCTGCCCGTAGAAGCGATCGACGATTCGCGGCAGGTGCGGCTCGACCACTTCGCGCAACAGGCGCAGGCGGTCCGCGTCTGCGTCATCAAAACCGACATAGCGCTTGAGGTTGTCGAACATCTCCCGCACGCTCACGGCGCGCGGGGTTCCGCGGCCGAGCGGCTGGGGAACAAACTCGTCTCCGGCCCGGTTCTCGTCGCGGGGGGGATTCGTATCGGGTGCCACTTGCATCTCGATCTAGCGTAACGGGCCGGCACCGCGATGGCCAGCCGGCGGCGCAGACAGCATAACCCATTATACGGCAACACATTGTAACAAGTGCGGCCCCGCCGGGCGGACGGCGGCTGCGGAATTTCGCGCACGCAGGGTGCTATTTTTCACGCACAGACGGCCCCGGCGGGGCTGGGACCTCCCGCCTGTGGGCGTTTTCACGTTGGCTGTGGTTTCCGACGCAGGTTCGGCTCCGAACCGCCACCGAAACCTCCGCTTCGAGGGTCGATTCTCCGCTGCCGCCCAACTGGCACGCGGTGTGCAATGCCGTAGAGCCGTACTCGTGGGGGTCGGTTGCGGAACCGCAAGCCGGTCAGAGGACACTCGCAGTGAAAACCGACCCTCCCCTGCTCGACCACGGGCCCTTGCGTGGCCCGAGGGGAACCGCGTGAAGCACGACGCGTCACTTCGGCAATCACAGCAGCCGCGGCCGGCGGACGCCGGCCGCGCGCGCCGCCGGGTGCTCGCCGTCGAGCCCGATCCGCTCACGCAATGGTCGCTCAAGACGTACCTGAGCAAGTGGTTCGACGTTCACGCCACGGCCTCGGCCAGCGACGCCCGCCACACGCTGGAAAGGTCGCCCGTGGACGTGTTGATCGTCTCGGATGCGCTCGAGCCGCGGGCCATCGCCGAGCTCGAACAGCATGCGCACAACTTCAACGCTCGGGTGGATATCGTTCGCACCGTGGCGGACTCCGGCCAGGTGCGCCAGGCACCCCCGAAAATGCGTTGCATGTGGATCGAGAAGCCGTTCGAGCTGGCCCATCTCGCCCGCCTGCTGGGGATTCCGGAAGATCAGCTCCCCACCGTATGACTCACCACGTCTCTCCAGCCGGCCCGCCATGACGGACCGCGGCGGGAGGGGTTACAGACGGCGCCGTCGGCCCGAGCGGAAACGACCGCCAAGCGTCTTCGGCACAGGCTTGAGCCCTTTCTCTTCCAGCGACTCATCGGGTTTGACGGTCTGTTTCCAGCGGGTCGGGACGGGAGGCTCGTCCGGGGCGGCCTCGGGCGCGGGCTGCGGCCCGGGCTCCGGCTCGCGTTTGACGACCCACGGGGCATCGTGCCGCCGAAGCTCCATGTTGATGAGCTTCTCGATCTCGGTCAGGTACTTGCCCTGCTCGCGCGTCACGAACGTCAGGGCGTAGCCGCTCTGACCCATGCGCGCGGTTCGCCCGATGCGATGGACGTAGATCGACGGATCCTCCGGGATGTCGAAGTTCACGATGTGCGAGACTTCCATCACGTCGATCCCGCGCGAGGCCAGGTCGGTCGCGACGAGCACCTGAATCCGCGCGGCACGGAATCGCTTGAGCACCTCCTCGCGGCGGCGCTGCTGCAAGTCGCCGTGAATCTCCAGGCAGCGAATGCCGTCTTCCTTGAGCCGCTTGGCGACGCGGCGCGCCTGGTGGCGGGTGTTGGTGAAGACGATCGCGAGCCGGGGATTCTCATCGCGCAGGAACCCCAGCAGCGTGGCGTACTTGTCACGCGGATCGACGGACACGAAATCCTGCTGGATCTCGTCCACCGTCAGCTTGTCTTCCGAGACGTTGATCTCGATCGGATCGTGCATGAACGACCGCGCGAGCCGGCGAATCGCTTCGTCGATCGTCGCGGAGACGAAGACCGTCTGGTGCTTGTGCTTGATCTGCCTGAGGATCCGCCGGATGTCGTCGCGGAAACCGATGTCGAGCATGCGGTCCACTTCGTCCAGGACCGCGATGCGAATCCTGGACAGATCGAGCGCGCCGCGGCGGATCAGGTCGAGAATGCGTCCGGGAGTTCCGATCACGATTTCGCGGTTGCCGCGCAGCCGCTGGAGGTTGTGGCGGACCTTGGTGCCGCCATAAGCGAGCAGCGTCTTGAGCGGCCGGGTGACGCCGAGTGTCCGCACGTGTTCGTCGACCTGGAGCGCCAGCTCGCGCGTCGGCACGAGCACGAGCCCCTGTACGCCGGCGCCCGGCTCGATCCGTTCGAGCATGGGCAGTGCGAACGCGGCCGTTTTTCCGGTGCCGGTCCGAGCCTGGCCCATGCAGTCGCGACCGGCAAGCGCATGGGGGATCAGCTCGCGTTGAATGTCCGTGGGGGTCTCGAAACCGGCTCGGCGCACGGCGTCGAGAAGCGCGTCGCTCAACCCCAGGGAGTCGAAGCCGACCTGTTGCTCTTTCTTGGGTTCTACGGCGATGTCCGATTCAGGCATGATTGGGTGTACTGCTTATGAAGAGGCGGTAGGTGGCGCGTCAACGAAACACGTTGTCACGAAATGACTTGCCACGAGTCAGGCACTCAAGTATAGGCCATCGGCCCGCGAAAACAACCCCCGGCCTGCCCGGCGCGGTCCCACGCGACCGGCAACCGGCCGACAGCCGGGGAGTGTTGCCCCGCAACAGAAACTTCCGATAGCAGTTGACGATTGCGGACGCGGGATTTAGCGTGCCGATAAGATTTGGGCCTTTCGCTGGCGCGGTCAGGTTCCATGGACGGATGCACACCCGAAAAACTGGCGAGTTGGTGGGCGCGACAACCGGTCGCCGACCTGTGCCGCCGACTCCGGCAACACCTGCAACGTGAGCCGCGGTGCGCCCTGGCCCACTACCTGTTGGGGTGCCTGTGCTTCGACCGCGGACAGCGGGCCTGCGGCGTGCGGCACATGATGCTCGCGTACCACATCGAACCGGCACTCGAATCGGCCGCCCTGCTCGTGTTCGCCGGGCTGAACTGGACCGACCGTGCCGATGCTCCCATGCTGCCGGTGCTGCTCGATACGTGGGAGGAGTTCCGCCGACCGAACTTCGATCGGCGGCAAGAGGAACGCCGCCTGCTTGACGCCTTCGCGGAAACCTGCGACCGTCTTGAGGACGCCTCGCCGCTGGCGCGGCGTCTGTGGCGTTTGCCGATTCGCACACTGCGCGCGCAGATCCGCGAAGCGACCGCCACCGCGCTGGCGCCGGCCCACCGCCTGCTGCTGGCCACGGCTTCCTGTTGAGGGATTCTGGCACCGATGCTTCTGTCCGTCGTAATTCCCGTGTACAACGAACGCGAAACGCTGTTCGAGATCATCCGCCGCGTGCTCGCCGCCCCGATCGACCTCGAACGCGAGATCGTGCTGATCGACGACTTCTCGACCGACGGCACACGCGAACTCTACCCCAAACTCTCCGACGAGTTTCCCGGCGCGACCTTCCGCGTGCTGCTCCACGAGCGCAACCAGGGCAAGGGAGCCGCACTCCGCACCGGCTTTCGCGAAGCTGCCGGCGACATCATCATCGTTCAGGACGCCGACCTCGAGTACAGCCCCGAGGACTACCCCAAACTCCTCAAACCCATCCTCGACGGCCGGGCCGACGTGGTCTACGGCTCGCGCTTCGTCGGCGGCGCCGAACACCGCGTGCTGTACTTCTGGCACAGCGTCGGCAACCGCTTCCTCACCCTGCTGTCCAACATGTTCACCGACCTCAACCTGACCGACATGGAAACCTGCTACAAGGTCTTC
Organism: uncultured Planctomycetales bacterium; assembly: GCA_964428275.1. Lineage (GTDB taxonomy): Bacteria > Planctomycetota > Phycisphaerae > UBA1845 > Fen-1342 > JALSRY01. Next base: position 3,347 of record CAYRXN010000204.1, on the reverse strand, counting down.
CGGGCCGAGGTCATCAAGAGCATCACGATCAAGAGCAACCGCTTCGGCGTCGAGCCCGAAGTGACCGCGAAAATCGCCCGCGGACGCTGGCGAATCTACGAGGTCGGCATCAGCTATTCCGGCCGATCGTACGAGGAAGGCAAGAAAATCACCTGGAAAGACGGCGTCAAGGCCATTCTGGCGATTCTGCGCTTCGCCGTGCGCGACTGAGGCGGGTCAGACGCGCCCACGCACACGTCCGTCGTGCCGGAACGCATGGCCGCGCTGCCGCCTGGGCGTGGCCCCGGCCGGCCACCCGGCAACCCGGCGACGTCGCGTGCCACCTGGCCCCGGGGAGCGTGACCGAACGCGGGCCAGTCCCGACGGGTTCAGCAACTCTGCCCGTAGTAGGCCAGCATCAACGACAAGTCGGCCAGGTCCACATCGCCGTCACCGTCGAGGTCGCCGTCGTAGTAGCCGGCATCGCTCTCCCCATAGTGTCCCAGGAGAATCGCCAGATCCGACAGCCCGACCGCGTAATCCCGGTCCAGGTCACCGCGGCAGGGCCAGACGGGCTGGTATGACCATTCCTCGACCGGCACGTAGTGGCCGGCCCCGCTGCGCTGCATGAACCGCAGCGTCACCGTGATATCGTCCACCTCGACCAACAGGTAGCCGTATGCCCGGCTGTGGTAGGCATTCGTCACGGTGTACGGACTGTTGTTGCCCAGGTAGTTACCGTCCCAGTCGTAGAGCGGCGCTCCGGCCGTTCCCGCCAGGAACTGATGGAGATCGTTGCTCGGCTTGTGGTCGTCGTCGGCAACGGCGTGGTCATAGAAATGGTCATGCGCACAGAAATAGGTTCGTCCGCGGGCATCGACGATGCTGTCCACGAACGTATTGCGCGCCGAGGCGTAGTCGTCGAGGCAATCCGAGTGCAGCACCGAGAACGCCGCCTCGTGGCCGAACACGAACACGTGAACCCGCTGGTTGTCATCGAGCTGCTGATCGAGCCAGCTCTGGTTGACGCGATGGCGCAGCACGTACTCGTCGAGTCCCACGATGAGCGCGTTTTCGTGCTCGAACGAGAAGGTGATGTTGACTTCTCCGGCCGGTCCGTTTTGCGGCAGCGCGTAGCCCCCCGAAAACACGTTGTTCCATGCGGTCAGCCCCGGCGGATCGCCCACGTCGTGATTACCCCGGACCGGGTACACCCCGATCCCCGCATCGTAGAGCGGCTGGAGCGTATCGCGCCACGTGAGGAACTGGCTTTCCAGCGCAGCCTGATTGGTCTGACCGTTGACGAGGTCGCCGGTGAACAGAAAGAAGGCCACGTCCCAGGCCAGGGCCTCGTCCGCGATTTCCCCCAGAATGGTTGTGTTCACTCCGTTGTCGCTGCCCCGACTGTCGCCGGCAACCATGAACCGCCACGGCTCCGCCGACGCCTGGAGGACGCAGCAGCCTCCCAGGACCAACAGCACCACACGTCTCATCGCGACCATCCTTCCTCCCCGAACGCGGGGTTCTCAGGTTACGAGTCTAGCGACGCGTGTTTCCGTTTTGCAATCGAAAATCTCCCCCACCGGCGCGCAACGATTCGGGCGACAGATCCAGTGCGTTCAGAACCTGCGTGCCCGCCGGCACACAAGCGCGACGCCCGGGCCACCCTTCGGGCCGGGGCAACGCGGCGGACACGGCTCGCCCGCGGCGTCCGGCGCGAACCGCCTCCGGTTCCCCGTCGCCTGGTGGCCTTCCTCTCTCACCGCCGCCTCAGCGCTTTGCGCTTCACCTCTTGCGCGCCAGCAGCAGGCCGTCGCCGATCGGGACGACGCACGAGAACACGCGCTCGTCGTCGCGGGCGCGGAACGTGAGGTTGCGAATCGTGCCGGTGTTCTCGTCGTTCGCCGCGGGGTTGGCGACTTCGCCTTTCCAGAACGCGTTGTCCACCGCAACGAGTCCGCCCGGCCGCATCAGCTCCACGCACTTCTCGTAGTACACCGGCAGGTTGGGCTTGTCCGCGTCGATAAAGGCGAAATCGAACGTGCCCGCGGCACCTTCCCGCAACAGCGCGTCGAGCGTCTCGGTCGCGGGAGCAAGACGCAGCTCGATCCTGTCCGCGAGGCCGGCCTGCGCCCAGTACCGCCGGGCGATGGCGGTCCACTCCGCGCTCACATCGCAGGCGATCAGCCGCCCGTCGGCGGGCATCGCGCTGGCGACGCACAGGGCGCTGTAGCCGGTGAACGTGCCGATCTCGATCGCCCGCCGGCAGTCGAGCATCTGGACGAGCAGCATCATGAAACGTCCCTGTTCGGGCGAGATCTGCATCGTGGCCCGCTCGAGACCGGCGGTCTCCTCGCGCAGACGGCGGAGCACATCCGGCTCGCGCATCGTCTCGTTGATCAGGTAGGTGTGCAGTTCGTCGGACAAACCAAGCGTTCGCGTGGACATTGGCACGACTCTCCTGTGGACGGCGCCTCACGCCCGGCACACCGGCCGGCAGCTTCACTCAGGGCGTACCGCCGCCGGGCTGCGACTGGGCCGAATCTTCGCCGCCGAGATAGCCCAGCGACTTGAGCCGGCGGATCGTATCGTTTTGAAACGCGCGGTCGAAGTGGGCCGGCAGCGGGCGGGCAGCCGCCGTCCACTGCTGGAGCCGGGCGCGCAGGGCGGCGACGCGCTGCGCATCCTCCGGCCGCAGCGCCGCGAGCAGGTTTCGCCGCTCGTGCGGGTCGACCGCCAGATCGTAGAGTTCCTCGCGGCCCTGATACTCCGACACGACGTACTTGTATGGCCCGACGCGCACGCAACGCGGCTTGGGATCGTTGTACCACGCCGCACCGCCTTCCACGTTCCACGGCTTGGTCGCCTCGCCGAAGCGCACGCGGTCGCGGGGAATCCCGGCCAGCCGCGCGAGGTCGAGCGCGCGGCCCTCGACCCGCTGCGGGATCGGCAGATGCAGGTAGTTCAGGACCGTCGGCAGGATGTCGATGCTCGCGGCGGGAAGATCGAGCCGCACGCCGTCGCGCCCGTGCGGCGGGCGGATGATGCACACGGCGTGCACATCCGCCTGGTAGGTCGTCCAGCCGTGGTCGAGCGGGTGGGCGGCATCGGGCCGGAGCACTTCGCCGTGGTCGGAGGTGACGACGACCAGCGCCTCGTCGAGCACGCCGCGCTGCCGGAGCCCGTCGAGCAGCCGGCCGATTTGCGCGTCCATGTACGAAACCTCACCGGCATACCGGCGCAGGTAGCGCAGGTATCCGCGCGGGTGGCCCCGGCCGGCGACGAGCGCCGGATGGTCGCGCATGGGGATCGCGCCGGGACCGTACATGGTGGCATACGGCGGCGGCGGGTCGTAGGGCTGGTGCGGG
>CAYRXN010000203.1:0-4512 GCA_964428275.1 uncultured Planctomycetales bacterium | reverse complement strand
CCAAAACCAGTCCTTCTTGCGGCGTGTACTTAGTAACAGAACTGCCTTGGGGGCCACTCTCAGGCGGGCCAGTCGACAAGCGAGAGCTCTATCGCACGGGGTATTGACAGGCGCTCTTACTCTGTGGTACCGGCTTCCAGCCGGTAGTCAGGTGACCTGGAGGCCCTCACAGCACTATCTTGGGAGCCACCCTCAGGCGGGCCAATCGACAAGCGAGCGCTCTATCGCACGGGGTATTGATGGGCGCTCTTACTCTGTGGTACCGGCTTCCAGCCGGTAGTCAGGTGACCTGGAGGCCCTAACAGCACTATCTTGGGAGCCACCCTCAGGCGGGCCAGTCGACAAGCGAGAGCTCTATCGCACGGGATATTGATAGGCGCTCTTAGCGTCCCAAGAATGCGAGTCTACCTTTGGACGCTATGCCCCGTCGCCGCTGGCCGGCCCTTCCGGCGGCTCGACCACCACGACGCTGGCGCGCGTGTCGCGAATCTGCGGCTCGGCCGGCCCCGTCCCGCACGTCGGAAACGTCACCGAAAAACTGGAACCCTCGTTCGGACGCGACTTTACGCGAATGCGCCCTCCCGCCTGCTCGACGATTTCCTGAACGATCGACAGCCCCAGCCCCGTGCCGGGGATTCCCGCGGCGATGGCGTTGTCCCCCCGCCGAAAGGCGTCGAACACGGCCTCGTGCCCTTCCTCGCCATCCTGGGGTTTCAGGATGTTCGGGCTGATGCCGATGCCGGTGTCGGCGACCTCGATCGTGACGCTGCCCGAGCCGTCGGGCTGGGTGGTGGTCGTCACGGTCACGTCCACCTTTCCCGGCCCCGGCGTGTACTTGATGGCGTTCTCGATCAGGTTGCCCAGGCAATCGGCAAGATCGCGCGGCTCGACCCGGACCCGAAGCTCTCCGGACGACGGCATCTTGCAGGAAAGATCAACGTCCTTCTTCTGGGCCACGGGCCCGAAGCGCTCGCACAACTGCCGGACGACCTCGCGCACGTCCGCCTCGGCCGCCGCGTGCCGAGCCGGGTCGGCCTCCTGCACGCGGGCCAGCGTGAGCAGCTCGCTCACCTGGGCGATACCCTCCTGGCAACGGTTGATGATCTTCTCGCACGTGCCCGGAACCGCTTCCGGCGGGACGATGCGGCAGCGGATCAGTTCGGTCAGCGTCTGGATCACCGCCAGCGGGCTCTTGAGCTGATGGGCCGCGGTCTGCATGAACCGCGATCGGCGGCGCTGCAAGTCCTGGATCGCGATCTGCGACTGCCGCAGGGCCGCGTTGGCCTTGCGCAGCGCGGCGTCGCGCCGTTCGAGCCGCTGCGCGATCTGGAGCGTGAAATAGAGCGTGCCGAAGATGCCGCACGCGACGACCAGCAGCGACGCGATGACGTATTCGGGCTCGTCGTAGAGTCCCGGCTGGTGTTTGGGCAGGAAGTCGTAGTGGGGCGTCAGCCAGCCCTGCAGCTCGCTGATGACCAGCGACGCGTACAGCAGCAGCGCCCAGCACGCGTGCGCCACCGCCTCCCACCAGGGCAACAACAGCGAGACGATCGCGACATGAAACAGGTAGAACATCGCCAGCGGGCTCTCGACCCCGCCGACGAAGTGCAGGATGCACGTCAGCAGGAACAGGTCGATCGCCACCTGGGCGTTGGCGAGAATCTCGACCCGGCAAAACCGGCCGCACCGCAGCGGCACGTGGTCCTGGAACTGCCGCAGCAGGACGTACGACAGCAGCATCCAGCACAGGTTCACGACGCCCAGCGCGCCCAGCACCAGCGCCAGTCCCATCGGCCGCCGCGTTCCGGGGATCGCGAACCGCTCGAACGCCAACACCGCGACCGCCCCGGCGAGGAACAACCACCGCAGCCGGATGAACCAGTGCAGCCGCACCATGGTCACCAGCGCGCTGGCGCGCGAGTGCTCATCCGAACCGAACTCGAGCGTGCCGCCCGGCGGGCCGTTGCGATCGGACGCGTTCATCCGGGCTCTCCCTGCGGCTGCAAGACGTCGCGGACCGCCGACAGCAGCGTCGCGGGTGTCAGCGGCTTTTCCAGGAACCGGTCCGCCGGCAGATCGTCCACGCCCCCCTGACGCGCCAGGTCGCGCGCCACGTCGGGATCGACCGAAGAGATCATAACGATCGGTATCGGCGCAAGTTGCGGATCACGTCGCAGGGTCGCCGCCAGCTCGATCCCCTCGGTCGGCGACGCCAGCATGATATCGAGCAGGATCAGGCCGGGCGGCTCGCGCCGAATCGCCTCCAACCCCGACGCCCCCGTGAGAAAGCAATCGACCTGGTAGCCCATCGGTTCGAGCATCAGGCGCACCGCGTGGTGCATGTCGGGGTCGTCGTCGATGAGAACGATGCGGGACGATGAGGGGTTCACCGATCGGACTCCTCGTCGCGGCGCGGGGCCCGGATGCTCAAACGCAAGAACAGGGTGAACGCAAGAGAACCGGCAGCGTCGCTACGGCTGGCCACCCCACCGACGCGAGCCCCACTGCTATGGTTCGGTGCGTTTCCATGCAAACGACGCGCCGCGTGCGTCCTGCCGGGCTGATCGGCAGAGCGACTCGGCCGGCGGTCCATCTGGGCAAAGTCCCCCGATCTGCGGATTTTCGCGCAGCGCGCCGGCAACGGCCGACCGCCGCATGGGGTCTGGCCATGTTCCGTGCGTGCAGCGCCCGCGAAGCCGGCCCGTCGCCGGGACCGCGGGTTCCCTCCCGGGGCGCCGTTGTGGCACCGTTCTTGCACGCATGGTAACGTGTTGTCACCGCTCGGCAGACGCCAGGCGCGGGTCACGCGTTTCGGGGTTGCGCCGGTCCGCCGGGCCCAGCGCGGAAAACCAGGGGATTCTTCGTCGGGCAAACCGTTGATCGCTCCGAGTCGAGCGGACACGCGAAACCACACACCTTCCCGAACATGGGAGATTTCGGTCATGGCAGCCAAGCCGAAGGGCGCAATCAGCACGCCGAACAAGATTCGGGTTTCCTACGACGGCTACGAGCTGTTGCAGCACCCGATGTTCAACAAAGGGACCGCCTTTACGGAGGAGGAGCGCGACCGCCTCCACCTGCGCGGACTCCTGCCCCACACGACGCTCAGCATCGAGGAACAGGCGGCGCTCGAGATCGAACACCTGCACGCCAAGCGTGACGACCTCGAGAAGTTCATCGGCCTGGCCTCGCTCCAGAACCGCAACGAGACGCTCTTCTACCGCGTGCTCGTCGAGAACATGAACGAACTCATGCCGATCGTCTACACGCCGACGGTCGGGCTCGCCTGCCAGAAGTACAGCCACATCTTCCGCGACTCGCGCGGGCTGTGGCTCACCCCCGACGACGCCGACCGCATCCCCGAAATCCTGCGCAACGCTCCGTTCCAGGACGTGCGGCTGATCGTCGTCACCGACAACGAACGCATCCTCGGCCTCGGCGACCAGGGTGCCGGCGGACTGGGCATCCCCGTCGGCAAGATGGCGCTCTACTGCGCCGGCGCCGGTATCCACCCGCGCTACACGCTGCCGATCAGCCTCGACGTCGGCACCAACAACGCCGACCTGCTCAACGACCCCTACTACTTCGGCTATCGCCACCGGCGGCTGCGCGGCGAGGCCTACGACCAGTTCATCGAGCGTTTCGTCGAAGGCGTCCGCCAGGTCTTCCCCCACGCCGTGATCCAGTGGGAAGACTTCCACAAGAACATCGCCTTCATGGTGCTCGACCGCTACAAGAAGCGCATCCCCTGCTTCAACGACGACATCCAGGGCACCGCCAGCATCGTGCTCGCCGGCATGTTTTCCGCCCTGCGGATCGTCGGCGGCAAACTCGAAGACCAGCGCATCGTCTACCTCGGCGGCGGCGCCGCCGGCGTCGGCATCGCCCGGCTCGTGCGCACCACGATGCTGCACGAGTGCGGCGACGAGAAAAAGGTCCACCGGGCCCAGGTCGTGCTCGATTCCCGCGGCCTGCTCTACGAAGGCCGCATGATCACCGACCCGCACAAGAAGGAGTTCGCGCTCGACAACGAGGAGATGGAGCACTACGGCTTTGCCCCCGAAGGCCGCCACGACCTGCTGGAGGTCATCAGGCACGTCAAGCCGACCATGCTCGTCGGCACGACCGCCACTCCCGGCGTGTTCAGCGAGGAAATCATCCGCGAGATGGCCCGGCACGTCGAACGCCCGGTGATCTTCGCGCTGAGCAACCCGACCTCCAAGTGCGAGTGCCGCCCGCGCGAGGTCTACGAGTGGACCGACGGGCGCGCCATCATCGCCACCGGCAGCCCGTTCGCGCCCGTCGAGTACAAGGGGCGGCGCTTCGAGCCCGGCCAGGGCAACAACGTCTTCGTGTTCCCCGGCGTCGGCCTGGGCGCGATCGTCTCCGAGACCCGCGAGATCCCGGACCTGTTCTTCTCGATCGCGGCGCGCACCGTGGCCGACTGTGTCTCGCAGGAGCGGCTCGACGTCGGCTCGCTCTACCCGGACCAGAGCATGCTGCGTGAGATCA
>CAYRXN010000202.1:0-8328 GCA_964428275.1 uncultured Planctomycetales bacterium | reverse complement strand
AACGGCGGATCCGGACGATCATGGAATGGATCGAGTCTCATCCGGCCGAGCGCGGAACGTGCGGCTACGACGCATGGTGGTACGCCAAATACTACGGCCTGCCCGGACACATGTTCACCTGGGCGCACCGGTCGGGTGACGAGTCGCTCGAGCGCCGCGCGTGGCGCGCGCTGCGGACCCTGCGCAACGCGGCGCTGTTCTCGCCCTCGGACCGTCCCGGCGTCCAGCAACAGCGGGTGGCGTTCCTGATGCTCTCGCTCGCCGCGGCGGCCAGTCCGGGACGCGGGTACTGATCGGCGCGCGGTCGATCGTGGTACACTCTGCGCGGCGTGCCTTTGCATCGCCCCGCGAGCGTCTCGCGTGGCGCGGGGGCGCGCCGGCTGTCGTCGAGTGCCCCCGCGCGGGGGCCCTCGGGGAGCCGGACCGCATCTGGTCGAGCGTCTGATGAGCCGTGATTCCAGACAGGGTGTTCGAATCGGCGCCGCGGTCGGGCCGGAGCGGTCTGTCGGTATCGACGCCCTTGCGGTCGGTCGCGGTCGAGCGCGTACCGTCGCGTCTGAACCCACCCGGAGGGAGTTCCTGCGGATTACGGGCCTGGCCGCGGCCGCCCTGGCGGTACCGGGCGCGGCCGAGGTCGCGGGGGGGCAGGTTTCCGGCCGGCGGTCCTCGCTCGGCGGTGATGCGCTGCCGAGACCGTCGCAGTTCGATCCGCCCATCGGCGTATGCACCTCGCCCGGGAACGCGAAGCTGCTCAAACGATGTGGCGTGGATTACGTCGAAGTCGTCGCGCGGTGGTTCCTGATGCCGGACAAGCCCAACGCGCGGTTCGCCCCCAATCTCGCGGTTGCCAGGAAGTGCATCTTGCCGATCCGCAGTGCCAACGGCTTTCTGCCGCGGGCGCTCAGGTGCACCGGGCCGGCGGCCAACCATGAAGCGGTCCTGCGTTATGCCGCAACAGCGTTTGCGCGGGCGAGGCAGGTTGGTATCGACGTGATCGTCTTCGGGTCGGGGGCGGCGCGCACGCCGCCGGAGGGGTTCCCGCTGAGGAAGGCGGAAGCACAGTTCACGGCGCTGTTGAGGAGAATGGGACCGCTGGCCGAACCGCACGGCGTGACGGTGGTACTCGAACCGCTGCGAAAAAGGGAGACGCCGTTCATCCGGACGGTGGCGCACGGGGCGCGGATCGTCCGGGCGGTGAACCATCCGAACATCCGGCTGCTGGCGGACTGCTTCCACATGGCGTGTGAGAACGAACCGCCGGAGCATATCCGCCACGTCGGCGACTTGCTTCACCACGTGCACATCGCGCAGAAGGACCGCACGCCGCCGGCCGCGGGTGGGGACGATCTGGCACCGTATCTCAGCGCGCTGCGCGACATCGGGTATCGCGGGCGGATCTCGATGGAGTGCCGGTGGAAGGACATGGCTGCGCAACTGCCCGGAGCCGTCGCGGCCCTGCGGACAAAGATCGGTCTGGTGGCCGGCGCTGCCGGCCGGCGAACGCCGTAGGCCGCCCGGACGCAACGGGGTTTCAGCGCACGCCAGCGGCTTTTTGCCAGGCCCGCACAGCCTCGCTCGCCTCACGCACGAATGCCTCGAGTGGTGGCAGGTCTTCGGCTTCGAGCCGGGCATCGAGTCGCCGCCGGATTTCCGCTCGCGACAACATGGCGTAGAAGTAGGGCGGCAGGGCTTCGTTGACCATGTCCATCTGCTCGACGCCGCCGTCGGCCAGCGCGATGCGGTAGACGCCTCCGCCGTCTTCCGGAAGCCGGGCGCAGTACACCCACCGCGGATCGCGGCGCTCGTAGGGGACCGACTCGGGAATCATGTTCGGGTAGGGCTCCGGACCGGGAAGGGCGATGCGTCGCAGCGTGCCGGCATCCGGCTCGAAGCGCAGCACGCCCTGGTCGCTCAGCAGGATCAGGATGGGCGGGCCGTCGGCCGCAGCGTCGATCGCCTGGGCGCAGAACGCAGGCGGACGCCGGAGTTCCGCCGCCTCGGCCAGCCAGCGTGAAGTCCACGCCCGGCCGCGTTGCGTGTCGATGAGCAGGTGAGGACCGCTGCGCAGCGCTACGTGGACAAAACGCGGGCGGCGCGGCAATGGACGGATCACACCGATCTCCGGCAGGTCGGGGTCGGCGCAGAATTCCGCGTGCGACCGGACCTCGCTGCGCAGGAATTCGCCGCGTTCGCCCGCCGGCGCCGGTGCGGACGCCAGCGCTTCGGCCAGCGCAGCGAAATGCGGGCCGACGAGCCGGTCGAATGCCGGAATGTCCTCGGTGCGTATGTTCAGCCGGACCGCTGCGCCGCCGCGATTTCGGGGAATCTCGAAAACACGCCGGCGACCGTAGACCCACACGCGCCCGCTGCGCTCGTCGCGGCCCAGCCACGGCGCGTTGCGCGGCCCCGGGAACCAGCTCGGTGACGGTGCTGGGATCGCCGCGAGCGTGCCCGCCTGCGCGTCGAAACGCAGCAGACGGTGCGTTCGCGTCAGCACGACCCACTGGTGCCCGTCGTGCCCCAGGGGGACCGCCAGCAGCACGTCTGTCAGCATGTTGTGGCCGGCGGCCGCTTCCGGTGGGCTGGCGAGGAAGGCCGCCGTGTGCCAGAGGACGCCGAGGCCGGCCGCGCGCCTGTGCGGCGCCAACAGTGCGAGCGCCTCGGCGGCGTGGCGCTCCGCGAGCAGCCGCAGCGCGTCGATCCGGGTCGTCGTGGATTCGGCATCGCCGGCCGCGGCGCGGACACGGGCGGCATGGAGCACGCCCAGGTCGGGCCGGGGTTGCACGTATTCCAGCAGGGCGACCGCCAGCGCGACCGCCGGCGCGTGATCATCGGGTACGTTGGGCAACGCCGCCTGCAAGTCGCGGCGCACCGCGGGTTGGTTGTGCGCGTCGAGCGCGCGCAGCATCCAGTCGAGATACGTTGCCAGGGCCGGGTGTCCTGGCTGGTTGACCGCATCGAGCGTCGCTGCGACCCGCCTGTCGTTCGGAAGCTGGTAGAGAAAAAACGCGATTCGGGCCGCGACTTGCGGATTGCGGATCACCAGGCGCCGATCGTCGGGCCGCGGCGGACGTTGCAGGATGGCGAGGGCGTCGTCGTAGAATCCATCGACGGCGCCCCGCGCGTCGCCGGCGAAGAACGCCAGCCACGCATCGGTTTCAACGCGGACCCACTTGTGGATCGCCGTCTGCGGACGGCGCAGGATGATGCTGCGGGGTTCGATCAACCGGCAGCATTCTGAACGCAGGTCGAGGGCGCAGAGCATCCACGCCGCGACCGCCAGCTCGTTTCCGGCGATGTGGACCGTGCTGGCGTCTTGCGGGGTTTGGCCGTGAAACAACAGTCGCCAGTAGCCGGCCGCGGCGACGAAAGCATCGGCGAAGCGGTTGGCCGGCATGAGGATGCGCTGGACGCGCAGGTCGGGGTCGTTTTGAGTCATGAAGACCTGTGGCTGCGACCGTTTGGCCAGAATCCACTCGAGGTGGAACGGTGCCTTGCCCGGTCCGCTGAGATCGAAGAACGACGGGCTGGTCCAGTCCTCACCGGTCGCGCGGACCAGGGCGGCGTGCCCTTCCAGCAGCTTGCGCGCCACGGACTCCGAGCCGGACGTGTACGCGATCCGGGCGCGCAACGGCGTGGGCAGTTCGTTCTCGGGGATCGGCCCATCCGCGGCGTTGAGCAGTGCGTAAGCTCGCTCCGCGTACCCGTCGGCATAGAGACGCACGATCTGCGCCACGCGCGGTCCGCGCGGCAGAACGAAGTCCGCCAGCGCCTGGAGCCCGGTCGGGTCGATCGGCCCCACGACGCGCGGCCCATCGGCGTCACGCACGCGCAGCAGGAGACGCCCGCCGGGCTCCGCCAGACGCCGGCGCAATTCGGCCTGGCTGCGCAGCCGTTGCGATCCGATGTGCGTGATGACGTCACCCGGCTGCAAGCCGCAACCGGGGGCCGCGCGCAGCACGAGCACGGCGCTTTGTGGAATCACCAGGTTCTCGATGACAAATCGCAGCCGGTGCCGTACCTCGGGGTCGGGTTCCTCTGCCAGCCGGGCGCGCAAGCGCGGGAGGATCGACTCGTCGTGCATGAACAGCGCCCGGGTCGCCGCCTCGCGTACGGCGCAGTCGTCGTCGCCGAGTTGCTCGAACAGACGTTCGAGTGCCGCGGATTGCTCGCGGGCGTCGGCGGTTGGCGAACGTGCCGCCCGGGGGCGGGATGCGCTCGGAGGCTCCGAGGAGGCGGCCGCAACCGCGAACAGGAAGCAGGGCAGCGCGGCGACCAGCGCGGGCAGACGAGGCGTATTCATGCGGGGTTCTCCGTGGTCGTGCGTGGCGCGCTACCCATATGATAATCGGCTCGCCCGCCGCCCCCGCGCGGCGTGGCCTCGACGGCAGGGAAGCGGCGTGCGGAACAGGGGCAGGCCCGCGCGGTGTGCGGCATGATCGCGCGCGGCCGGTGGGTGATCGTGGCCGCCGGCCGCCGGACTTGTGTCGAACGCCTCGCGCCGTGCGTCGCGTCTAGAGGGCATCCTCATCGTCGTCGAAACGTCGGTAGACCACGCGACCACGCATGGCCCAGGCGATGCCGAGCAGGGAGGCACCGGCGGTGATGAGCACGCCCGCCACGATCAATGCGAGCAGGCGCGGAAACAAGAGAATCAGCACGCCGAACAGTACCAGCGCGACGCCGAAGAAGGCGGGCGCCAGCCACATTCCGCCGAAACCCTGGTTGGGCTGTTGGAACTGCACGCATCGTACTCCTGATGCCAGTCGCGATGAATCGCCGGCCGCCGCAGCGAATATTGCTTGAGCCGCTGCGAATAAAGCATGATGATAGCCCGCGAAGTTCGTCGCGACGAGGGGCCCGAGGGCAAAGATGTCGCAAACACTGCTGAGCATCGAACACTTGCGGGTGGTCTTCGGTCGCCTGGTTGCCGTGGACGACCTGTCGCTCGATCTGGCCGGCGGAGACCTGTTGGGTCTGATCGGGCCGAATGGGGCGGGCAAGACGACGACACTTCGGGCCGCTGCCGGACTCCAGCCCGTGACCACCGGCCGCGTTCGTCTGCTTGGCGAGGATGTATTTCGGCACGCCGAACAGGTCAACCATCATTTGGGTTTTACACCGGACACGCCCGGCCTGTACCCCTCGCTGACGGTCGAGCAGTTTCTCCAGTTCATCGGCCGTTGCTACGGTCTGACGCAGCCGACCGTCCGCGAACGGATCGACCACTGGCTCGAGCGGCTCTGGCTTGCGGACAAGAAACACGAGCGCATCCGCGGACTCTCACGCGGCATGCGGCAGCGGCTGGCGGTCGCCCGCACACTGCTGCCTGATCCGCACGTCATTCTGATGGACGAGCCGGCGGCCGGCCTGGACCCCGCCGGGCGGATCGAGTTTCGCCAACTGCTTGCGTCCCTGCGCGATCAGGGCAAGGCGATCATCGTTTCGTCGCACATTCTGGCGGACCTGGCTGAATACTGTACGCACATTGCGATCATGGGGCACGGCCGCTTGTTGCGCTGCGGAACGGTCGCCGAGGTCGCCGGCAGCGCCAGCGGTCTGCGTTGCATCTATCACGTCCGGCTCGCCGAGCGCATCGGCGATCTGGCCAAGCGGCTCGAAGCGTTGCGCCGCGACGAGGGCTTGTCCCGGCTCGATTTCGACGGCGACCGCATCACGCTGGAATACGACAGCGACCAGCAGGCGGCGGCGCGTCTGTTGCGCGAATTGATTGCCGCCGGCCTGCCCGTGGCGGAGTTCCGCGCGCTCGAGCCCGATCTCGAACAAGCCTATCTGCGAACAGGCATCCGGCAGGTGGACTGAGGCCATGACACGCAACCCGCTATTCTGGCTGCACTTGAGAATCGGCGGCAGCACCCGGACCGTCGTGCTCGTGCCCGTCGCGTACGCGACCGCCATCCTCTTTTTCGCGGGACTGAGTCTTTACCTCTCGTCCAGGCGGGACCATCCGCAGATCTACGCCACCTGGTTGAGCATCATGACCGCGGCGCAGGCGATCTTCCTGCTCCTGCTGGCGCCGTCGGCGATTCGCCGTTCCGTGCAGCGCGATTTCGAGAGCGGCATGATGGAGTCGCACCGGCTGACCCCCATGAGCAACCTGCGGATCGTTCTGGGCTACCTCACCGGGGCGCCGTTCCTGGCGCTGCTGCTGTGCGGCGTCAGCGCGGTGTTCGGCAGCTATTTCGCCGCCCGCTACGGCATGACGCCCGGGCTGGGCGGGTCGATGGGGTTGGGTGTGACGCTGCTCGGTTGGGGTACGGCCCTCGGGTGCATGCTCGTTCTCGCCGCGGCGATCTGCGCGGTGGTGTTGCTGACGGCGATCGCGACGGGGGGGAAGACCAACCTGGTCGGGCTGATTCTCCTGATCGGCATTTTCGGCGGCTGGATGGCGGTGATGTTCATACCGGGCCTGGCGCTTCTGTCGGGAGTGCTCAGCGGCGGCATGCTGGTCGGCATGTTCACGAAGTCCGCCGCGGTCGGAAACCCGGCGGTGATCTTCAGCGCCAGCGGATTGCAGTTTGTCTACTTTCTGATCTTTCTTGCGGCCTGTTGCGCAAAACTGCGTCATCCCGAGCGCGCGGTGTTCTCGGTGGGACTGGGCATGATTCTGCTGCTGACGTGGGGACTGACGCTGGTCGCGGGCATGGCGGTCGCGGGGGCGTACGCCTGGATGTTTCCTCCCTGGAAAGACGCGGATACGCCGCAGGTGCTGGCCTCGACGGCGGCGTTCATCGTTGTCGCCCTTCTGCCGCTGGTTGCGGCGGCCACCGATGCGCACGCACTCGACGCCGCCGGAGCGCTGGAGCGGAGACGTTCGCGCGCCGCGACGCGTGTGCGGCTGGTTCCGCCCCTGTTGGCCGTGTGCACGATCGCATGCATGGCCTTGATGCAGCAGTTTCGAATCGCGCTTCACCCCTCGCTGCCCGGCTGGCTGGTTGCCGCGGGTCTGATCGCGTCGTGGCTGGCGTGCGCGCTGTTCTTCTGGGGGATGTTCTGCTTCTGTTACGCACTTCTGGGGCTCTCCGTGCGCCTGCGGATTGCGGTTCCGCTGGGAGTCGGTGTGTTGCTGGGCGGGCCGCTGTTGCTGGAGGGTTTGGCCCAGTTCGTCGTGACCGAGTTGGGGGGCGGCAGATGGCCCGACGCCGGGTACCTGTCTGCCATCTCGCCGGTGGGTACGCTCGCCGCGGCCGCCCGCGGTTCGCTGGTGGTTTGCGGGCTGGGGCTGGTGGTTCAAGCTGGGATTGCGGTGGGACTCACGATGTGGGCGCGGCGCGTTCGCCGGGGGCTGAGTACGCTCGGCGTGCCGACGGCGAGACGCCTGTAGGGGACGCCCCGCCGCCGGTTCGTGGTCGCGCGCGAAATGCGGCGGCTATTCGCAGCTCGTGCCGTACACGCTGAGCAGGATGGCGAGATCGGAGAGATCGACGTCGCCATCGAGATCGAGATCGCCATCGGAGTAGGCGGCGCCGCCGCTGTTGTAGTTCGCCAGCAATACGGCCAGATCGGACAGCCCGATCGCGTTGTCGCCGTCCAGATCGCCCGGACAGGTGATGACCGTGACCGTCCCGGTCATGCCAAAGCCTGCGTGTACGACGCAGAAATAGTTGTAGACATTTTCGGGCACAGGGTTTGTGTTGACGAAGCCGGCGTCGAACGTAAACGAATAGACCGTACCGGTGACGGAGGTGGGTTCGCCGGAGCGGAACAGTTCGTCGTGGATGCCTTCGATGCCCGATTCCACGTTGTGGAAACCGCCCTGCCAGGTCCACTCCACCGTGTCACCGACGGCGATGACGACATCGGCGGGGGTGAACACCAGCCCGGGGCCGACATCCACATGATGGGTGGTCTGGGCCGAAGCGGAAACGGCGAGGCTTACGAGCAGCGTGGGGATGAGGTACGTTCGCATGGGTCTGGCGTCCTTTTCGGTAGGAGGTTGCCGGAATCCGGCCTCGATCAGCGGTGGCGGAAGCGGCGAAGACACACCATCCCCGGCTCCCGAAACACCCTTATCCACACAAACCGACCACGGACGTGTGCAATTCCGGGAATCTGGCGGATTTTCGCAAAGACCGCCCGATTGCCGGGCGGCGGCGGGGCAATCATGCGGCACAGCGCTGGCTGACGGGCCTGGAATCGTGCCGTCGTTGCGTCTTGTGCGATTCCTGTCGGGCGCCGCCTACTTGCCTGCGATTGCGGCCTCGAATCCCGGCAGGGCGCGTTCGATGACGGCCCGCTCGACGCAGAAGCTGATGCGGATGTGCCCCGGACGGCCGAAACCGCGGCCGGGGACGACCAGAATGTGGG
>CAYRXN010000201.1:0-2563 GCA_964428275.1 uncultured Planctomycetales bacterium | reverse complement strand
CCGCTCTTGCGCGGCAAGCGCAGAATCCAACAGGTCTGCCACACGCAGGGCGAAGGCTGGGTCGTGACGGTGCAGTTCGACTTCTACCCCGGCCCGGCCGACCTGCTGGCCTGTCGCGTGGTCAACCTGTGGTCGGGCGCCCCCGAAATCGGCAATCCGGACAAACCCGTCTCGGACTTCTACGTGCCGCGGACGATCGAGCTCGATCCGCAAACGGCCGCGGCCAAGGTCCGCCTCGTGGTGACGGGCCACGGCATGTCGCCCAACACCGACAACGCCGGCGAGTTCATGCCGCTGGGCCGCACGCTGCGGATCAACGGCCAGGCGTTCCGCAACGTCCTGTGGAAGACCGACAACTACCTCAATCCCTGCCGGCCGCAGGGCGGGACGTGGAAATACGACCGGGCCGGCTGGGCGCCGGGCGATATCGTGCGGCCGTGGGAGATCGACGCCACGCCGCAGATCGGCCCGGACCGCACGCTGCGCATCGAGTACGAACTGGATGCGTACATCAACAAGAACCGCGGCAAGACCTGGGCCCCCACGCACGTGACCGAGGGACAGTTGATTCTCTACCGCAAAGGCGGCGTTCGAGCTTCTCCTGGTTCTGGGGCAGCCCGATGAGCGAGCCGGCGACCCGCGCCGGCCCGCCGATTCCCGGTTGCGCCCACGTGGTTCGGAAAGAGCGCCGGTGCAGACCGTTGGCTTGCGGCGCCGCACGCTTATCACGCGTCATGACGCCGGCCGCCGGTGAAACACCGCCGGGCGGCTCAGCGCGGGAAGGCGGCGTTGGACTCTCCGGCCGGGTGTTCGGCACCAACGGCAAACCGCTGCGCCCGGCCCGGTTCTCGCGGGCGCGATGCCGGTCAGGCGCCCGGCCTGCGCGTGCGCCTCGAAGGGGCGAGTCCGGCGGCTTTTCGCCAGTCGGCTTGCAGCTTGGGGGGAACCACGGGGAATCGCCACTCGTTTTCCGCGAACCACGCGCGCCAGCGTTGCCGGGCGATTCGTGACGCGGTGGTGGAATCGCAGCCGGCCAGCTCGGACCGCAACGTCTCTGCGGGGAAGCCCCAGTCCTTGCGTTTCGTGAGGTGCATGAGCTTGATGAGGGCCTCGTCACCGACCGGGCGTTGCGGGAGACGGCTGCGCGCGTCGAGCAGATCGATCAGCCGGCGAACACCCGATCGCGCGTTCCAGCGTGCCAGTCCGCCGGCGGCGAGCAACTGACGTACGGGGTCGTCGGTGTTTCGATTGACGTGATCGAGAAACCCGAGCACGACGCGATCATTGCTCCTGGCCAGGCACATCAGAATGCCGTACTGGACGTCGCTGCCATCTTCGCGCAGGTACGCGCCCATCAGACGGCCCACGTATGCACTGGCCTCCGGCAGCCCCATGACCCGGCGCAGTTTCTCGCTGGCGGCGTTGCGTTGTGGCGTGGTCGCGGCGGGGTCGCAGACGACGCGAACGAGCAATGGGAGCGCCTCGACGGCGTCGTACGTCTTGCCGCGCCAGCGCACGCGCGCGACCGCAGAACCTCTCGTCGCACTCGCGGCCCCGGCACTTGCGGCGGTGGTGAGCGCCAGCGCCCGATCTGGAACGTATGCGCCCGAACCGTGTGCCTCCCCCTCCTGCGCCCGACACGCCGTGCCCCCGATCGCCAGCGCCAGCGCCGCGAGCAGGAAATGGTGTCGTCTCATGAGTTGCTCCTCAGTGTCCGCACTCGCATCTAACCATGCTGTCGTCCCGCGTCAACCAGTTCAGGCTCCGGTCGCGTCATGGGCATTCTTCGGATGCGTGAGTGAGCACGTCTCCGAAGTAGAGTGCGTGGTTCGTGATGCCGGTTTCCCAGGCGTGATCAACTTCCCATGTGTAGGCTTCGCATTCTCCCTGGTTGAGAACGCCGACCGTGTGTACGAGCTCGTGTCCGATGATGCTGACGGCGACATTCTCCGGGCCGCGAAACACGCTTCGCCCGAATGTGACGTTGTCACCGATTGTGGTGCAGGCATAGACGCAAGACATCCAGCAGGTTACGCATTCGGACTCGCTGATTTCGATTTCGTCGAACGACCCGCCGGTCGTGCTCAGCAAAGCGGCGTATTTCCAGACGAGATACTGGTAATCGCAACAGAAGTCCGCGGAGTCGGGCAGGTGGCGTTCTCCCGGACAGTCGTGGGCATGGGCATTGACGAACCAGAGGTGGATCGGACTCACCAGCAGCCATACCTCTTCGTCGAGGATGCGGTCGTGATACTTTGTGCCGATGATGACCCTTACGGTCCCGGGATACCGTTCAGACCGTGGTTCGGCAAATGCACTGTACATCCACAGATCGCCTGCGGCATCACCGGAGATCTTCGTGATGTGGCCGTCGGGCTGGGACACGCTTCCCGGTGGCAGCCAGTCCCCGACGGGTACGAGTTGCTTGATGAACAACTCTCCGGCCCGCTCCGGCGGTGACCAGACGGCGCGAATCAGGGCCGCGCTGCGCAGGCCGCAGGGCGCTGTGCAGTTCGCGGGCCAGGAAGTGCCGGCAGCCAGGCGGGAGCACTGCAGTTCGAGC
>CAYRXN010000200.1:0-3698 GCA_964428275.1 uncultured Planctomycetales bacterium | reverse complement strand
GGCCGAGCTGCCCGACGACGTGGCGGTGATCTCGTTCCCGCCGTTCACGACCGCCTGGGGTTACGAGAACATCTTCAAGCAGCTGCACACCCTGTTCGACTGGCCGGCGCCACAGTACCGCGTCTTCGACGACACCGGCATCGAGGAGCTGCTCGATCGCGTCTCCGCCCGGCGGCACTGGATCGTCGCCGTGCCGTACCGCGTCGAGCGGCTGGCGGGGCACTGCCGCGACCTGGCGCACACGACCAACCGCGGCGTGCCGCTGTACATCTACGCCAGCCGCGGCGGTTGCCGCGTGGTCATGCCGCGGCAGAAGATCGAGCCGCTGCCGGCGGTGCGCATTGGCCCCGAGGAGGAGCTGCGCGGGCCGCTGGCGATCCGCGAGATCACCGCCGGCCAGTTCAACCTGTTGCGCAGCGAGTACCTCAACCCCGCATCGCGCCGGCGACGCCGAGCGGCGCCCCAGGCTTTGGACTACCGCACGCCCGACGAGACCCACGCAGCGTCGCTACGCGACGCTGCGTGACAGACAACGGAGTTGTCCGACATGCAGGGGTACGCAATAGGCTTGTCTTGTGAGCTTCGCGCGCGGCGGCGCGTCCCGCCAAGAACTGCTCCAGGTCAACCGGGTCGACCCGCCATACGCCTTGTGCGAGCCGAAGCTCCGCCATGTCGAATCCATCTGCGAAGAAAAGCCGAACAATCGCCTTCAGCGTGTGGGGGACGTCCCGATTCGTCTGCGCGCAAAAGTCCTCCAGCAACTGCTTGATTTCGTCATCGCGAAATGAAATGAAGGCCTGTCGCGCCACTTTCCGGGCGATCCTTGGCAATGCGGGATATCCGGGTTATCTCCCAGGTGTCATGAACGGTCAACAGCCCAACACAATGCGACGCCTGATCGTGTTCATGCCGGCCTCCTTGGTCGCCACGATCCAGGAGCTGGTCGACGCCAGCCCGTTGCCGACCACCCGCTCGCGGGTCATCCGTGAGTTGGTCCTGGAGGCGCTGAGCGCGCGTGCGCCGCGTGATGCCGGCTCCGACATCCGCGCGGCTTGGCGGCGCCTATTACAAAAAGTCACCCGCTCTCTACCGGACTGTTCCGACCAGGTCCCGCCCGACACGCCGCTGGTGTGTGTTGGTCGGCTGGACGAGGAGCTCGTGAGCCGCGCCAGGAAGATGGGCATCCTTCCCTACCCTGATGGGACGGCGGGGCAGCGGTCCTGCTCCTGCCGCTGTCCCGCCCGCCGTCCCGCGGTCAGTGGTGGTGACGATGAGCTTTGCTGATGCCAGGGCTTCTTTCCCCTCCTGCGACGTGGGCGGCGCCTCGCGCGTCGCCCCGTCGTATATTCCTCTGACTATGTTGCTCGGGGCGTTTCCCGGTGCCTCGTCCGAGGCACGGGCGCGCGCCGCCCGCCGCTGGGCCGAGCAGCAGCGAGCCGCCGGCCACACTCAGCGGGACGGGCGCGGCTGGCTCGTCCACCCGGACGCCCGATTGCCCAACGGCCTCGTCGCCCGCGCGCACCTGGCGGGCGGCCAGGTGCAGACCCTGGGCGGCTATCACCTGCCGCCGGGGCACGAACACTGGTCGGACCGCGATCGGCAACGCTTTCTCGACTCCCACGAATTGCTGCGCCGCTTCGACGAATGCCGCCGCGAGACGCGAACCGTTGCGGCCGCCGTGGAATTGTGTCGCGCGCGACACGGTCCGTGGGCCACGGCGCGGGGGCTCTCCATCTCGGCCCGCACCTTGGCCCGCATACGACGGCGCCTCGACCCAGCCAGCGACGCGTTCGACGGCAACGTCGACGCGCGCGGCCGGCGCCGCAGGCAGGAGTCGGGCGAGGGTACCAGCCCGAGCGCCTCGCCCGAGGCGTGGGACTTCTTCAAAGCGCTGTGGCTCACGCCCCAGCGGCGTAGCGTAAAGCTCTGCTGGGAAATCACGGCCGTCGAGGCCGGCCGGCGAGGCTGGCACTGGCCGTCACTGCGCGCGATCCAGCTGAGGGTGCGCCGGGCGCTCCCGCCCTTCGTGGCCGATCAGTTCCGGCTCGGTCGACGCCACGGGATCGGGTCAGTCTTCGAAGACAGCGCGGATAACCCGCTCACTATCGCTATGGCCAATCAGATCATCAACGAGTTGCAGGCCGCCCTGAACAAGGGGCCGGGCGGCTGCTTTGCAAAGGAGACTCGACATGAACAGTGCCCGTCCTGAGCTGCGCGAGTATCCGCGCATCGAGATCTACTATGGTCCTCACGGCGATGATGCCATGTGCCGTCAAGCGGTGATCGAGCGGGCAGGGACCATCAGGGTGTTCGGGGCATTGACGGTGGATGAGTATCGCTTCGCCCTCGAGGTGGCGGAGCGTTGTCGCATAACAGACGGTGGGGCAACGGCATGAGCCTGATACCGGGCATGGCGGAAACGGCAGCGCTACGCCGCTCGCGCGGCCGCGGCGCCACGCCGCGCGTTGAAAAGCAGATCACGCTCGAGCGACCGAATCGTTTCGGCCGCCGGACGCTGCGGTTCCGCTACCGCCCGCTCAAACACTGGACGCGCGAGGAGATCGACCTGGCCGAACGGGGGCTGACCTACTACTTCAAACGCGTTGGCGGCCTCGCGCTGATCGACGATGCCCTGATGCGGCTGTTCATCGACCGCCTGCGCAGTCTGGCAGAAGAGGCTCGCCAGCTCCATACACGGCCAGCCATGCTGATCCGCTGGGCCATCGACGCGAAGGCGGCCAGCCTCGAAGGCCGCACCCCTGAGGAGGCGCGCGACAAGCGGCGCTTCGTGGGCCGCGCGGACAACTTCTTTGCTCGCGACCTCGATCGTTGGCTGGATCTGTCTGTAGATCGCGCTCGCTGGTCGGCCCGCCTGGCCGAGCGTGCTCGCGCAGAGCGCGCACGCGAACTCTCGGACCGCATGGATCGGGAGCGCCGGGACCGGCTCGCGGCCGCAGAGGCGCGGCGTCTGGAAGCTGAACGCCGGCGTCGCGGTGAACTAACGGGCGAAGAACTACGGCTGCTTGCTGCCTGGCAGCGGAGTGCGCGGAATGATCGCGTGCCACGTACCCACCGAGTTCGACCAGCTCGATCGTGGCGATAGGGAGCACGCGGAGTTCATACTCACCCAGCCCGCGTGCGAGGCATCCCATCGCATGACGGCTCTGTCGCTGGCCGCGTGCCGGGCGCTCGAAGCGCACTTGACCAATCCGCATTGCGGCTGTTGCAGCCGGAAGACGAAGCTGCGACTGATCGCCTCTCGGCGGCGGCGACTCGAGCGAGAAGTGGGCTGACGAGGTCTGGAACCCGGCGAGCTGGCGCGGTGGCCGGCGAGCTGGCGCGGTGCTGGGCGGCTGCCTATTTCGCCGGTCCCTGAGCGGACGGGCTGGGCTTCGATTGGTGGGCGTATGTTCGTTTTTCTGCTGTCTCGCCGTCGGCGGTGAGCGCACGCCGAGCCTCGGCCGAAGCCCGCTCGAACCATCGCCGAACCATACTGGGACGTTGTCCGAATGTCCGCTCGCAGCTAGGCTCGGCAGATGCGCGTAACCGCCGTCCTGCCAGAGCTTTGCGATGCGCACCAAAGATGGCAGCCGCGCAAGAAAATGGCCGCTGGCGGCCGCAAACGCCGATTTGTGCCATTTTTTCTGCCGGCCGCGGTTTTTTCTAACCCCGCCCCCCAGAGGCACTTACGGCCGTTG
>CAYRXN010000199.1:0-2687 GCA_964428275.1 uncultured Planctomycetales bacterium | reverse complement strand
GCCGCCGGCGGACTCACGCGAGTGGATGCGTCTGGTCCGCGGGGCGGACCGCGGCCCGGCGGTCGATCTGATCCTGTTCGAACCGTCGGACCGCGCCGCCGGCGCGGCCCGCGGAGCTCCCACCACGCGCGGCAAGTTGCGCCGGTGGGCCAGCCGGCTGGCCGCCCGGCTCGTGCGCGGCGGGCGGGTCGTGATCGAGCAACCTTCTCCGCTGGAGCTCGTGGCCGCCGTGCGCGCGGCAGCGCGGGAGCGTCTCCGGCCGCCGCCGGCGGGCTATCGGCTTCGTGTCTCGGACGGACGCCGCCGGTACGAGGCGATCGTTTTCGGCGGGGACATCCCCGAACTCGTGCGGCGGACCGCGGCGCACACGCCGTTCGACGTCACGCTGGAACCGCTGGCGGAGGAGCAGGGCCGCCCGTAAGGCGCCGCAGGGCGCTCGCGTTCGCAGACCCGTCCACGGAGAAACGAACTTCCCCACGTTCGGGCAGATGCCGTGTCAAACTGGATAATGTGCGATTTTTGGGAATATCGGCCGGCCCCTGCGCATTCATGCCTGTGGCGGAGCGCCGTCCACCTGACGGCATTCCGTCGCACTACTTGGCCAGCAGGGTGTCTGTCATGGAGAATTTGATACGTAATAGCTTGTGAAACAAGGCGTTATGTTTTCGCTATTGACAACGGGCCTGAACGGCTCATAATTAGCATGCGGCGGGTACTAATTTTACCCCCTGGTTCGCGTGAGCGTGGGGCGCGGCAATGGGCCGGCGCGGAGACCCCGGATTCGCCCGCCGAACCGCAACATCGCGGGAGAATAGGCGAATTCAGCGGCGAACCAAATCGGACCTGCCGCGTATAACGTGGTGTACGGGCGACAGGCCGACGCCGAAAGCGGAAGATCATGAAACAGTCGAAGCCGAACAAAACGACCAAACGCGTCAAGAACACCGCGCTGCGGAAACTTACGCCCACGTGCAAGCTTCCGAGTGGAGCGGTGATGCGACGATTCAGTGCCCGCGAGGCGCAGCGCCTGCGCCTGCGGCTCGTCGAGACGCTGGAATGCGTCTACAACCCGAGGTTCTCGCGAGCGGGAGCCGAGAAGCGATTCGCGCCGGAGGTCAAGCGCGGCGAGCGGATCGGTCCCGATTCGCCCGAGGCGGTGGTGCTGCCCGAGCGGGGCGCCTCGTTGTCGCGCGACGACGAGGTCGAGCTCTTCCTGCGGTACAACTACTGCCGCTACCGCATGATGAAGATTCTCAAGGCCTTCGCGGGCAAGCGGCTGACGGCCGAGGCGGCCCGCGAGCTGCTGGCCTGGGATGCCGGGGCGCTGCACTACCGCGACCAGATCATCCAGGCCAACCTCGGCCTGGTGCCGTCGATGGTCGAGCGGTCGAAGCTCACGGGCGTCGATTTCTCCGAGCTGATCAGCGAGGGGCAACTTGCCCTGCTGCGGAGCGTGGACAAGTTCGACTGCGCGCGTGGGTTCAAGTTCAGCACCTACGCCTGCCGGGCGATCCTGACCAGCATCAGCCGGGCGGTGGCGCTGATGTCGCGTTATCGGTCGCAGTTTCCGACCGAGTACGACCCGGACTTGCAGCGGGGCGACTTCATCGAGAGCCGCCGCGCCGCCGACGAGGCCTACTGCATGCAGGAACTGATGGGCATTCTGGCGGAGAACACCGCCGAGCTGACCGTGACCGAGCAGCGCGTGCTCTCGGAGCGCTTCGGCATGAAGCACGGGCGGCGCAAGAAGGCCGGTGATCCCAAGACGTTGCGCCAGGTGGCCGAAGTGTTCGGCGTCACCAAGGAGCGCGTCCGCCAGATTCAGAACAAAGCGCTGGAGAAGCTCCGCGGCGTCCTCGACGAAGAGGTCTTCGCGGCGTAGTCGCTCCGGCCTTACGAGCGTACCTGTTCCTCCTTCGTGACGACCGCGTCGCGAGCCGTCTTTCGGCGGTCTCGCGACGCGGTTTTTTTCAGGTTTTTCTGCTGCCCGCGGGAGATTCTGCGCGCGGCTTGCCCTCCCTCGGCCTCGCCGGAGAGGCATTTTCGGACGCGGGGCGTCTTCGTTGACCCTGGCAATGCGCTGCCTATGATCGGGTGAACGTCGGACGAAACCAACCCCCGATTCTCCGATGCTTCAAACCCTTGTTTCACCGACCCGCGCGGGCCGGCCTCCCCGGAGAGGTCGGCCCGCAACCCGTTTG
Source organism: uncultured Planctomycetales bacterium (assembly GCA_964428275.1). GTDB lineage: Bacteria > Planctomycetota > Phycisphaerae > UBA1845 > Fen-1342 > JALSRY01. The sequence goes on along the minus strand of CAYRXN010000199.1, from coordinate 486 downwards.
CGCCCGGCGCGGGAAACCGGCCGGCGGCCCTACTCCTGGTCGCCTTCCAGCCGCTCGATCTCGGCGCCGACGCCGCGCAGCTTCTCGTCGATCCGTTCGTAGCCGCGGTCGATGTGGTAGATGCGGTGGATGCGCGTCGTCCCGCGCGCGGCCAGCCCGGCCAGCACCAGCGCCGCCGACGCGCGCAGGTCGGACGCCATCACCGGCGCGCCGACCAGCCGCTTGACCCCCTGCACGATCACGGTCGGCCCGGCCTTGTGCAGCCGGGCCCCCATGCGGCTCAGCTCGGCGACGTGCAGGAAACGGTCCGGGAAGATCTTCTCGGTGATGATGCTGTTGCCGTCGGCCAGGCAGAGCAACGCCATGAGCTGGGCCTGGAGATCGGTGGGCATGCCGGGAAACGGCTGGGTCGTGACCTCGATCGGCTCGAGTCGGCGGGACGACGACACCGTCACCAGATCGCCCTTCCGCTCGACCTGTACGCCG
>CAYRXN010000198.1:0-10332 GCA_964428275.1 uncultured Planctomycetales bacterium | reverse complement strand
ACCGAAGGCCATTCGCCATTCGGCATTCGCTGGTCGTAATTCGCTGTTGAGCAAGGCTTGCTTGCTTTCGTGGTCGTCTCGGCATCCCTGGCGGACAAACGGGGGCGGCTCTTCAGGATGGGGGGGGCAGAGCTCGATATGCGTGCCGCCGACGGCCGGAAGCCGGTCCCCGTCTTGCATCCTGCGCCTGCGGCGCCATGATGCTCACGTGCATGCTCGTGTCGTGACTGGAAACCTGCCCGGCGGATGTGGCGCGCGGCGATCGCGCCGCGGCGCGGCGCGCGCCTTGCTGGCGATCCTGCTGGCGGCGCTGCTGATCCGCGTGGTCCACGCCCTGGCTGCGGTGATGATCTCGCCGGACAGCGCGGTATTTATCGACTACGCGCGCGACCTGTCGCGCCACCCGCTCGACGCCCTGCGCAGTTACCACCAGCACCCACTCTATCCTGCGCTGCTCCTGTGCGTTCACCCGCTCGCCGCGCTGCTGACCGACCAGGGCCCCGCGGGATGGATCCTGGCGGGCCGCATCGTCGCGATCGCGGGCAGCCTCGGGGCCGTCGCGGCGTTGTATGCTCTGGCCAGTGGCATGTACGGCCGCCGCCGGGGGCTGCTGGCCGCGCTGCTGCTGGCGGTTCTGCCCGACGCCGCCCGCATCGGCGCGAACGTCCTCAGCGACCTGCCGCACCTGGCGTTCTACCTTGCCGGCCTGGCCGCGCTGCTGGCCGGCTTGCAGCGCGATCGGCGGCGCTGGTTCGCGCTTGCCGGCCTGGCCGCGGGCCTGGCGTTTCTCACGCGGCCGGAGGGGGCGTCGGTGGTGGTCGTCGGCGCCGCGCTGCTTGCCATTCGCGTCCGCCGGCCGCTGCGGGGCCGACTGGCCCGGGCGGCCATCCTGTTGGCTGCGTTCGCGTGCATCGCCGGCCCCTATCAACTCGCCACGGGCAAGCTCATCCCCAAGAAATCGCCGCAAGCGCTGTTCAAGCTCGCAAGCAAACCCGGTTCCCGGTTCGCGCCGCACTTCCAGGGGACGAAATCAACGCGCCACGTGCCACCTGCCACTTGCCACTTGCCATTCGGCGTTCGCCACTTGCCATTCGCAGCCGCCGCCTTGCCGATTCCGGTCGACGTACTGCGGCAGTGGGCCCGTTCGGCCCGCGTCGTGTACCTGCTGCTGGCGGTGCTCGGTGCGCTGGTCGCGCGCCCGCACCGTCGGGGCGGGCGTGTGCTCAGCGCTGCGATCGGTCTGCACATCCTGTTGCTTTGTGCGCTGGAGCATTCGTTCGGCTATCTCGACCGCCGGCACGCGCTGATTCTGACGGCCCTCGCGCTTCCGCCGGCCGCCGCGGGAATGTGGTGGCTCGCCGGCCGGATCAGCCTCAAGCTGCGTGGGGTCCGGGCGGCGTTGCGCCTGCGGGCGGTCGCCGGCCTGATGGCCGGCTGCCTGGCGGTCACCGGGTACTGGCTGGCGTTGCCGATCAACGTGGGTGAGGATCACGTGCGGGCGACGGCTGCGTGGATCGCCGCCCATACCGAGCCGGGCGCCGAGATCGTGACCGACGACCGCCTGCACCGTGTGGCGTTGTGCGCCGACCGCCGATTCGTCCGCTGGCCCTGGTGGAGCGGCGACGCCGGCCGACTCGCCCGTTTTCTGAAGCAGCGCGAGAGTCACGGCCCGTGCTACTTTCTGGTCGAATCGCGCCACATGACGCTTCCCGAGCGCAACCCGCGCTTTTTCGAAGATTTCCGCCGCACGTTTGGCGACCGGATGGAGCTGCTGCACACCGAGCCCGCGCCGCCGGGTGCGACGCCCACGGAGATCCGGGTTTACCGTTACCGGCCCGTCGATCGCGTCGCGGGAGACCGGCCGTGAAGCCCCCGCCGCTCGAACGCTGGACGCTCGACGCCCGCTGCGAACCGCTGGTGCGGGTGGGCATCGTGCTGGCCGAAGACGCCGCCCGCCTCGTGCGCATCACGCTCCTCGCCGAGCCGTATCGGCTCGTCACGGACCCGCCGTCCGCCGCCGCGGCGCCGCAGCGGGTGCTGGAAGTGGGCCTGGCCCCCGACGGCTTGCGCATCCGCATCGACGACGGCGACCCGGTGGGTGTGCGAACGTGCCGGCTCGAACCGTCTGACAGCGCCGCTGCTGCGCCGGCCGGCGCGGTGGTGCACGACGTCGTCGCCGGCCGCGGCTTCCACTGGCAGAAGCGCATCGACCAGTCGCTGCCCGGCACGCTCGAGTTCCGCGCCGGCTCCGCCGGCGTGATCGTCATCAACGAAGTGCCGCTCGAACACTACCTCGCCGGCGTCATCACGGCGGAAATGAGCGGCGCGTGCCCCGTCGAGCTCCTCAAGGCGCAGTGCGTCGTCGCCCGCTCGTGGCTGCTGGCGCTGAGCGAGCCCAAGCACGAAGACCAGCCGTTCGACCGCTGCAACGACGACTGCTGCCAGCGTTACCAGGGCCTCGCCGCGCTCACGCCCGCCGCCCGCACCGCCGTCACGCAGACCCGCGGCCAGGTCCTGCTCGCAAGCGAAACCGCGCCGCCGCGCATCCTCGACGCGAACTACTCCAAGAGCTGTGGCGGCATTTCCGAACTGCCCCGCCACGTCTGGGGCATCGACAAGCCGGGGCTCTCCGCGGTGGTCGACGCGCCGCCCGACGACGCGATCCACCGCTTTTTTCCGATCACCGACGCCAATCTGCCCGAATACCTGGCAGGTGACTGGCTTCGCTCCACCCGCGCCTTTTGCAGCCCGAACGTCGTGGTGCCCGAAGCGATCGGGCGCTACCTGGGCCGCGTGGACGAAGCCGGAGACTACTTCCGCTGGACGGTCCGCTACGCCGCCGGCGAGATCGAGCAGCTTCTGCGCGAGAAACTCCCCGAAGCGCGCGATCTGGCACATTTGCGCAACCTGCGCGTCGTCGCGCGTGGTGTCAGCGGCCGCGCCGTACGCGTCGCGCTGGAATGGGAAGACGCCGCCGGAAAGGTCGCCGCGACGACGCTCGACAGCGAGTACCGCATTCGCCAGGTGTTGCACCGCAGGTTTCTGTTCAGCAGCGCAATCGTGTTTCACGTGAAACACATTTGCGCGGACCGCATCGAGAGCGTGACGATCCGCGGCGCCGGCTGGGGACACGGCGCCGGAATGTGCCAGATCGGCGCACTGGGCATGGCCTTGACGGGCTACGATTACCAGGCCATCTGCGCGCACTACTACCCCGCGGCGCGCCTGGCGACAGCGTACGCATAGGATCGGCGCCTGCGCTCCCCTTACGATCGGGAGCGCCGCGCTGGCTCCCTTCCCGTTCGGGAAGGGCCGGGGGAGGGTCGGGCTTCGGCGATCCCCCCTTACCCGTCTGCTCCCCCCCGGGGAGAGCGGGGTTTGCGAACCCGCAGCAGGGACCGAACATGCCGAGCAGACCGCAGGTCATCGACGCCGAAAAACACTACCGGGAGCGAATCCGCGCCTTTGCGCAACAATCCGTCGAGCCGGGCGGGATCGTTCTGGTCGGGTCGTCGCATTTCGAGTGGTTCGACGCGCAGCGCTTCCTGCCCGGCCGGCGTTTCGTCAATCGCGGCATCGCCTCCGATCGGCTCGGCATCGGCGATCGCGGCATCCTGCATCGCCTCGACATCTCGGTGTTCGACCTGCGCCCCGCCTTCATCATCTTCAACAACGGCGTGAACGACCTCGGCGAGCTGCACCGCACCGGCCAGCCGCCGATGAGCGCGATCCGCGACGCCTACGCGCGCGTCATCGCGGCGATCCGCACCGGCGCGCCGGACACGCCGATGCTGATCGTCAACGAGCTGCCGACCGCCGGCCGGTTCGCGGGGATCAACACGCTGATCCCCGAGCTCAACGCGCACATCGAGCGGGTCGCCCGGCGGTACGGCTGCGCGCATCTGGATTTTCATCGCGTGGTCGCCGTGCCGGCGGGGAGCCCGCGGGCCGGCGAGCTGCGCGCGGAGCTGACCTGGGACGGGCTGCATCTCAACGACACGGGCTACGCGCTGCTCGCGCGGCAGATCGAGCGGTTCTTGCCAGCGTAGCGTGTTGCACGGTCGGAAACCGGTGCCACAAGATGGCCGGAAGAAGCGGAAGCTGCGGACGAGCCGAACCGGCCGATGACATCCATTCGCTACGGCCGGTTCGCCATGCGTCATGCGCGATTCGCCGCTCACGCCGCCAGGTACCGCCAGGTGGTTGCGACGGCCGTACAGACGAGGATCGCGACGGCCAGCGGCATGAGGTTGGCGGCGAGTGTCCATTTCAGGCTGCGGGTTTCCCGGTAGATCGTCCAGGTGGTCGTGCCGCAGGGAAAGTGCAGCAGCGAGAACAGCATGGTGCAGACGGCCGTGAGCAGCGTCCAGTGGTTGGCCCGAAGCAGGTCGGCGGTCTGGCCGCGGGCGAGCTCGGTCATTTCCCCTCCGGCGAGATAGGCCATGATGATCGTGGGGAAGACGATTTCGTTGGCCGGCAACGCGACGAAGAACGCCAGCAGGATGATGCCGTCGATGCCCATGAGGTGTCCCGGCGGTTCGAGCCAGCCGGCGACGTGGGCCATCAGTGTCTGCGAGCCGACGTGCGCGTTGCCCAGCAGCCAGATGACCACGCCCGAAGGCAGCGCCACCACGCACGCGCGGGCGAGCACGAAGATCGTCCGGTCGATGATCGAGCGGTAGATCACCCGCAGGATCGCGGGCCGGCGGTAAGGAGGCAGCTCGAGGTAGAAGTGGCTCGGCTCGCCTCCGAGTACCGTCGTCGAAAGCGCCTTGCACACCAGGAACGTGACCCCGATGCCCACGAGACACACGCCGACCACGCACGCGGTCGTGACGACGCTGCGCAAGCCGGGCGGTGCCAGCGGCCCGACGAAGATCGCCGACAGGAGGATGATCGTCGGCCAGCGGCCGTTGCACAGCGTGAAGTTGTTGGTGAGGATCGCCAGCAGCCGTTCGCGTGGCGATTCGATGATGCGACACGAGATGACGCCGGCGGCGTTGCAACCGAAACCCATGCTCATCGTCAGGGCCTGCTTGCCGTGTCCGCCGGCCCAGCGAAAGAGGCGATCGACGTTGAAGACCACCCGCGGCAGGTAGCCGACGTCTTCGAGCAGCGTGAAGATCGGAAAAAAGATCGCCATCGGCGGGAGCATCACCGAGATGACCCAGGCCAGCGCCCGGTAGGCACCATGCACGAGCACGCCCGTGAGCCAGTCGGGCGCGCCGGCGGCGGTCATCGCCTGGGCCAGCCGATCGTGGACCCAGAACAGGGCGTCGTAGAGCAGCCGGCTGGGGACGTTCGCCCCGGCGATGGTCATCCACAGCACGCCCGCCAGCAACAGCAGCATGATCGGCAACCCCAGCCAGCGACTGGTCAGGACCCGGTCGGCGAGCTGGTCCCAGTTGACCCGCGGCCGGCCGGTCTGCCGGACGACGCCGGCGGCGATCCCGGCGGCCCGGGCGTAGAGCGATTCGGCGACGCGGTCGTGCAGGTCCGGGCCGATCCGGGCGCGGAGCTGCTCGGCTTGCTGGAGAATGTCCCGGGCGCGCGCGGGGGTCATGGGCCGCCGTCTCCGTGGTCGCGGCGACCGGCGCCGTTCGCCGCGAGCCGGGCCAGTTCGCCCGATGCGAGCGCCGCCCGCACACGCTCGTCGTGGTCCAGCAGCCGCACGGCGACCCAGCGGGCGCAGGGCAGGTCGGGGATGGCCTCGAGGAGCCGCGCCTGCAACCGGGCCACGGCGTCTTCGATGCGCTGCCCAAACGTGCTTCGGCGGGGCCGGGGACAGATGACGCCGGTCGCCACGTCACGCACGCGGTCCATCAGCGCGGCCAGACCGCGGCCATGACGGGCGGTGGTCGGTGCGACCGGAACGCCCAGCTCGTGTTCGAGTCGGGCGACGTCGATCGAGAGCCCCCGCCGGTCGGCTTCGTCCATGAGGTTGAGACAGACGACCACCCGCGGCGTGATCTCGATGATCTGAAGCACGAGCGCGAGGTTGCGTTCGAGTACCGTGGCGTCGCAGACGACGATCGTGCAGTCCGGCCGGCCGAAGAGGATGAAGTCGCGGGCGACCTGTTCGTCGATGCTGTCAGCCAGCAACGAGTAGGTGCCCGGCAGATCGACGAGCCGAAACCGCACGCCGGCGTGCATGAAGGTGCCCTCGGCGCGCGACACGGTCTTGCCCGGCCAGTTCCCGGTGTGCTGGCGCAATCCGGTCAGGAAGTTGAAGACGGTGCTCTTGCCGGTGTTGGGGTTGCCGGCGAGCGCGACGACGAGCTCGCGGCCGGCGTCCGAAAGGCCGACGGCCCGCTCGGGTGCGCGATCCCCCTGACCATGAATACAGGAGTCGCAGCCGGGCAACGGGCACCTCTGGCGTTTCGCAGCCGCAAGCCGGCAGGCGATCAGACGGCGACGCGGATCTGGGCGGCGTCGTCACGGCGCAACGCGATGCGCGCGCCGCGGATCAGAAAACAGACGGGGTCGCCGATGGGGCTGTCCATCAGGCGTTGAACGATCGTTCCGGGCGTGAGGCCCAGATCGAGCAGACGCCGCCGAATGGGCCCCTCGGCGGTCAGCCGAATCACCTGCCCCCGACCTCCCTGTTCGAGCCGGTTCATCGGAATGGCCATGCCTGCCCATCCTTTCTGCAAGCCGCACCGTGGCGGCGGCGCCGGTGTGGACCTCGCCTCATATGGTGGAGTCCACCAGACAATGTAACTATAGCTAAACCTCGTATGGTTTGCAACCTCGATTTGCGACAATTCGGGCTGCGGTGATGTAACACACTTGTTGTGCGTGGGTTACGTATTACTCAGGTGGCGCGGTACGCAGGGTGAAAACGCGCTTGCGGCAGCGCCGCTCTGGAAACGGGGCGAGACGGGCCGGGTGCGAAGGGGGCGGTGCGCAAACGCCTTGGATGTTGGCGCGCACCGCGCGGGCCCTGAGCTGCTGTCCGGGGGACAAGGCGTTCTCGCGCCGCGGGGACCGCGCGGATTTGCGCAACGCGCGCCGGGCGGCCCCGGGGGCCGCGGTTCGATACGCTGCAAACGGCTCAGCGGGCTACGCGAACCTCATGACGCGGTCGCGCCGTCGTCGTTGTTGACGATGTCGATCAGTTTCCGCAGCCGGCCGAAGCTCTTTTTGTCGAAGTGCATCTTGAGCCGGGGCATGTCGGGGTATTCGCCGCGCTCGGCGGCCAGGATCTCGCACTGCTCGATTCTGCCGCTGGTGAGAATGTCGCCGGCGAACTCGTCGTTGATGCGCTGGACGGTGTCGTCGCTGACGCGGCGGCGCAGCCGCAGCACGAGATCGTCGCCGACGTAGCGGCTGGAGTGGTAGATGCGGTAGAACTGGACGACGTTGGCGACGCCCTTCTCGACGTCGTCGGTGATGTAGAACAGGTCCATGTCCTGTTCGCTGATCATGCCGGTGCGCAGCAGCTCGGCGGCGACGTAGGCCCGCCACTGGGGCCAGTAGGTGCCGCCGGGGCGTTCGCACATGACGATCGGGATCAGGGGCGTCTTGCCGGTCTGGACGAGCGTAAGCGCTTCGAAGCACTCGTCTTGCGTGCCGAAGCCGCCGGGAAAGAGCGTGACGGCGGAGGCCTCCTTCATGAACATCAGCTTGCGCGTGAAAAAGTAGCGGAAGTTCACGAGCTTGGAATCTTCGGCGATGATTTCGTTGGTTTCCTGCTCGAACGGCAGGCGGATCGCGACGCCGAAGCTGGCCGCGCGTCCGGCGCCGCCGTGGCCGGCTTTCATGATGCCGTGTCCGGCGCCGGTGATGACCATCCAGCCAGCCTCCGACATGCGCCGGCCGAATTCCTCGGCGGTCTTGTAGTCGGGGTCGTCCTCGGGCGTGCGGCTGGAGCCGTACATCGTGATCTTGCGGGTCTCGCTGTACGGCGCGAAGACCTTGAGACCGTAGCGCAGCTCGGCGAGGGCCTTGTGCAGCAGTTTCACGTCGCCGCGCTGGGCCCCGTCGCGCGCGAGGCGGCAGAGGGTGACCATCATTTCCTGGTAGAGATCCTGGTTTTCGCCGGCGAGAAACTCACTGGCGAACTCGCGGATCTTCTCTTCGCGGCGGGAACGCCGCTCGGTTCCGTTCTGGGTCTGGGTGTTGTTTCTCATTTTTTCCTTTGGTCGTGTGGCGCTCTTCCGTAACGAGCGCGAGCGTGGCATTATACCTGTTTGCGAGTGGAAACGGAATCGCGCGGCGACGAGCCGGCGGGGCCTGGCCCCTCTATAATCGGAGCGGGTCGCGCGAAACCGCTCGATGTCACCCGGCCTCGCGGGGTCGGCGGCGCGCACAGGTGAGGCGTCGCGGATCGCGGCGGGACGCGGCGATGGGAAGGGACGCGATTGACACCCCCGCGGGGAGTGTTCTAGCATCCTTCGTGTAAGCCTCGGGTGACGAGCGGTTTGTGCGGGTGGACAGGATCGCCATGAACGTTCAAGAACTGGGTCAGGCGGCCTGGACGGCCTATATCGTCGTTCTGTCGATTCTCTGCATCTACGGGCTGCATCGCTACGTCCTGGTGATGATCTACTACCGGGTGCGCGATCGCGAGCCCCGGATCACCCGGCGCTTCGAAGAACTGCCCCACGTCACCGTCCAGCTGCCGATGTTCAACGAGCGGTACGTGGCCCGGCGGATCATCGAGCAGGCCTGCAAGATCGACTACCCGCGCGAAAAACTCGAAATCCAGGTGCTCGACGACTCGACCGACGACACGGTCGAAATCGCGCGCGAGACGGTGGCCCGCATGCGCGCCGCCGGCCACGACGTCGTGTACCTGCACCGCACCGACCGGACCGGCTACAAGGCCGGGGCGCTCGAAGAGGCCACCAAGGTCGCCAAGGGTGAGTTCATCCTGGTTTTCGACGCCGACTTCCTGCCGCCCGAGAACATCCTCCAGGAAACCATCCACTATTTCACCGATCCGCAGGTGGGGATGGTGCAGGCCCGCTGGGAGCACCTCAACCGCAACGCGTCGCTGCTGACCCAGGCGGAGGCGATCCTGCTCGACGGGCACTTCGTCATCGAACACACCGCCCGCAACCGCAGCGGGCGCTACATGAACTTCAACGGCACCGCGGGCATCTGGCGCAAGGCGGCCATCGCGGACGCCGGCGGGTGGCAGCACGACACGGTCACCGAAGACCTCGACCTGTCGTACCGCGCCCAGCTCAAGGGCTGGAAATTCGTCTACCTGCCCAACCTGACCGCCCCGGCCGAGCTGCCGCCGGAGATGAACGCCTTCAAGGCCCAACAGCACCGCTGGACCAAGGGGATCGCGCAGACGTGCGTGAAGGTGCTGCCGTCGGTGTTGCGCAGCGACCGCGACTGGCGGATCAAGCTCGAGTCGTGGTTCCACCTCACCAGCGGCTGCGTGTACGTGTTCGTGGTGCTGCTGAGTCTGCTGATCGGACCGGCCCTGCTGTCCAAGCTCGTGCTCGAAGACGAGAAGTACCCGTTCTGGCGGCTCCTGTGCGATTTGGGCCTGTTCTACATCGGCACCGGCTCGGCGCTGAGCTTCTACATCGCCAGCCAGCTCGAGATCAAGCGCGGGTTCTGGCAAACCGTGCGCTTCATCCCCGCCCTGATGGCGGTCGGCGTGGGCATCGCGCTGAACAACGCCACCGCGGCGATCGAAGGGTTCTTCTGCAAGGCCGGCGAGTTCGTGCGGACGCCCAAGTTCGGCGACAAGGCCGACCGCAAGGGAAACTGGGCGAGTCGGGTGTCCGGGTTCCGGTTCAGGGGAGCGTGGAAAGCCTGGCTCGAACTGGGCATGGCGCTGTACATGACCGCGTGCCTGGGGGCGTTCTTCTTCTTCGACCACTGGTTCTCGCGGATTTCGTCGGCCCTGCCGTTCCTGGGGTTGTTTATTTTCGGATACTATTACGTAGCATTTCAGACATTCTACGGGCAGTGGCTGGCGACGCATCGAAGCCAGCCCGAGGCGGCGGAGTCGGCCGTTCCGGCCGCGTGACGCGAGACGCCGTTTTCCGCTGTGCGAGATCGCCGCAGGTCCGCTGCGGACCGCCTGCAACTTGTACAATTGCAGAAGATTAACTTGATTCCGCGCCTCCCGGTGGATATGTTCATAGTCGATAACGGTTTCGGGTTCCCGCCGACGTTCTGATCCGGGGGGCACCAGAGTGCGGCCCGGTGGCCGCCCTGTGGGTCTTCCCTCCCACAGACGAGTGAGTGGTCCGCAACGACCCGCACCCAGCGGGGCGGGAAACGTGCGGCAACATGAATCGGCAGCAGGCGGGCGGACGTGTCCGCAAGCTCCTGCCATTAAGAAGGTTATGGGTTTGTAGCCAT
>CAYRXN010000197.1:0-6949 GCA_964428275.1 uncultured Planctomycetales bacterium | reverse complement strand
GGCTGGTTGGAGACCGTGCTGGCCGACTGTTCCGGCCCATCGTTTCAGGTCCGCTGCGACCTGGCGCAGCCTGCCAGCATCGGCGGGATTCTGGTCTTCTCCGCCGACGGCGACGCGGACTTCGACGCCGCGACGATTTTTCTTGCGAATCCCGGCGGGCCGTCCCGGGCCCGTCCCGTGTGCCCCAAGAGCCGGGCAGGCGGCTTGTGCAACCCGGGCTCTCCGGGCTTGCCCCGGCAGCCTGGAGCGCCCGGATCGGCGAACCGTCCCCGGGGCGGCCCCGGCCCACAAGGCGGACCGGGGCTCCCGCTGCGTGACAAAAAGATCGCCCCTGCGCCCCCCGCAACCGCGTGATCTGCCGGTAGCATGGTGAAATCGTGGAGCGCCCGGGATATAAGAACCCCGTACCGATCCCGCCCGGGAGGATTGAGCACGAGGCACGCGAGCATGGGCGCCGTGTCCGGCCGTCGGCACAGGCAGCCACCGTCAGCGAGCGTCTGCCTGCCGCAGAGTTTTGTCACAAGCTGCACGGGAATCGCCGCAATGGCGCGAAACATCATCTTGCTGATCTCGACCGTCGCCGTCCTGGTCCTCATGTTCGTCGGGTATCAGGCGTGGATCGAGCCGGCGCGTCCTCCGGAGGACGCCGCCGCCGCAAACCAGGCCCTGCCCGGCGCGATGAACGTCGCCCCTGAGAAGCAGATCAGCATCAAGGACGTCAACATCACGCCCGGCCGCCAGATGGGATACGTGAACTACGATCCGCTCACCGGCGAGCCGACCGAATACCTCCGGCTGGATACGTGGGAAAAGGTTCCCGGGACGCAGGACGAGCTCCTGCTGACCCGCCCCGAGTTGATGATGCGGCTGCCGAGCGGAATGGTGCTCACGATCGCGGCCGACCGCGGGCAGGTCAAGGCCGATTCGATCCGCAAGCGGCGTATCGAGCCGAAGCGCGGCTGGCTCGAAGGGCACGTCCGCATCGTGCTCGACCGTGAGACCAGCTACCAGCGTGCCCCGTTGGGTGAGCGTCCCGAGGACCGCGTCGCGATCGAGACCGACCGCATCGAATTCGACATGAATCTCGGCGAGGTCAAGACCGACCGTCCGCTGCGCGTCACCAGCGAGGACTTCGAGGTCACCGGCACCGGCCTTCAACTCATCTGGAACCGCGAAGACAACCGCATCGAGAAGCTCGAGATCGCCAGCGGCGGCACGATGACGCTCCGCGGCGACATGCTCGCCTCGTTGGGGGCGACTCCCGAGCCGGCCGCCGGAGACGCCCCCGTTCCGGTCACGCGTCCTTCGGCCGGTCCCGGGGCGGCCGAGCCGGCCGCCCCCGCCTCCGGTGGGCGCAGACGCAGGTCCGCGACCTACCGTTGCGTGCTGACCGGTGGTGTGCGCGTGGATCAGTTCGTCGGGGCCCAGCGCCGCGGCTCGCTGCGTGGCGACCGGCTCGCGTTGCTGATCGACATGGCCCGCGGCGGCGTGCCCGGTTCCCGACGGGCGGCGGCGAGCGCGCCCGCCGCCGGGCGAGGCCGCGCGTGGAAGACCGCCGCCCCGGGTGAAGCGACAACCGCGCGCACCCCGGGCCCCGGGTCTTCCGGCGTATCGGCGAGCGCGCCGACAACCGCGCCGACACGCCGGGTGGTCGTGACGTGGGGCGCGCGGCTTTCGCTGTTACCGGCGGCGGCTCCCCGGCGTCCCGGCGAACCGCGCCGCAGGGTGGAGGCCACCGGCAGCCCGCTCGTGCTCGAAGCTCCCAACGGCCGCGTGCGCTGCGGCCGATTGGCCCTGCACGAGGAAGCCCGGCGTCTGTGGCTCTATCCTCCCGCGGGCGGCGGCGTCGATCTCGTATCGGGAGACAGGCTCTCCGTCCGGGCGGCGAGCATCTTTGTTGATCTCGACGCGCGAATCATCAAGCTGATCGGCGACGTGGCCTTGTCCTCGGGGGTTTCCGACACGACGGGCCCGCTCGATATTCGCTGCAGCGCGTGGGGCGAGCTGCATCTGGCCCAGACGCCCGGCGCGGCCCCCGCCGGGATCGACGTCTTCGACAATCCACTGGCTTCCAGTCCGCCCGAGTCCGCGACGTTCGTAGGCGACGTGGAGGTTCGGCTTGGCGAGCAGGTGCTGCGAGCGCACCGTCTCGACACGCGCTTCCGCCAGCCGGCTCCCGCCCCCCGCGCGGGCGCAGCCACGGCGGCCGGCGCTACGCAGCCCGGCGCCCGCGGCGGGGCGGCCACGCTCCAGGGGCTGCTTGACGCAGCCATCGCGACCGGCGACGTGGAGCTGGTCGTCTCCGAACCGTCCAAGGGTCCGGCGTGGATCCGCGTACTGCGGCGCCAGGCGCGCACGATTCGGCGTGCGGCGACGCGAGCGCTGGTGCCGCGGGGGCCGTCCGGCGCGGATCCGGTGGAGCGTTCGCTCCGTTGCGCCCGGCTCGAACTCGACTTCGCCACGACGCCCGGGCGTGTGCACGTGCGGCACATGCGCGCCACGGGCGCGGTGAACCTGCGCGATCGGCGGTCGCACTTCGCGGCCCGCGGCCGCGAGATCGACGCCGACTTCGTCGAGCAGAACGACCTCGGCCGGGCAACGATTCGTGGGGCGCAGCGTGTGCCGGCGCGCGTGCTGGCCCGGGGTTACCGCTTGCGTGGGAACGTGATTCACGTGGACAACCAGGCCCGCACGCTGCGCGTGGACGGCCGTTCGACGCTCGCGTTCCTCTCCCGCCGCGGGTTGCAGGGGTTGGCCAACCTGCGTGACCAGTGGATCACGGTCACGAGCGCGCGTCACATGGCGGTGGACGAGCGCAACAACCGGGTGGAGTTCGCCGGAGACGTCGTCGCGGGCACGCGCACGGAGAAGCTTCACGCCGACACGCTCGCGTTGACGCTGGCTCCGGCAAGCGACGCGCCGCCGCCCTCGGTGCTGGATCGGGCCACGCTGGTCGTGGACGTGTTCCGCGGACGGCTGCCGCGTGGAGACGCCAACCTGAGCGCCTCGCGGGCCATGTGGATCAAGCCGCGCGGCGGTTCGGGGCGCAAGGACCTGGACCACATCCGCGCGGTCAACGCCGTCATCGAGAGCAGGTTGCTTGCGTCTGGCGGCGGCCAGCCGATCGTCGAACGCAGCCTCAGCGCCCCGGAGCTCGAAATCGACGTTCGCCGGCGGATCATTCACACGACCGGCCACACGGTACTTGGGATGACGAACCGGCGCGGCGCCGCCGGCAAGGCGGGGGCCCGGCCGATGCTGGGCGTGTCCTCGGCGCTGGTTTCGACCGGACCGAGCATCACGGCGATGAGCTGCGACTCCGGGCTGATTTATGCTCTGGGCAAAGACGGCCCCCAGCGCCGCGACACCGTGCTTTTCCGTGACAAGGTCCAGTTCCAGCACGTGGCCGTCACGCGGGCCGCCGACCTTGAGCCGACGCTGCGGCGGATCATCGAACACGGCGGGCCGCTGCACAACATTCCCGGCCGCCACACGATCGTGACCTGCGACCGGCTCGAGGTCGCTTTCGAGGTGACCGCCGGGGCCGCCTCGTCGCTCGGCACGGCGAAGATGCAGCTCACCTGGCTCAACGCCACCGGCAACGTCCGGCTGCGCGACCAGCAGGGCGCCGACGTGCGCACCATCTACGCCCACCAGCTCGAGTACGACGCGAAAGACAAGCTGGCGTGGGTGCTCGGCGACCCGCAGCGTGGCATCATGGCCCGCATCTTCGACGAGAACCTCGAGACCCACCGCCTCAACCGTCCGGCGGTCGGCCCCAAGTTCATCCTCAACCTCCAGACCCGCACGATCGAGACCGGTGCCGTCCGCGGTCGCGTCGGCGGGTAAGCCAGGCGTGGCGGGCGATCCCCGCGTTACAGTTTGACGACGGGCGCGCGGCCGCGATCGAGCAGGTAGGTCGGCAGGCTCTTGAGCAACCCCCAGGGGTTGTCGAGCGCCTCGACCTCGCCGCGGCAGTTGTACCAGCAGGCCGTGCAGGCGCGCGGCAGCAGGCTGGCGCTGAGCCGCCGGGCGATCTGTTCGCTGGTGTCTTCAAACAGGTTCGCGACGGGGCGGTCCCGGTGTTCGACGCACACGGCGATGTTGCCGGTGGAATCGATGTTGAAGAAACGCCGGCCGGCCTTGCAGCCGCCGACACCGCCGTTGAGGGCCTGGTCGAACCGGGCGAGGAAATAGGGATTCGAGAGGAAGTTCGGGTAGCGCCGCCGCAGTGCCAGCAGGTGCGTGCTGACGCCGCCGTCGTGGTGGGCGCAGCGATGGCGGGGGTTGCCGGTTTTCTCGACGCTGTAGGGCTGGACCATGAAGTAGGCGCCGCGCTCGGCAGCCAGGCGTATCATGGGCTCGATCTGATCGAGGTTGTCTTCCATCAGCACGCACATCCAGTTGACGCGTTGCCACTTGTAGCGGCGCGCCCGGCTGAAGTGTTCGATGCCGGCCAGGGCGCGTTCGAAGGCCCCGGGCATACCGCGTTTGCGGTCGTGGTGGTCCGGGTCGGCGTAATCGATGCTGATCGAGACGCCCCACAGGCCTGCGGCGAAGAGTTCATCGGCGAGTTCGGGAGTAATGAACCAGCCGTTGGTCGTCAGGAAGGGGAAGTGGTACTCGCCCACGGCGCGGACGATTTCGACGATATCGGGTCGGATCAGCGGCTCGCCGCCGGCCAGGGACACGAGGATCGTGCCCCACTCGGCGAGTTTGCGCGCCCCCTCCCGAAACTGGGCGACGGTGGTCTCGGGTTTGTCGCCCATCGGGTCGCACCAGTAGTGGCAGAACGAGCAGCGGAAGTTGCAGCGGTAATTGACTTGCCACGCGCACCAGACGGGCTTGCGTGTCGACCAGGCCCGCGCCAGTTGCACCTTTTTCCCGAGTGTCGAACGCGCCAAACCTCTCCTCCGTCATGCCCTCCGGCGACCACGGGTAGCGTAAGCTCCGGGTGCTTTTCTGAACAGACCCGAATCGACGTCGGCGGTTGTCGGGATTCTCGCTCGAACCGTCGTGTTCCCGGTCCGCCCGCCACGCGACAGGAGGCGCGCCTGCTGGCCGGTGAAACGCAATTCTGCTAGCATCAGTCGGGTTCTGGCAGGAGTGCGATCGGTGACCAACCAGCCCGACGATTACACGCGGTACTGCCCGGGCGAGGGGGAGACCCCCATCTCCGACGCCGTGTGCCTCGGCCGGCGGCGGGCCAACTACAGCAAGTGCCCCGGCTGTCCGTTCAACGACGACGAGCAGGGCCGGCCCTCGTTCCCCGCCACCG
Source organism: uncultured Planctomycetales bacterium (assembly GCA_964428275.1). Lineage (GTDB taxonomy): Bacteria > Planctomycetota > Phycisphaerae > UBA1845 > Fen-1342 > JALSRY01. The sequence goes on along the minus strand of CAYRXN010000197.1, from coordinate 1,671 downwards.
TCGTCCGCCGTGGTGGCCGCGGAGCTCCGAAGAAAGATCCCTATGGCGAGGTCGATATGATCGAAAAGGTATTCAAAGCCTACGACGTGCGGGCCACCTACCCCGAACCGTTGAGCGAAGACATCGCCTGGCGGATCGGCAACGCCACCGCCCAGTTCCTGCGCACTTCGCTCAAGGGCTACGACCGCAGCGACCCCGAGATGAACAAGCTGGTGGTCGGCCGCGACATGCGCAAGAGCAGCCCGGCCCTGTGCCGCGCGCTGATCGAAGGCATCGTCGCCTCGGGTACGCCGGTGATCGACATCGGCATGATCGACACCTCGCAGATCTACTTCGCGGTCAACTACATGAAGTGCTGCGGCGGCATCCAGACGACCGCCAGCCACAACCCCGCGAACTACAACGGTTTCAAGATCTCCGGCCCCGGCGGCAAGCCGATCGGCGTCGATTCCGGACTGCGCGAGATCGCCCGCATCGCGGCCGCGATTTCGCGCCACCAGATCGACCAGCTCGAAAACATCAGCCAGGTCGATCTCTCGCAGCCCTACCGCGACTACCTGCGCAAGTTCCTCGAACCGCCGCGGCGTCTGAAGGTCGTGGTCGATGCCTCGAACGGCATGGCCGGGCGCTGGTTCCCGATCCTGTTCGGCGACGTCGAGAACCTGGAAATCGTCGCGCTCAACTTCGAGCACAACGGCGAGTTCGTGCACCCGCCCAATCCGCTCGTCGCCGAGAACCTCCGCCAGCTGCGCGACGCCATCGGCGAGCACGAGGCCGACTTCGGCGCCTGCTTCGACGGCGACGCCGACCGCTGCATGTTCGTCGATGAGAACGCCGGGATCGTCCCCTGCGATTACCTGACCGCGCTGCTGGCTCGCGAGTACCTGCGCCGGGAGCCCGGTGCCACCGTCGTCTACGACCTGCGTTCCAGCCGCGTCGTCCGCGAAACGATCGAGGCCGCCGGCGGCGTGCCCCGGCGCCAGCGCGTCGGCCACGTCTACATGAAACGCGCCATGGCCGACACCGACGGCATCTTCGGCGGCGAGCTCAGCGGACACTTCTACTTCCGTGATTTCTGGTATTGCGACTCGGGCATGCTGGCCTTCGTCGCGGTCGTCAACGCCCTGACCCGCGCCGGCGAGCCGCTCTCGGCCCTCATCCGGCCGTTCCAGAAATACGCCTCCAGCGGCGAACGCAATTTCGTCAACGACGACAAGGAAGGCACCTTCAAGCGCCTCGAAGAAAAGTACCACGACGCCCGCATCGATCACCTCGACGGCGTCACGGTCGAGTACGACGACTGGTGGTTCAACGTGCGGGCCTCCAACACCGAACCGCTCCTGCGGCTCAACCTCGAGGCCGTCAGCCGGGCGCTGGTCGACGAGAAACTCAAAGAACTCGCCCCCCTGCTGGGCGAGCCGGCGGTGGAGCACTGATGCCCGCGTCCGGCCCCGCGCAGCACGAGTTCACCCACCGCCTGCTCGACAGCGGCGTCGAGCTCGCCGTCGATCACCTGCCCGACCGTGACACCGTGGCGATCACGGTTCGCGTGCTCACCGGCGTCGTGGACGATCCGCCCGAGCTCACCGGCATCGGCTCGATCGTGGCCCAGACGCTTTCGAAGGGCACCGAGCGCTACGACGGCCGCGCGCTGGCCAACGCGTTCGACGC
>CAYRXN010000196.1:0-2550 GCA_964428275.1 uncultured Planctomycetales bacterium | reverse complement strand
ATGATGGGACGTTGACGTGCGGGCCCCGCGCCACACCCCGTGGCTTCGCCGCGGCCCGTCACACGCGAGAACGCCAATGGAAACGCAAGGCTCCCCACGCATCGACTTGCAGACACTTTATCGGATGAAGGCCGACGGGCGCCGGTTCGCCATGCTGACCGCCTACGACTATCCCACCGCCGCCGCCGCCCAGCAGGCCGGCGTGCATGCGCTGCTCGTCGGCGACTCGCTGGCCTGCGTCGTCCTCGGCCACGAGAGCACGCGCGACGCCCCCCTCGATCTGATGGTCACGCTCGCCGAGGCCGTCCGGCGCGGCGCCCCCAACGTCTACCTCGTCGGCGATCTGCCCTATCAGTGCACCGTCGGCGGCGCGACAACCGTCGTGGACGGCGCCCGCCGATTCCGCGACCAGGCCGGCTGCGACGGCGTCAAGTTCGAAGCCCCGTCCGATAAGGCGGACGTCGTCGAAGCGCTCGCCCGCGCCGGATTCGAGACCATCGCGCATCTGGGCCTGCGACCCCAGACGGTCGCCACCCCCGACGGCTACCGCGCCCAGGCCCGCGATCAGGAGTCGATCCGCGCGCTCGTCCGCGATGCCCGGCGGATGGTCGACGCCGGGGCCGCGATGGTCCTGCTCGAAGCGGTGCCCGCCGAGGCCTCCCAGGCGGTCGTCGAGGCGGTCCCCGTCCCGGTGATCGGCTGCGGCGCCGGGCCGGCGTGCGACGCCCACGTCCTGGTGACGCAGGACATGCTCGGCATCGGCACGATCCGCCCGCCGCGCTTCGTCCCGCGCTACGCCGACCTGGGCGAACAAATGCTGGCCGCGATGCGCCGCTGGGTCCGCGAAATCGCGGATCGCACGTATCCCGGGCCGCAGCACGTGTACCCGATGCGTCGGAGCGATCCGGGCGATTGAACGATCAGGGCCGCGCGATCCATGCCTCATCCGCTCGAACAATCCGATCTGCTGCCCGCCGGACCGCTGCGGCGTCTCGGCAGACGCCTGACGCTGCTGCCCGAGACGGACAGCACGAATACCTGGCTGCTCGCGCGGGCCGAAACGCTGGAAGACGGGGCGGTCGTGCTGGCCGAGTACCAGAGCGCCGGCCGCGGGCGACTCGGCCGGCAGTGGCACGCGCCGCGCGGCTCGTCGATCCTGATGAGCGTGCTGCTGATCGAGTCGGCGGATTCCGCGCTGCTGCCGCTCGCGACCGCCGCCGCCTCGCTGGCGGCCGTCGAGGCCGTCGAAGCCGAAACGACCTGCACGCCGCGGCTGCGCTGGCCCAACGACATCGTCGTGCAGCAGCGCAAGCTCGGTGGCGTACTCGCCGAATCGCGGTCGATCACCACCGCCACCGGCCCGGCCCGGGCGCTGGTGGTCGGCCTCGGCCTGAACTGCTACCAGCAGGCCGGCCATTTCTCTCGCGAGCTGGCAGACCTGGCCACCTCGCTCGAAATCGAGTGTCGCGAGCCGATCAGCCGTGCCGCCATCGGCCGGCGGTTGCTCCAGACGCTCGATCGGCGCTTGTGCGATGCGGCGAGCCGGCCCGACGGCCCCCGGCGTCTGCTGCGCGACTGGGCGGGCCGCTGCGATGACATCGCCACGCGAATCACGCTGCGCGAAGGCGGGCGCGTGGTGACTGGCACGGTCCTCGACGTGGTCGAAAACGGCGATCTGCTCGTGCAACTCGACCAGGGCGGCAGGAGGCGCTTTGAGCCGGCGACGACGACGCGCATCCCGTAAGTCGGCCCGGCGGAGCGGCACACGCCGGCCCCGCGCCACGCCGGCGCGCGCTGCGCCGGCCCAGCCGTCGCCGCAGCGGTGGTTCGCGGGCGCCGCCCGGGCGCGCCGTGCGTGGCGGGTCATCGCGGCGCTGCTGCCCCGCGTGCTGCTCGCGGGCGCGGCCCTCCACGTCGTTTGTTGCGAGTCGCGGTATCACCTCGCCTGCGGCCCGCGCCCCGTCGCGATCGCCGCCGCCGCGCTGCTGTGGATCGGGGCGCTGCTCGGCCTGCGCCGGGAAGCCGCGCGCGATGCCGCCGGCCCGAGGCACCGGACCGGCCGGGAAGCCGCGCGGAGAGCGTGGTGGGCGCTGGAGATCGGCTGGTTGTTCGTGGCGGCGGCCGGTTGGCGGTTGGAACACTTCCGCACGTTTCTGACGCGGCATTTCCTGTTGCCCGCGCCTGCGCTGGCCGCCGCGGTCCTTACGCCGATCGCAGCAGGACTCGTCCTGGCCGCTGCGCTCAGCGGAGCGCGCTTCGCGGCGACGCACGACCTCCGAACTTCGGACCGGCACCGGCGGCCGGACCGCGGGTCGCCACGTCTCAGGGCCGCTGTGGTGCTGGCCGCCGGCGTGGCGGCCGCGGCGGCGGGTGCGGTCGCAGTGGTGTTCACCCCCGCCCCGCGGGCGCCGCTGCAAGCGCCGGTCTTGCCTGCACCGTCTTCGGCAGCCGGTTTCATCGGGCAGGCCCGGCGGCTCGTGCTGGCCGAACCGCTGGAGGTGCTGCGGATCGCGCCGCCGGCGGACCCACGCGAGTGGATGCGTCTGGTCC
>CAYRXN010000195.1:0-4036 GCA_964428275.1 uncultured Planctomycetales bacterium | reverse complement strand
CCGGGCGCTGCCGTGGTTGTCGGTTCGCAACCCCGGGCCGTTTGGTTTCGTGGCCCGGGGTGGTTTTTCGGACCTTACTGCTTGATGAACGGCGTGGTCGGATCGAGGTCCAGCGGGATCTGCTGGGCGATCCAGTTGTTGAACAGGCTGGTCACGAAGTTCGCCGTCGGGGTGACCACGATGTTGTCGAAGTCGCCGCCGACCGGGTACGGCATCGTGTTCCGCGTCGTGTCAACGAACTCCGCGATCGCCGCGTCGCCGGCGCCCTGGTAGAACGTCACCAGGTCGCTGTTGCGGATGCAGCCCAGCCCCGACGGGTCCAGAAAGTTCCCGCCGAAGAAAAAGAACGCAACACCGCCCATGCTCAGCAGAAGCATCGCCTTCTTGAGTGTCGTCATCGCTGATGTTCTCCTTGATATCTCGCGAATCTTCAGGTCCGTCCCTGAATACCTGTCCCTAGAAACCGACCTGCAACTGAACCCGGAAAATCAACGCGTTGTCGTTGACGTTCGCCAGGCTCACGTACGGATTGCTGATCGGGGCCTCGTAGATCTTCGTCACGTCGAACTGCAGCTTGGCCTTGTGCCCGGCCTCCGGACCACGCAGGTAGTAGTTCAGGCCCGCCGCGTACTCCCAGACGCCTTCCCGGTCGTTGGCCAGCGCCGAGATCCCGCCCACGCGGGCCACCGCCTCGAGCTTGTCCTCGTAGCCCGGAATCGGCAGGAAGTAACCGACCTGCAGGTAAGCACCGTGCTGAACCGTCGTGTCCGCCTGGCGTGTCAGCAGCCACCACGGCGTGAACGGACGCCGACCCGCGCGACGCGGATCCACGATCCGCAGGTAGTACTCGGCCTGCGCCGAGAAGCCCTGGTACTTGAACGCCGCGTCGAAGCCGAACTGGTTGATCTGCAGACCGTTCGTGTTCGTCAGACCGAAGCCGCCGATCCCCGGAGCGCGACGCTCGACCGGGAACGGAATCCGCGTGGTCCGCGAGTCGTACTCGTCCTCGTTGAACGCGTACCAGAAGCCGATGTCCAGCGCCGGCGACTGCAGCTTGTTCACGTCGCCTTCGAACAGCCACTCCTTCAGATCGTCGCCCAGCGCGTGCCACACCAGCCGGAACAGGATCGCCGGGTTGTTGTCCATCTCCGCCGGGTCGTTCGTGATCGTCCGGTTGCCGTTGCTGTTGAGCGAGTTGACCACGTCCAGCATGTACGTCAACTGCTTGTCCAGCAGGTGGCCCCAGAACCGCACGCCCAGGCCGTTGCCGAAGCTGAACACCGCGTCGGTCATCGTCCGGTCCACGAACTGGAAGCCCCACTCGGCGATCAGCTGCGACCGCGTGCTGGCCAGCTTGAAGACACCGGCCCGCACCTGGAACGCATCGCAGAAGCGATAGTTCAAATACGCCCAGTGAATGCTGGCACCGTAGTTGCGCGCCGAGTCCATGTTGACCTGCAGGTGGTACGTCAGGTCCGGCGTCCAGGCGTGACCACTGAAGATCAACCGCACCCGCTGAAGATCGAAACCCGTACGGTCGTTCCGCTCGTACCGCGGCATCAGGTACTTGTTGCGGCTCTGAGTGTCGTAGTGCGTCCAGCGGAACTGCATGTAGCCGTTGATCTTCAGCTTGAACTTGTCGTCACTGCTCCTGATGTAAAAGCCCTTGTCGTAGCCCGCCAGCATCACCGACGGCATCAGACTCTCGCGAAACTCCTGCTCCGAGAGAATCTCGCGAATCTGCTGCCGCATCGCTTCCACTCGCGCGGCATCCTGATCCTGAGCCCCGGCAGCCGCCAGACGCTGCTCCAGGGCCGCAATCTTGTTCTGCTGGGCCGCCAACAGAGCTTCCAGACGGGCTACCCGATCTCCGCCCTGCCCCGGCGTCGCCGCTTCCGTCGCCAACGCGACCGCCGCCAGCATGCCCAGGGCTGCGACCCCAAACATACCTGCACGCCTTCTTGAAACTGACATAGGCATCTCCCTGAAAGACTTGCGATTGGTTCCGATCGGCCTCCTGCCGACCGCGCTCACCCAACCGTAAACCAATCTCCAAAACTCGTTCGCGCCGGGCCTGCGCACGCGCGCACAGCCCACCGCCGCTCAAACGTCAATCTGTGTGCCAAAAGCCACCTCCCGGGCAACACTGACACAAACACCTACCACAACACTAGTTACGAACACAACCGGCAGCGACCGCTGCTGCCGCGACCAGCCGATAAATGACGGGCTTCCGTCACAGCCGCGACGGCGCAACCAGGTAACTACATATGGCACAACACGTTACGCAAAGTGACGCCCAATTGTGGACCAAAACGTCCCCTGTCGGAAGTCCGTCATTGCACCCTTGCCGCCCACGGTGCACTAACACATTGACACAAAAAAAGTTACTGCTCGCCGCCAGCCGAGGCAGCCGACCCGGCCCCCTCGGCTTTCCCACCCAGCCGCGACAGGGCCCACGTCACGCCGAAGCCCGCCACCAGCATCCCCAGCGCCAGCCTCACCTGTCGGCCGTCGATCGCGGGGTCGCTGCGCTGCGACCATACCGCCGGATCGGTGATGTGCGCGATCAGGGCCTGCTTGTCATCGATCTCGTCCACGCCCGGCAGGCCCCACTTGTGGGCGTAGGCGCGCACGTCCTCGATCGACCTGGCGGCCAGCGCCTTGGCCCCCACGGACTGGGTAAACGGCCACAGCCCCATCACTGAGCCCAGCAGGATGCCCAGCAGCACGCCGATGGTGGCGCGGTGATAGCGGTGCAGCAGAATCTTCAGCAGGTTCGAGAGAGCCACGATGCCGAGCACGGCACCGACGCCCACCGGCACCACCACGCGCAAGGCGTCCCGCAGCGCCGCCGGGTCGCGGCTGGTGAGCGCCTCCTTCAGATCGTGCACGCTGCCCACCACCCGGTCGTACTGGTCCATCACCAGCAGCATGTACGAACCGGAGATGCCGGGCAGCACCATGGTCGTGGCACCCACCACGCCGGAAACGAGGTCCATCGGCAGGTTGTGCGGAAAGCCACGCTGCCCCTTGAGCATGAAAACGCCTGCCATCAAAGCCAGCCCGGCCAGCGTGGCAACCACCACGTCGCCCCGCACCGGGCGCACGGCGCGCAGCAGCAACGGCGCCCCGCCCAGCGTCAGCCCGATGAACAGCGAGAACATCGCCACCGTGTGGTGGAACAGCAGGTACAGAATCACGCCGCTGAGGCCCACGATCGCGCCGGCGGCGCAGCCCACCACGACCACCAGGAACGCCACCCGTCGCAGCGAGAAGCGCAGGGCGGTCAGCTCGGCGACGGCGTCGATGAACTCCTCATAAAGACCGACCGCCAGGATCATCGTCCCGCCCGACACGCCCGGGATCAGATTGGCGATGCCCATCAGCACGCCGGCGATGGCCGAACGCACTGCCAGCAGCAACCCCAGCGGGCGGACCGCTGCGGTCTGGACGGGGGTTTGCGGGCCGGGTTGTGCATCTGCGTTGCGCATGGTCAGGAACTGTATCGGTCCGCCGTGCGGCTGTCCACGGCGTCGCCGGGCGGTATACTCTAGCGGCACTTCGCTTTATCGGTCACTGGGAGGCCGCAGAGATGAGCACCGCGTCCAAGCCCTCGCGAACCTGGCCCGCCTTCGCCCGTGACGTGATCGAAGCGGCCGTGCGCGATCAGGATATCAGTCGCATCGAGCCGCCCGAACACGAGGCCGGGCGCCGCTATGGCGGGGTGTTCGTAACGCTCAAGAAGTTCGGCCGGCTGCGCGGTTGCATGGGCCTGCTCAACGGCACGCAGCCGCTGGATCAGGCCGTGCGCCACGCGGCCCGGACCGCGGCCCTGGGCGATCCGCGGTTTCCGCCGGTCGTGCCGGGCGAGCTGCCCGACCTGCGGGTCGAGGTGTCTATCCTCTCCGAACCCTGGCCGATGAAGTCGCTCGACGAGCTCGAGATCGGCAAGCATGGCATCATCGTGCAGCGCGGCGCGCGGCGGGGGTTGTTTCTGCCGCAGGTGGCCCCCGAGCACGGGCTGAACAAGCTC
>CAYRXN010000194.1:0-8468 GCA_964428275.1 uncultured Planctomycetales bacterium | reverse complement strand
GGCGACCGCCGCCAGCAATCCGACGAGCGTCATCGCCTCGGGCCCCCGGCGCGGGTCGAACACCGCCAGCCCGTAGTCGCAACTCAGGCTGCGCGGTACGAGCAGCAGCCGCGCATAGTGCCCGAGGATCGTCAGCGGGCCGTGCAGCCGCGCCCACCAACCCGCATCCACCAGCGGCGTAAACAGGATCCCGTGCATGCGGTCGCGCACGATGTGCTCGCCGAGCGCCACCCAGCGCAGGGGGAAGTAGACCACCAGCGGCAGCGCCAGCACCGCGGCCCGGGCCGCCCACGAGCGCCACGCGGGCCGCTGCGCGCGATACACGCCGAAGAGCGTGATCAACGCCACCGGGAAGTAGCATACGGCGGTTTCCTTGGCCAACAGGGCCGCCAGGAACAACGGGGTCGCCGCCAGGACGCGTCTCACGCTGGGCGGACCGTGGCTCGGCATGACCGTCAACAACCCAACGAGCAGCAGTCCCGCTGCCAGAATCTCACCGCGGCCGACAATGCCCGCCACGGCCTCGCAATGAACCGGGTGAACCGCGAAGATCACCGCCGCCAGCGACGCCAGCACCTCGTCGTCCAGCAGCCGGCGGGCAAAACACCACACCAGCCAGCAGACCAGCGCGTGCAGCACCACGTTGACCAGATGGTATCCCAACGGCTTGAGTCCGCCGACGGCGTAGTTCAGCGCGAAGGTGTAGAGCGTCAGCGGGCGGTACAGCCGATCGCGCGACGGGTTGACGATCGGCTCGTCGGGCGTGGGCTGAAACCACCAGTCGGTCAGCCAGATTTCCCGGAAGTTTCTCAGGGAGCGGATGCGCGGGTTCTTGCGCACGATCGCGTTGTCGTCGTAGGTGAAGCCGTTGGGCAGCGTGTTGAGGAAACAGAGCGCCCCCAGCAGTACCGCCGGCCACGGACCGCGCAGGAAGCGTTCCAGCCCCGAGGGACGATCAGCGGCGGGCGAATTTGTCGGAGACGACGACGTTGTCATACTCGAGCAGCGTGCCCTTGGATTTTTCGAGCTGGGCCACCGTGATGTTGTAGTCCACGAGAACCTGGAGCAGGCGCCGGCGGGTATTGGCCAACTGCTCGATCGCCTGGAGCTCCGTCTGGAGATAGTTGGGGTTCACCTGCGTGACGCGCGCCTGGTACGCCCGCAGGTTGGCCTCGGCGGCCTTGACCGCATCATACTGCGGCGGAATCTGGCGATAGCGCACGGCGAGCTGCCGCACGGCCCCGTTGACCTCCTCCACGACCCCGTCGATCACGCGGCGCAACTGCACCAGCGCGCGGTGCTCCTGAAGCCGCGCCCGGCGGTAAGCGGCCTGCGGTCCGCGGTTGCCGATCGGGTAGGCGAAGTTGACCGAGACGGTGTAGGTCTGGAAGCGGCTGGTGGTCATGTGGTCGAAGCTGCTGCCGCCGTTGATCCCGATGCCCTGAATGTCGTACTGGAAAGACAGGTCGAGCTTGGGCAGCGTCTCGTTCTTGGCCCGCTGCGTCTGGATGCGGGCCTGTTCGATCGCCAGCCGGGCCTGGCGGATTTCGCTGCGTTTATCGAGCGCGGTGCGCACCTCGGCGAACTGGTCGATCGTAATCGGCGCCGCCATCGGCGTGTCCGTCGGGATGATCTGGATGTCCTCAGACAGCTTGAAGTCCGGATCGTTCATCAGGTTCTTGAGACGGTCTTCGGCATCGCGCACGTTCTTGATCGCCTCGATGTATTCGACAACCCGGCTTTGCCACTGCGATTTCGAGTTGTTCAGCTCGACCGGCGTGGCGTCCAGATCGAGCCGTTCTTCCATGATCTTGAACGTCACCCAGTTCTGGGCGGTCGTCTCCATCTGGACCATGACGTTGCGCCGGGCCAGCACGAGCTGCCAGTAGGCCTGCTCGACCGCGAACAACTGGTCGCGCACCTGCTGGATGAACGTCTCGCGGCTGATGTGCGTATCGACCCGGGCGATGTTGATCCCGGCCCGGTTGTAGTCGAGCCCGAACCCGCGCAGCAGCGGTTGCGTCAGGCTGACCGTGGCCTTGGTGTCGTAGGAGGGGTTGAGCGTCTGGAACTGGAAGTTGCTGAACGTCCGCGACTGGGACACGCTGACCTGGGCCTGGAGACCGGTCGGCAGCAGTTTGCGAATCCCGCCCTGGTACGACCGGAAGTTGCGCTGCGACGCGAGCAGTTGCGTGCCGGTCTGCTGGTCCTGGCTGACGTACTGGAAATCGAGGAACACGAGCGCATCGAAAGCCGCCTCGGCTTCGACCAGCTTCGTTTCGCTGATCGCCGGCGTGTAGGACTCGACCCGGATCGCGTAGTTGTTCTCGAGCGTGCGGCGAACACAGTCCGCCAGGCTCAGCGAAACCGTGCGCGGCCGGTCGAGCTGCCGGAAATACTCCATCGCCTTCTCGACGACGCGCCGATACTGGTTGACGACGCGCGGCTCCTGCGACGTCTTCTTCAGGTGTTCGAGCCGGCGCTGAAAGACCTCGCGGGCGTCCCGGGGATCGGGAACCTGCGCGAAGATGTCCGCCGGGGCCACGCTCTCGGAAAACGCCGGCTGGACGAGCAGCGCGGCTCGCCGGGTTTGCGGACTCTGCGAACCGGCTTTCTGGATCAGCGCCCGGTCCTCGTTCGACCGGGCCAGGCCCGCGGCCGCCCCCGCCGGATGGTCGATCTGCTCCTGGTGCCGGGCAAGCATGCGCTGGCGGTACTCCGCCATCTGATCGCCCATGTCCCGATCGTCGGCCGCCGCGCTGCTCCACAGCATCGCGACCAGGCCAACGCACAGCATGCCCATCAGAATCTGTGCGCCACGACGACGATCAAGATTCGTATCCACGGTGATTCCTCGCTGAGTACCCGCGCCGTTTCCCGTTTCCACTAGCCGGGATGATATGGAGCCGCCGCGGAGGGTGTCAAACTTGCGGGGTGCCAACGCGTTGCCCAGGCGGACCTCACTGTCCGGCCCCCTTGCCCGCGAGCCTTCGCCGGGCGATAATGGCGGCTTACGTCATTGACAAGTGAATGGGATCGCAGGTGGAGAGCGTGGATGGGAGCCAAGCTCCAGGCATTGTTCGCACTTCAGGACATCGAATCGCAGATCGTCGACATCCGGCGGCAGCTGGCCCGCAAGCAGCGGCAGGTTCGCGCCCAGCAGCGCAAGGTGGATGCGACCCGCGAAGCGATCGAGCAGCGCAAAGCGGATATTCAGCACACCCAGGCCGAGTTTGACCGCCTCGACGTGGACATCAAAGCGCGCTCGGCCAACATCGACAAACTGCGCGAGCACCTCAACTCGGTCCGCACCAACAAGGAATACGCGGCCGTTCTCGCCCAGATGAACAACGAAAAGGCCGACGTCACGCGACTCGAAGCGCGGGCGATGGAAGTCATGCAGGCCATCGAGACCAAGAAGGCCGAGCTGGCCGAAATCCAGGCCGCCGAAAGCGGTGAGATCGAGCGCCTCGAGGAACTCCAGGCCGAGTACGAGCAGGCCCAGGCATCCTTCGGCGGACGCCTCGAACAACTCGAAAAACAGCGCGAGCTCGCCGCGGAGAATATCGAACCCGAAACCCTGAAACTCTTCGATCGCCTCTCCGAACACTACGAGGGCGAGGTGCTCGCCGAAGTCGAGCGGCCCAATCCGCGCCGCGACGAGTTCATCTGCGGCGGCTGCCACATGGCCCTGCGGATGGAGGTCGCCAACACGCTCCGTTCACGAGACGAGATCGTCACCTGCAAGAGCTGCGGGCGCATCCTGTTCATCGACCGCAACACCTGACGCGAGGCGACCTTGGCCCTGACCCTCCACATCGACGGTGGATCGCGCGGCAATCCCGGCCCCGCGGGCGCGGGCGTCGTGATTCACGCCGACGACGCCACGCTGATCTACGAAGGCGCGTTCTTCCTCGGCCACCAGACCAACAACGCCGCCGAGTACTACGCCCTGATCCACGGCCTCCAGCGCATCGCCGAGCTGGGCGAATCCAACGTGACCGTCTACTCCGACAGCGAGCTGCTCGTGCGGCAGATCACCGGGCAGTATCGCGTGAAAAACCCCAACCTGGCCCGGCTGTTCGAACAGGTGCAGATGCTGCTGCTGCGGGTGCCCTGCTGGAGCATTCAGCACATTCCGCGCGAAGAAAACCGCCGGGCCGACGAGCTGGCCAACCTGGCGATCGATCGCGGCGAGAACGTCATCGTGTTCGACGCCAAACCCGCTGCGGCGTCGGCGGCCCCTCCAACCCCTCCGGCGGCCGAAGCCCCCGCAAGCGAGGAACAAGCCGCGCCGGACGGCGAGCCCGCGCCGCCGCCGATCGAGGCCTCCGGCCGGCGGGCCGTGCGCGTGACCGTGGTGAAACGTCCCGACGAGACGGCCTGTCCCGTGGCGGTCGGCATCGACGGCGATGGCGTGGTGGTGGAGTCAGCCCTGCCGCCGGGGTTGTGCATCTACGCCGCCCACGCGCTGCTGCCGACGATCATCGCGATCCTCAACACCCGCGGAAGCGAGTTTGACGCGATCCCCACGCTGACGGTGCAGTGCACGCGGCCCGAGTGCGGCGCCACGTTCCACGTTTCGCCGTTCCGCACGGGAAACGGCGCCGCGACGAGGCCCGACGACGCCTGACACGTCCGCGGCATCAGGCCCGGCGGCTGCGGCCGCGCACGCGGGCCAGCCCGAGCACTTCCTGAATGAACTCGCGGATCTTGTAGATGCCGACGCTGCCGGCGGTGCCGCCCTGGGCCTCCCGGCACAGCGCCGCGAGCATCTGCGCGCCGGGCGTCGTCGGATCGGGAACGCGCGCGATCGCACCTTCGAGATGGATGCGTCCCTCGGCCTCGAGCATCTCGATCGCAGCCCGAGCCTCGTCGCGCGAGAAACCGAGCTTCTGCACCGTGTCCTGCAACTGGCCGCGTGTAACTGGAAACTGCATCGCGTATCTCCGAAAGCGGTGAACTGCCACGTTGCCCGGCCCGGCAACACGCCCGATTATAGGCCGCCGGCGGCCCGCTCGGCACTGCGAATCCCCGACTTCTTCGCGTCTGGTGAAGTTTTCTCGCGCGCCGCAAACCGTCCCCTCTCCGGCCACGCCTGGTTCCCATGCCCCCAGGTCCCCCCGTCGGCGGGTCTTTGATTCGGCCGTCGCGGATCAAGGACCGCCGGGCGCCGGCGATTCGATCTGGCGCCGGAGACGGCACACCGCGGCAACGATCGCGCCACGCACTCGCTGACGTGGCGAGAGAGAGCCTGGGGGGCTGGTCTGCGCCGCGTTTGCCCGGAAACCGGACCGCCCCGGCGACGCGGTTGGGACTCGACGAATTATAGGCCCGCCGTCGCGCGGAAACGCCGACGATTCGATTTCCCGGCAACTCGCACAAAAGCCTGCGCCCGCGATGGTCGATGCAAGGGCATAGGCCCTTGTGTTCGCCTGCGGCACGCGCACCGGTTGCGCCGCGCCGCGAGCGCACCGAAGCTAGTGCTAAGGACATCGCCATGCGGAACCACCCGATCATCGCCCGCCCGCCCGAGTCCATCGTCACGGGGCTGCTTGCAGTGCTGGCCTGCGTCGCGACCCTCCAGGCGGCCGACCCGATCTACCGCCTGATCGAGCTGGACGCGGTCGAAGGCGGATCCAGCCGAGCGTACTCGATCAACGACGCCGGCCAGGTGGTCGGCTGGATGGAGTCCGGCGGTACCCGTCACGCCGGCCACTGGCACGTCGAAGTGGTCACGGACCTGTTCGGGACGGTCCACTTCAACCTGCAACACCCCGACATTTTCGGCGTGGACTACAGCGAGGCGTTCGCGATCTCGAACGCCGGCCAGATCGTCGGAACCGCGCGGATCGAGGTCAACTGCCCGCCGACGATCATCATGACCAACGCGTTCGTCATGCGTCCAGGCGTGCTCACCGACCTGGCCACGCCCTACCCCGGCGACGCGCTCACCAACCTCGGCACGCTCGGGCCGCTGTGCTGGGCGCACGACAGCGCCGCCATCGGCATCAGCAACCGCAACCACGTCGTCGGCTGGGCCGACATCGGCGGCGGCATCATCCACGCGTTCCTGGAAACGCCCCGCGACGGCAGCTTCTTCGCCGACAACGACGAGAACGGCATCAACGACCTGATGCTGGACCTCGGCACGCTGACCAGCAACAGTGATCCGGTCAGCAGCGCCACCGCCGTCAACGACTTCGGCCAGGTCACCGGCTACTCGTATACGCTCGCCACGCCGGCCGGCGTGGCCGATCCGGCGCTCAAGGCGGCCTATCACGCTTTTCTGGTAACGCCCCAGGACACCAACGACGACGGCCAGCTCGAGTGGTTCCTCGACGACGGCACCGGCGCCAACGCCCTGATGGCCGACTTGGGCACGCTCGGCGGCTACAACAGTTGGGGCCGCGACATCAACTCCGCCGGCCAGGTCGTCGGCGAGTCCGACGTGGACCCCGCCCTCAACGACGGCCGCAGCGCCACGCACGCCTTCCTCTACGAAGGCGGCGTCATGGCCGACCTCGGCACGCTCGCCGGCAACTTCAGCGCCGCCGCCGCCATCAACGACAACGGCGACATCGTCGGCTGGGCCAGCGACGCCGACGGCCAGCGCCGCGCGTTCCTCTATCGAGACGGCAAGATGTACGACCTCAACGACCTGATCTGCACGCAGACCGGCGACGGGATGACGTTCGTGCCCAACATCACGCTCACCGAAGCCCGCGACATCAACCGCGACGGCTGGATCGTCGGCTGGGGGGCGACGCGCGGCTCGGACACCCAACAGGTTCGCGGCTTTCTGCTGATCCCGCTCGATCCCAACGACTGCACCGCCGAAGACGAGCAGGTCGCCGGCGACTCGGCGGACAACCCCGACGACAGCAGCGGCGGCGGCGGAAACGACAACTACGACGGGTCTCCGATGCCGGGTACGCCGGGGAACACGAGCGGCTCGGACACCGGCGCAGCCGACGCCGGCGGCGAGCCGACCCCATCCGCCGCGCCGGCCCTCTGCGGCGTCGGCACGCTGGCGATGATGCCGCTGATGATGGCCGGATTACTGGGGATCAAAGCGGCACGGCGCCGCCGACCGTAACCCGCCCTGCGCGGTTGACTTCGCTGCGAACCCCGGCCACGTGTGCGGCCGCACGCCGGATGACACTCCATCGCCGGTCCGGGCGGCCAGATGCCGTCGCTCGAAGCCAGCGTGCCGCCGGTCACGGCGGCACGAACTCGCGCTGCCGCAAGTTGCTTGCCGCCCCGTTACTCGCCGGCGTGAGCAAAGCGCGCCGGCGAGCCCAACCACATGGACCCGAGTAACAACCGACCGGCGGCGGATCACGCATCTCGCCCTGCCGCGGCGATAGCGACAGCGGCGTCCGGTACGGAGACCCCGCCCGGACGCCGCTGGTTTGCCGGTCTGTCGTCGCGCATACGCCCCAACGTGCCCGCCGGGTTGCCTAGGGGCATACGTGGCCGAAGGAGACCAGCAATACGCTGAGGTCGGCCAGCGTGACCCGTCCGTCGCCGTCGAGATCACCGTCCGCGTAGACGGCGCTGCCGCTGTCGAAGTGTCCCAGCAGCACGCTCAAATCGGCGGCGTCCACGGTCCCGTCGCCGTTGAGATCACCGACGCACTGGTACTCGTAGGCCCCCATGTCGGCGATCGGCAGGTCGGGATACTCGGGATCGGCGGCGCCCGTGTCGGGCGTGCCGACCCGGTCGGCGAAACGGAGCCAACCATCGTAGTCCATCGGCGTCGGTTCCGCCGTATCGCCGTCACCGTCAAGATCGAGCACGTCGGCCGGCGTGCCGCTGTTGTCGGCGGCATCGATGCACGGCGACGCCGGGCCGAGATGGTAGTCGTTGTCCTGCCACGTGCCGGGGTCGCCGTCGGGGCCGTCGGGGGCCACGAAGATCGGATCGGCGCCGATGTTGCCGTCGCCCTCCCAGCCGCCTCGGACACAACTGAACATCACCACAGGGTTGCTCGACGAATCGACGGTAATCACCGACGCTGCGCCGTCCCACAGGATGGAGTTCACGATCAGGGGGGCGCTGTGTCGAGCACACTTCACGCTCCCCGCCGCGCCGTTGGCCGCTCTGTTGCCGACGATCGTGCAGTGGATGATCGCCGGACTGCTGAAGCTGTGGAAAAAGACGGCCGCCCCGCCGGCCGCCGACCGGTTTCCGCTGATGACACAGTTCACGACGACCGGGCTGCTGTCGTCGTAGCAGACGATACCGGCTCCCGCACCGGTCGTCCGGTTACCGGCGATCCTGGAACTCGCAATCAGCGGACTCGAACGATAGCACGTGACCCCGGCGGAGAAAGTGCCCTCGCCGTTCCCATAGATGTCGCAGTTGAAGAACACGGCGTCGGCGCTGCTGCAATAGACACCGCCTCCGAAGTCCGCGATGTTGTCTCTGATCACGCAGTTTTCCACAAGCGGAGCGCCGCCCTT
>CAYRXN010000193.1:0-6874 GCA_964428275.1 uncultured Planctomycetales bacterium | reverse complement strand
GTAGGCGTCGGCCCGGGCCCGGCAGCCGCCGCAGTAGTTCTTGAACGCGCACACCTCGCAGTGTCCGGTGCGCCGGTCGCGATCGCAGAGCACCTCCCAGAACTCGTTGTGACGGAAGATGTCGGCCAGACGCCGCCGGCGGATGTTGCCGAGCAGCCGGTGCGGCAGGTAGACGCAGGGGGTGATGTCGCCGTTGGGCTCGATGCAGATGTACGTCCGGCCGGCGCCGCAACCGCCGAGGTACTTGGCGACGACGCGGGCCTTGACGCCGCCGCCGGCGCCGGCGTGCGAGCACGATTGCAGCCCCTCGGCGGGGGCGTGGGCCATGCAGACGCGGCCGAGCTGCGGGGCGGTCGAAATCACGCCGATCCGCCCGGACTGCATCCACTCGTTGAGCGTCTGGAGCAGCCGCTCGCGTTGTTGGGGCGTCAGATCCTGGTGGGCCATCTCCAGCCCGCGGCCGACGGGGATGAAGTTGAAATGGGCCAGGCAACTGGCGCCGATGTCGCAGGCGAACCGGAGCATGTCCTCGACTTCGTCCAGGTTGCCCTGGTGCACGCACATGGCGATGCCCAGCCGCATCCCCTCCTGGGCGACGACGTTGCGCATGCCGCGCACGGTGCGTTCCCACATCCCCGGCTGGCCGCGGAAGGCGTCGTGTTTTTCGGGGTGAACCGAATCGAGCGAGATTTCGACGTAGCGCACGCCGGCCTCGGCAAGCTCGGCGGCGCGGCGGGGCGTCATCGTGCCGCCGTGGGTCGCGATGGTGGTGTGGATGCCGTACCGCTGGCAGCGGCGCAGGACGGGCAGCAGATCGCGGCAGATGGTGGGCTCGCCGCCGGCGAAGGCGATCATGGGGATGTACTGCTCGGCCATCTGATCGACCAGGTCGAGCTTCTCCGCGAGCGTCAGCTCGTCGGCCAGGGCGGCGTGGTCGGAGTCCTGGTAGCAGTGCTTGCAGCGCAGGTTGCACAGGTTGGTGAAGTTACACACCGAGAACAGCGGGGCGCTGAACCTCTGGGGGACCGTCAGGCCGAACTCGGCGACGCTGCGGGCGGTGACGACCAGGCCGCGCAGCGTGCTGACGTGTTCGGCCACCCGCTTGCGAAACGTCTCTGCCGGCACGGAGCCGCGCATCTTGTCGATGAAGATGTGCAGCGGCCAGTACTTGAGGCGTGTCAGAAACGCGGCCCGGGGGTTGCGGTACGACTCGATGACCTCTTCGATGATCGTTTTTCCGCTGCGCCGCCGGCGGCGCGAGATGTACCCCAGCAGCCAGCGCATCGCCCGCGTGCCGAGGTAGTCTTCGAGCGGGTGGTGAAAGTCGGCGTCCACGGTCTGGCGCAGGCCGTGCGTGGCGGCGCGGCGGCGGAGCGCTGAGGAACGCGCCGCGACCTCGTGCGAGGTCAGGCGGCCGTCGTCGGTGCGGGCGGGGCTCTTGTCGGGATTGGTGGAGACCGGGAACTGGTCGCTGTAGTGCTTGTCGAGCCGGGCGGCGGTGGTGTGCGCGTGCGCTTCGGTACGGCTGTCATACCCCCCGCGATTCCCGTGCTTGCAAGAATCCGGCGGCGGCCGATGCTCGGTCATGTCGCGAGTCCTCCTGAGAAGGTACCGCGGCAATATACGCAGGATATCCACCCGACGCGAGAAAAAAGCCCCTGCGTTCCGCCCGGCGTTGCGCCCCCAGCGGGCCGCCGCTTCGGTCCGCTGGAAACCGCGACGCCGGCTCGCGGATGGTGGGATCGTTGCCTCGTTGCGGCGTTGTGCCGTCGTCGCGGTTCCACGAGGGCAGGGAGTCGTGGAGGGCGGCCGAGGGCCGGGACGACGGGAGCCGGGTCTCCGGAGCCGAAACGCCACCCCAACCCGTGCTTGCAGGGCAACTTGCGCCTGCCGCACCGCGCGGGCACGCGCGGGTGTGCGCCGTGGGCGGGGGTTCTTGTCAGACAACCGTCGGGCCGATAGCATCCGATGGATGTACCATCGGCGCACGCCGTGGCGTGAACGTCACCTGACCGAGCGAGAATGATGCCCGAATCGCCCGAATTGCGGACAGACCGACCGCGAACATCGCAGACGGCTCCCTGGGTGATCGCGGTGTTGCTGGCGCTGATCGCCGGTGTCCTGCTCGGGCGCGGCGTTCGCAACACCGGGTCGGTGGCACTGGCTCAGAACACGCCGATGGTCGGGGCGCGCGGAGTGTACGCCATCGCCGGGCAGATCGACCGGGACACCTACGGCCTGTTCATGCTGGATATCGAACAGGGTACGATGTGGTGTTACGAGCTGGACACGATCGACGGCGTGCGGAAACTTCGGCTGGTCGCCGGCCGGAGCTGGCTGTACGATCGGTATTTGCGCGACTTCAACTGCGCCCCGCCGAGCTACCGCGATGTGCAGGATCTGGTTTCGCTCCAGCGCCAGCATCGCGGCGACAACCGGCGCCGGACAAGTGATCACGAGACACGCAAGCGGGACACGGCCCCGCGGCCGTAGCACAACGGAGCCTGACAGGAGCGCGACATGGCCAAGGCCTTCTACTCGATGGAAGAGGTTTGCGAGCTGCTCGGCAAGACCGAAGACGAGATCAAGGCGCTCGTGCGTGAGGGGACGCTCCGCGAGTTCCGTGACGCCGGCAAGATCTTCTTCCGCGCCGAACAGATCCACAAGCTTTCCGGGACCGAACCTGCGAGCGAGGATAGCGGCGAGATCATGCTCGAGTCGGTTTCGGAGGAGGCCCCGGCCACCGACGAGGCCGAGCTGCCCACGCTGGCCGATTCCGAGGGCACCAGCGTGCTCGGGCTGGAACCCCTCGACGAAACGCCCGCCTCGGCGCCGCCGGCTGCCGAGCCCAAGGGCGAGGACAAGAGCACCGTCATCAGCGCCAGCGGTATCGGCGTGTTCGACGACGACGAGCTCGAAATCGACGCCGACCCGATGGCCGAGACCCAGATCACGGCGAGCCCCGGCGAGGACGTCGTCGCCCTGGAGGGCACCGGAAGCGGTTCCGGCCTGCTCGACCTGACCCACGAACCGGACGACACCAAGCTCGGCGCCGAACTGCTCGATGAGATCTATCCCGGCGAAGAAGATGTCGCCACGGCTCCCGTCGCCGCCGCCGAACCGGAAGAGGAGCTCGAGGAAGCTGAAGAAGAGGAAGAGGCTGTCGAGGAAGCCGCCCCCGCTGCGGCCGAAGAAGTGGCGGCACCCGCGGCGTATATCGTGGCGGGTGATCCGTCGGAGGGCATGTTCTCCGGGTTGCTGGTCGGCGCGATCCTGCTGCTGGCACTTGCGGGAAGCGTCGTTGCCGCCTCGCTTCAGGGCTTCTTCCCCGACTACGCGGAATTCCTCACGAACCAGTTCTGGATCTTCCTCGGCGGAGCCGCCGGACTGGTGATCATCTCGCTGCTGCTGGGCTGGGTCATCGGCAAGGCGGGGGCCCCCCGCAAGGCGTGAGGCCGCGGCTGTCCGGGCGTCTCCCGCCACGGAAACGGCTCACACACTCAACCGGCGGTGCTGCTCCGGCGACGGGGCGGCGCCGCTTTTGTTTGCGCGCGACGTGAGCCGCCCGGTTCTCCGAAACCAAGACAAGAACAACGCCGCGGGAACCGGAGCTCCCGCGGCGCCGATGGGCTTGCGAGAAGTTGCGACTGCGATCAGTTGCAGTCGTCGCCGTACTGGCTGAGCATTTCGGCCAGGTCGGCCAGATCGACATCGCCGTCGCCACCTTCCAGGTCGCCCTGGTCGTGCGTGGCGCCCGAGGTCGTGCCGTAGTTGCTCAGCAGGACCGCCAGGTCGGCCAGGTTCACCATGCAGTCGCCGGTGCCGTCAATGTCAGCGCTGCAATACTTGCCCGAGGCACCGGGTTTCCAACAGTCGCCGGGGTCGTTGTACTCGTCAAACAGCTCCATGTAGAACTGGGCGAACGGATCGCCGCCGAACCAGTACGTCCCGATGTAGACCGAGTCCCCGTTGGGATCGTTGGGGTCGGCCCCGAAGACGTCGAACGCATCTTCCATGCCGGCTCCTTGGCCCTGAACATTCGGATCGCCGGCGATCACGGGCCCCGTCGCGGTGCCCTCGGCGCCCGGGAACCAGAACGTGTAGCTGAAGTCAGCCAGGCCGTCTCCGTCGAGATCGCTGCCATCCAGCGGGAAACCCGCTCCCGCCGCTTCCAGGTCGAGCGTGATGATCCACGTGTTGAAGCTCCCGCCCGGGTCAGCGGTCGGCAACTGGGTGATTTGGAAGGCTGCCAACGCCGTGCGGGAAGCGCTGTTGAAGCCGTTGTCGTCGGCGTAGAAGACGTTGATGCACTCGATCCGGGCCGGCAGAAGAATGTCCGTGGCGTAGGCAAACGCGTACCCCCCCACGATGTCCGAAGCGACGTCTCCCCAATCGAGGCCGAGTACTCCCTGTCCCGCACCGCCGAACTCGTTCATCTGAGTCCAGTAGTATCCGCTGAGCTCGGTGGCGGCCCAGATCGAATCGCCAATGCGTTGCTGCTGCTGCGTGGGAGAGACCGCACCGGTCGAGAGGTCTGCGCTGGCGTAGTGGATTCCGCGGACCTGCCGCAGAGACGCGGCCTGGGGGCCGGCCAGGACCGTTCCGGTCAGGGCGCATAACGAGGTGATGGTCAAGACATGTTTCATGATCTCACTCTCCCTTACGAATGACACTTCGTATCTTCACGCCCCGGTTTCCGTTGTCCGATCCGCCGGACCGGACCACCAGCCACGAAGCTGCCGCCCGGGGCACACGAACGGATCTTTCCCCGTTGTGCCCGACGCGCTTGTGCCAAAAAACAACGCCGCGGGAACCAGAGCTCCCGCGGCGCGAATGTGCTTGTCAGTCAGACGTCTCGACTGCGATTAGTTGCAGTCGTCGCCGTACTGGCCCAGCAGTGCGGCCAGGTCCGCGAAATCGACGTCGCCGTCGCCGCCTTCCAGGTCACCCTGGTCGTGCGTGGCGCCCGAGGTCGTGCCGTAGTTGCTCAGCAGGACCGCCAGGTCGGCCAGGTCGACGATGCAGTCAGCCGAACCATCGATGTCCGCATCGCAGTAGTAGCCCGAGGCACCCGGATTCGGGCAGCCGCCGCCACCACCGTTGGCTTCGCCGAACAGCTCCATGTAGAACTGGGCGAACGGATCGCCGCCGAACCAGTAGCTGGCCACGTAGGCGAAGTCGGTGTTGGGATCGTTCGGATCGACGGGCTCGAAGGCGTCGAACGCATCTTCCATGCCAGCACCCTGACCCGGGACATTGGGATCACCGGAGATGAACGGACCGGTGACGGTGCCCATGCAGTTCGGGAACCAGTAGGTGTAGCTGAAGTCGGTCAGGCCGTCGCCGTCGAGATCGCTACCGGTGATGTCGAACGAGTAGCCCTGGGACTCGAGATCGATGGTGACCAGCCAGCCGGCATAGCTGGGCGGCGGGACGTTCGGATCGCCACCGGGAAGCCCGGTCACGATGAAGCCAGCCAGACCCGTGCGGGTGCCGGTGTTGAAGCCGTTGTCATCGGCGTAGAAGATGTTGACGCAGTCGATGGTGTGATCGGTGACGCCAGTCGCATACGCGAACGCATAGCCGCCCACGCGCGACGCATCGGTGATGTCACCCCAATCGAGGGCGAGCCAACCCAGGCCGTTGGCACCGGCGTCCATGCTGCCCCAGAAATAGCCGCTGCTCGTGGTGGCGGCCCAGATCGAGTCGCCGATGCGTGTCTGCGTCGGCGTAGCGGTAACCTCGCCCGTGGCCAGGTTGTAGTCGATAAAGTGCACGCCACGCACCTGCTGGACCGGCAGCGCCTGCGGGCCAGCGAAGACAGGTGCGGCAATCGCACAGATCGCCGCGACAATAAGTACGCGCTTCATAAGTTTGACCTCCCTTGCAAGAAAGTTTTGCGGAAACCGCAACGTTTCGGTCGGCCTAAGCAGCCCCGTTCCCACTTCTCTCCGGGCTCCTAAACCTACCACAGTGAAACAGAACAACTACCCGAATCCGCGAGGTACCGAATTCGACCGTCGTCGCCTTTCGAGGATGGATTGACGGTGTCCTTAGGTACCAAGCAGCTTTTCCACATGTCCATCGTACAAACGGGCGATGCCCGTTCGACGCCTGCTACCGGCAAGGAGATAACGACGAAATGTGCCTCCTTAACCTCCCTCTACCGTTTACTTACGTTAGTGGATCAAACATGCCATGTCAAGACTCGTTTTCCAACCCCGGCCGTGACCCTTTCTCCCGTAACCGCTTACGGTTGCAAGGGGCGATAATGTCACTGCTACTCATGCGTTCACGCCGCCCACGTTCGCCCCAAGGCCCCATAACCTTCGCCGAACACAAACAGGCCGGACATTCGATTTGCCGTCCTGAACCACCATGCCGCCTGCCGGATGCAGACTTGCCCGGACGTTTCTCCGCCACCGACCCGCCCCGCTACAGCGATTCGCCGACCGCAGACGTGATGTCGTCGGCCTCGGTCGGCAGGCCACCGGAGAGCACCTCCGGCCCGCCGGCCGCTCGCACGCAGATCGTGTGCTCGATCCGGATGCCGCCGAAGTGCTGCGCCAGCGCCTCCTCCACGAGCGCCGGATTCACCGCATCTCGCAGCGGATCGAGCAGCTCGGGGCTCCGCCAGATCGCCGGCACGAAGTAGATCCCCGGCTCGATCGTCACGCACATGCCGGCCTGCAGGTCGCGGTCGAGGCGCAGGAAGCGGTTGCCGAACTCCGGGCGGCGCGTGCGGCCCGGGGCGTAGCCGGCCAGGTCGCCGAAGTCTTCCATGTCGTGCACGTCGAGGCCGATCAGGTGGCCGACGCCGTGCGGGAAGAACAGCGCGTGGGCGGTGCGCTCGCGGAGGCTTTGCGGCTCGCCG
>CAYRXN010000192.1:0-14335 GCA_964428275.1 uncultured Planctomycetales bacterium | reverse complement strand
GGACGCTTGCCGCCCCCGCCAGCGCCCAGAGCCGGCCGATTCAGTGGATTTCCAACGCCCAGCAGGGCATCGCCCAGGCCAAACGGTCGCGCTTGCCGCTGCTTTTCTACGTGCGCGGCCGCTCGCGGGGCCGCGAGAGCAGCATCGTGCGCGATCAGCGCAGGGCGTTCCGCGACCCGCTCGTGAGCGAGATCGCCGGCCGCTTCTTCGTGCCGGTCCGCCTGCCGAACTCGCCCCAGACGCGCGAAATGCTCCAGGGCATGGGAGCCCCGACCGCCAGCGACCAGCTCGTGGTCTCGACCCCCACGGGCCAACTCATCGGCACGATCTCGGCCATGCAGGCGCGCACGCCCGAGACGCTCGCCAAGGCGCTCATGGGGCAGTTTCGCCAATACCGGACCACGCTCTACCAGGAACACGTCAAACCCATCCTCGACAGCAAGACCGCTTCAGCCCGCGACCTGCTGGCCGCCTTGAAGCTCACCGAGCGTTTCATCATCACCGACGCGGACGAAGCCGTGGCGGCGCTGCTCACGCGCCCGGGTATCACAAAGACTGTGAAGAAACAGATTTACAGCACGCTTGCCGTGCTTTCGACGCCCAAGAGCGTCGAGGCCCTGCTGGGTGCGGCCCCGACCGACAGGCTCGCCGCCGTGGCGTTGCAGCGTTGCACACCCGGCGGCGCAAAGGCGATGCTCCCGGCGCTCGACCCGGCCGACCCCGCCAAGCTGGTCGTCGCTTACGAGGCCGTCACCAAGATCTGTCGCGTTCCCAAGAAGCGACCGCGCGGCTTCTGGAACCACGCCACCGAAGAACTCAAGCTCAAGGAGATCGAGCGCGTCAAGGAGGTTGTCCAGAAGGCCGCCGCGCGCTGGGAAAAGACCTACGGCAAGCTGCGCTAACGCCGCGGATCGCCACGATCGCGCCCGATGCCCCAGGACCAACCGCGCGCAGGCGGGTTCTGCGTGCCGCGGGGCGTAGTTCTGTAACATATTATATTACAAGAAGTTGCGCACAGATACGCGCGGCGGGACGAGCGGCTGCGCAAGCCGCCCGCGTCGGCTGTGGTTTATTTCTATATCCGCTATAAACTCATTAGGAAGTAACGCGCGGCGGCAGGCATCGAACCTTCGTAAGCGCGGCGAGTCGGCAGCGCGCCCGTGTGGGGTGTGGACGGCCGCCGCGAACGAGTACGGAGAGATTCTGATGCGAACGCACGTTCGGGCCGCAGCGCTGGCCCTGATCGCCTCATCCACCGCCGTTTTCGCGCTCGCGCAAGCGCCGGCGCACACCAGTCGGAAACCCGCCGCAAAGCGGGTGGCTTCGTTGCCGCGTTGTCCGGTGATGAACGAGCCGGTGGATTTCTCGCTCAAGACGGACACGCCCGACGGGCCGGTCTACTTCTGCTGCAAGTCGTGCATCAAGCAGTACGAGAGCAATCCGAACAAGTACGCTTCCAAGGTCGCCGCCCAGCGCAAGGCGCTGCGCGCGTTGCCGCGTGTGCAGGTCGCCTGTCCGCTGACCGGCAAACCGATCAACCGCGAGGTCTTTGTCGAAAGTGGCGGGAAAAAGGTGTATTTCTGCTGCGCGGATTGCAAGTCGAAGTACGAGGCGGCGCCGCAGAAGTACGCCAAGCGGCTCGAGGCCGCTTATACGTACCAGACTCGTTGTCCGGTCATGGGTGGCGAGATCGACCCGGAGGTGTACACCGATCTGCCCGGTGGCAAACGTGTGTATTTCTGCTGCAAGGGATGCGAAGACAAACTGCTGAGCAACCCGCAGAAGTACGCCAGGAAGCTCGCCGAGCAGGGCACGATCATCGACGTGGACAAGATCAGGACCATGCGGAAGGGTGGGTCGCAGAAGCGACACCACGGCGGCCACAAGCACCCGTAGGGCGCAACTCATTTAACACATGGACGTTGCGCCACGTTCCGGTGTGCATGGGCAACGTGGCTGCTTGCGACGCGCAAATGTGTTTCACGTGAAACACATTTGCGCGTCTTGTCTGCGCGGGAAGTAAAGCACGCGCCGGGTCGCCCGGCGGCCCGCCGCGCAAACGTGTTTCACGTGAAACACGTTTGCGCCAACAGCCGGGGCGACACCGGCCGCGTCAGCGCACGAACACGCCCGCCTCGTAGCCTACGCTCATCGTGGGAGGCCCCCCGCCGAGCGGATCGCGCTCGGCACTCGTGGTATGTTCCAGCTCGATGTATCGCGTGGCACCAGCCACCTTCGCGGCCGCAATCGCCGCGGCCACCGCCCCCGAACCACACGCGTTGTGGTTGACCGCCGCCTCGGGAACGATCGCCTGCTCGTTCATCTCCGCAATGAGCTGAACGAACCTCCGATCGTTCACCTCCTTCGCCCAACGAACACCACCCGGACCGTGACCCGCCGGCTCAAACGCGAAGTTCGGCCCGTAGTGCGTCAGGTCCGTCGAAGCGACGAAGACGACGTCGGAGCGATGGCGCAACGCGCGCTCGGCACACGCCCGGCCGATTACCGCCGACCGCGGCCCCGGTCGCACCGAAATCGGGACGATCCGCACGTCACCCAACGCCACCAACATCAACGGCAACTGGACTTCGATCGAATGCTCGCCCCGATGCGCGTCGGCGTCCGCCACGACGCCGTCCACCGTGGCAAGCTCGGCCGCGAGCGCCGCGTCGATCTCGACGGCTCCCAGCGGCGTTTCCCAACTCCCGTCCGGGTACAAGCTCGCATCGTTGCGGTCCAGCGTGTGTACGGCACCGAACACGACGACCGTTTGAGGCGCCGCCGCCCGCAACGCGTTGTAGGTCAGCATCGCCGTCGAACCGCTGTAGATCCAGCCGGCATGGGGCACGACGCCGGCGACCGGGAACGACTCGACCTCGACCGGGCGGTTCATCTGCTCGATCATGCGCAGGCATTCATCCTTGCGGGAAGGATAAAACCGACCCGCAAAGACCGCTGGTCTGATGGGAGACATGACACTACTCCACGAGCGTCCGCCCACTGATCCGTTCCGCGATGCGATCGAATTCCTCCAGGGAATTGTATCGTATCACGATGCGACCGGAGTTCTTGCGCTTGCCCGGGTGGAGACGGACGGAAAGCCCCAGCGCCTTGCTGAGCGTTTCCTCGACGTCGGCGAAATGCTTGGCCGCCGAGGTCGGGGCCGGCGGCGTGCGCTGCGGCTGCTCCGCCTCCTGGCGGACGAGCGTTTCAACCTGACGCACAGACAGGTTCCGCCGGACGGCCATGCGGGCAATCGCGAGCTGGCGTTGTGGATTAGTCATACCCGCGATGGCGCGGGCCTGGCCCATCCCCAACTGGCCGGCAGAGATCATCTCTCGGATTTGTTTGTCCAACTTCAATATCCGCAGGTAGTTGGCGATACTGGCCCGGCTCTCGCCGAGCCGCGTGGCCAGCTCGTCCACGGAGAAACCCGCCTTGTCGATAAGCTGTTGATAAGCCGTGGCCCGCTCCAGAGGATCGAGATCCTCACGCTGGAGGTTCTCGATCAGCGCCAGCTCAAACGCTTCCGCGTCGGAAATCTCACGGATGATCGCGGGAATGGTGGTCAGGCCCGCCTTGGCGGCAGCGCGCCACCGCCGCTCGCCGGCGATGATCTGGTAACGGTTGTCGCCAGCCGGGCGCAAAAGCACCGGCTGGAGTACGCCACGAGTCTTGATCGAAGCCGAAAGCTCAGCGAGCGCGTCCTCGTCCATGTGCGTCCGCGGCTGCTCCGGGTTGGGCTCGATGCGATCGAGCGCGACATCGAAAAGACGCGCACCACCGGCCGGCGGCGCCCCCGGCGGCGGCGGCGCAACCCGCGGCGCGACCGGCTGAGACGCGGCGCGCGGACCGATCAGCGTACGCAATCCCTTCCCGAGACGAGGCGTCTGCTTCGACATGAATACCTCCTTGCTGGCAGGTGAAGATAGGCGCTGCGCAAGGGACGTGTCAAGCAGCCGGTGCGGCGGCCACCAGGCCGCACCCTCCAGCCGCCGCCGCGCGCGCCTGCCCAGCGCCAGGCGCGATCCCTCCCCGGCCCAACGGGCAACTCCGTTGTCCGTCCCGCGCCCCGCTTGTGCTCTTGAGCCGCGTCCGCACTGACGGCGCGGGGCCGGCCGGGTCGATGGCCGGTGGCTCGTCGCGGAAAAACCGGGATCGCCGGACGCACAGAAGCCGCCAGAGCCGCGCAGAATCGACCCGGGAGTTCCAGAAACCCGGTTTCTGATAGATATTCTAGACTTTCCAGCTAGCCTTGACTGGAGGCGCCGAAGATGGCGCGGCGCCGAGCGGGCCGGTGGGACGTGCCGGGTGCAAGCCGGTGCCACCGGGGGCGCTCGAGTCGGATCGGAGTCGGACCGCCCGGCGCGGCGGACCGGGATCAAGGAGACCTGCTCGTGGGACTCAAAGAGGTCGGGACCGAGATTGCTCGCAAGACCCGGCGGCTGGGGTCGCTGCTTCCCCGGCGCCGCCGTGCGGACAAGCGCCCGGGCGTCCGCGTGGTGCGCCCGTGGCGGGACGATTCGTTTCACGCGCATCCGAGCGTGGGAATCACGCCGTCGCGGGCGTTGGCCTATCTGCACAGCGCCGACGCGGGCTATCCGCAGATGCAGTTCGAGCTGTTCGGCGAGATGTTGCAGAAGTGGCCGCGCCTGGCCGCGGTCGAGGCGACGCGACGGCTGGCGCTGACCGGGCTCGACTGGGAGATTCAGCCGGCGCGCGGCGCGGCCGACGGGCGGCGCGAGGCGGAGTACTGCCAGGCCGTGCTGGGGGACCTGTCCGCGTTCGGCGAAGCGCTGGGGTTCCTGGCCAACGCGATCGGGTACGGCGTCGCGGTGGCCGAACTGGTCTGGGAGAACGGGCATCTGGTGGACGTGGTGCCGGTGCCCTACTCGCGGCTGCTGGCGGACCCGGACGAGCCCTGGCGGCTGCGCGTGCGCACGGAACAGGAGCCGAGCGCGGGCGTGGCGCTCGACGAGATGCCCAGCAAGTGGGTGATCCATCGGCCGCGGGCGCTGCCGGGGCGCTATTTCGAGGGCGGGCTGCTGCGGGCCTCGGTGCTGCTGTACCTCGCGCAGAACCTGAGCTTCAAGGACTGGCTGATCTACTCGCAGATCGCGGGGATGCCGGTGCGCGTCGGGCGGTTCGAACCCGGGACGCCCGAGGCGGACAAGGAGCGGCTGCTGAAGATGCTCGAGGCGCTCGGCACCGACGCGGTCGCGATCATCAGCAAGAACATCGAACTGGAAATGCTGGAGCCGCGCGGCGGCGAAAAGCCTTACCGCGCGATTCAGGAATACTGCAACAACGAAATCACCATCCTCTGGCTGGGGCAGCACCTGACCACCGACATCCGCGGACAGGGATCGCGGGCGGCGGCGGAGATCCACGACCGCGTGCGCGAAGACCTGCTGGTCAACGACATCGCCGACGAGGCGGAAACGCTCCGGCGCGATCTGCTCACCCCGCTGGTGCGGGCCAGGTTCGGCGACGGGGCGGCGGTTCCCAGGTTTCGGCGGTCGCTGATCGAGTCGGTCGATACGCAGGTGCTCGCAGAGACGCTGGCCGTGGCGGTCCGCGAGCTGGGGATGCGCGTCCCGCAGCGGTGGGTACACCGGGCACTCGGGATCCCCGAGCCCGCCGAGGACGAGGCCGTGCTGCGGGCGGGGGGCGCGTGATGAAACGGAACGGCCTCGCGACCAAACGCCCGGCGGCGACATCCGGCGACGTGATCAGAAGCGGTAAGCCCGGCTCGGCGAAAAACGGGCACACGCGACGACCGTCGCAAAAAGACGCTGCGCGCGGTGCCGTGTTGACCCTGCGGCCGGCGCGCGAGTCGGACCTCGTACCGCTGGGGTTCTTCTTCGATACCGTTTTACGCAAAGACTACTTCCTGCGCCGCGGACAGCTCGAAGACCTCGTGCGCGGGCCCTACCACCAGGTCTACATCGCAGAAATCGATGCGGTGCTCGTCGGCGTCGCGATCACGACGCGCGGGACCAGACTGGTCAACGCGCTGGTCCACCCGGCGTATCGGGGACTGGGAATCGGCAAAGCACTCGTCGAGGCGAGCGGGGCCACGCAGGTGCGGGCCAAGCTCGACATGAGCACCGGCGATCCGCGGGGGTTCTACTTCGCACTGGGGTTCCAGAGCACCGGAGAACGAAACGGAAAAGGAAACATCGAACTGCTTCAGAAACCGACCACCGGGACAACCAAACAACGGGGAAACGGAACAACCGCGTGATCGGCGGTTGTCCGCAGCAGAAAGTGAGGTGACGAGTTGGAAACGGCAAGTGGATCGGAGGTTCGGGCGGCACAGAGTCCGCTCGACGCGGTCGCGGTCGGCCACATTCGGGAACGACTGCGCGAAGCACTGAGTCTGGCGGAAGGGGACTTGACCACACGGTTCGGACGGTTTCGCGAGCTGGTCGAACAGGTCGCCGACCAGGCCGACGCGTGGGAACTGGCCCGGAACACGGGCGCGCGCCCGGCGCAGGACCGCGCCGGGCACAACGACGCAGACACCGCCGGACGCGCCGACAACGCGGCGTTGACCTCGCGCGTCGAGTGCGCACTGCTCGCGCGGCCCGGCGGTGAGCCGGTCGAAGAGTTCCTGCTGATTCCGTTCGGCGAAGTGCAGGTGGAACGTCCGCTGTCGGGCCGGGACTTCGTGTTTACGCCGGCGCATGCGGAGTCGGCCTGCGCCTGGTTTGCCCAGATGGGACGCAAGCTGGCGATCGACTACGAACACCAGAGCTTCGACCGGTACAACGTGCGCCCGGACGGACTGCGGCCGGCGGCGGGTTGGATCGGACACCTCGAAGTCCGCGACGACGGACTGTGGGCCTGCGACGTGACCTGGACCGACCGCGCCCGGGAACTGCTGCGCAGCGGAGAGTACCGCTACTTCTCGCCGGTGATCTACTGGACCGACGAGGACTATACCGACGTGGCGGCGCTCGGACCGGTGGCGCTGACGAACGATCCGGCCATGCGCGGCGTGCGCCCCCTGGCGGCGGTACGCGGCGACTCCGGCGCCGCGCCCGATACCGATCTGACCCTGGGGCAAAACACAGCGTCGCCCGACGACCCCGGCGAGCCGCAAGACGACGGCGAAGCCGGCGATCTGCGGACGGAGATCGCGGAGTTGCAGCGGCAGATCGAACTGCTCCAGCGGCAACTCGCGGCCCAGGAGGCCGACGCCTTCGTCGAGGAAGGGATGCGGGCCGGCAAGATCGTGGACAGCACCAGCATGGACTGGCGCGAGGACTACCTGCGCGATCCGCAACGCACCCGCCGGCGGCTGGAACGGATGCCGGCGATCCTGCCGCCGGGCCGGGTCGTTTCCGTGAGCGAGCGCGGGCGCGCGCGGCCGTTGCGCGCCGTCTCCGAAACGCAAACCAGCGCCGTGCGGACCGGCGGGATCGAGGCCGCGGACCTGGAGGCCTACGAACGCGCACTGGCCGCGGGGCGCGTGTGCCTGGGTCGGTCGGCGGCCGGTCGCGCCCGCTTCAGACCCGCGGCGCCTGCGGAGTAAGCGCCACACTGCGGCGCGCCGGGCAACAACGGAACGCCGCGACAATACTCCAATGCAACAACGGGACCAGCTGACAACGGATGACTGTTGGAACGAGGAAGTCTGGTAACGCGCCGTCCGTGTGAAGCGTCGGGCAGTCTGGAGTCCGGGGATTCGGGCCGAAACCGGAATCGGATATTGCAGACGCACGCGACGGCGAGAACACGGAGGATATGTACATGGCACTGAGTGCGAACCGGGAACTGCAATTCTATACTTCGCGGGAACTGATCGACCTTCCCGTCGATGACAATGTCAACATCTACAAGGGGGCGCTGGTCGGACTGAACGCAAGCACCGGCTATGCGCGGCCCCTGACGGCCGGGGACGCGTTCCTGGGCGTGGCGTATGCCCAGGCCGACAACACCGTCAGCGGGCACAGCGCCGGCGGCGTCGCCGTACGGCTGCACCAGGACATCGACATCATTCACGTGCTCAGCGGCGTGGCCCAGACCAACGTCGGCGCGGTCGTTTACGCCAGCGACGACGGCACGCTGACGCTCACCGCCAGCGGCAACAGCCGGGTGGGCCGCATCGTGGCCGTGGAGGGGACCGACCTGGTGCGCGTGCGCTGCCAGCCGATCGCGAGCACGTAGCCGCGGCGCGCCGGTACGCGGCGCCACGAGGCGGAAACCCTGCAGCAAGCGTGACGTGCGCGGCAGGTGGCGCACGAAATGGATCAGAAGTCTGGGGCCAGGACCATCGAGGGAATACACATGAGCGTGGTTGTGGATACGGGGCTGACATCGCGGGCGATTGTCGGACGCTTCTATCGCCGACTGGAGGAATACGCCGACGGGGCGTGGTGGACCAAGCTGGCGATGCGCTTCGAGAGCACACAGGAGGCGGAGACGTACCGCTGGCTGGGAATGGTGCCGCAGGTGCGCGAGTGGGTCGGCGGGCGGCAGGTGCGCCCGCTGCGCAGCAGCGGGATGACGATCGTCAACAAGGTGTGGGAATCGACGGTGCGCGTCGACGCGGACGAGGTTCGCCGGGACAAGACCGGACAGATCATGGTGCGCGTCAACGAACTGGCCCGCCGGGTGGCGCTGCATCCGAACAAACTGCTCACCGAACTCATCGCGGGCGCAAGCGGGGCCGCTGCCTATGACGGCACCACCTACTTTGCGACCGACCACAGCGAAGGCGATTCGGGCACGCAGAGCAACAGCATCACGCACGACGCGACGACCCCCACGTCACCGACGGACGGAGAGATGTACGAGGCGATCGTGAAGGGGATCGGACAGATCCTCGGCTTCATGGACGACCAGGGCGAGCCGATGAACGAGTCGGCCGGGTCGTTTCTGGTGATGGTCCCGATGGGGTTCCTTTCGTCCACGCTGATCGCGCTGTCGAGCAAGACGATCGACGCCTCGAGCAACCCGCTGGCGGGTTCGGGTCCGTTCCAGGTGGCGTGGGTGGCCAATCCGCGGCTGAGCTGGACCGACAGGTTCGCGGTCTTCCGCACCGACGGCGACGCCCGGCCGTTCATCTTCCAGGAGGAACTGCCCGTCCAGGTGCAGGTGCTGGCCGAGGGCAGCGAACTGGAAATCAACGAGAACCAGCATCAGTACGGCGTCAAGGCCGTGCACGCGGCGGGGTACGGCTTCTGGCAAAGCGCGTGCCTGGTGACACTGACGTAAAGACCGGCGCGAAGACTGCCCAGCGCCAACGGGCAGACACGCAGTCTTCGAGTCGCAGTGACACAATGGTATGGACAGGCCGGCGGGTGTGGTGGGCGGGGTCCGGCCGGAAAGGAGTCTTGACAACCAGTGGCGTATATCACGACGACACAACTGAGCGCGCGGCTGGGCAGCACACTCTACGCGCGTCTGACGGACCGGGTCGGCGGGACGACCGCGGACGAGACCGTGGCCGCCGAGATCGTGGCGCAGGCCGAGGCCCTGGCCAATGCGTACCTGGCCCGGCGGTTTGCGACGCCGGTGGATCTCGCGGCGCATCCGGAACTGGCAGACGTGTTGCGGGCGCGGGTGCTGGACGTGGCCGAGTACCTGGCCTGGCGGGATTCGCCGTTCGTGACCGACGTTCCCGAACGGGTCCGCATGGTTCACGCCGACGCGCAGGAGTGGTTTGCGGCGGTGGCCGCGGGAACCCTGGACCTGCCGGCGTCGAGTCCGCCGGCCTCGCGGACGGCGGTCGACGATTCGCCGCGCTATGCGGCAGGGCCGCGGAAGTTCACCGCCGATGAGCTGGACGGACTCTAGAACCCACGGTGGCCAAGGGAGGACGCGATGGATGCGATCGCGACACAGGCGGCATCGCTCGGCGTGGCGGGCCTGCTGTTCGTGATGTGGTGGTACGAGCGGCAGGAACGGGTGCGGACCGGGTCGGCGGCACGCGACACCGAGCGGTACGCCGAACAGATGGCGGACCTGAATACGCACCTGCTGGATGTGATCCGGGCGAATACGGACGCACTGGCGGCGCTGCGCGAGGAACTGCGCTCGTCGCGCATCGCGGAGAACGAGTGGCGAATGCGACTGATGCAACGACTCGAAGTGTTGCATTCGCAGGGAACCGAAGAAATCGGGTAGACAACCGCAGAGGTGCAGTGATGAACCTGACGGAACTGGTCAAGAGCCTCGACGCGCAGACGGCGCGCGCGTTCGTGCAGGCGGCGCGAAACGTGATCGACGCCATGTTGATCGAAGCGGCCCGGGTCGAGGAGACGAAGACACCGCAGCCGCGGGACTACAACCAGGCGGGACTGTCGCGCGAGGCGCCCGCGGGCGGATGGCTGTCGCACAGCGAGGTGCGGCAGACGACGCAGAAGGTCGCCGAAGCGATGGCGGCGGAGAAGTGGACCGACGGCGTGCTGTTGACGATGCAACTGTTCGCGCAACTGGGGATGATCTGATGACAGGGAGTGGCCTGAGGATGCAAGACAAATCCAAAGACAGTGGCGGCCGCGGTTTGCGCAGGAGCGCAGCGGCACTGGCGATCGTGGTGCTCTTGGCCGGGTGCTCGCGGGAGTCGCTGCGGGTGGCGCTCGCGGCGCAGCAACGGGCCGACCAGGTGCAGCAGGCGGTCTTCGAGAAGCAGCACGACGGACTGCGGGTGCTGCTCTATCGCGATCTGGTTCGCCACCTCGACTCCGGAGAAGAACCGCTGAGCGAGGCCCAGCTCGCGGCGCTCAACGAGGCGTGGAACCAGCGCGATCTGATGGAGTTCTGGGCGATTCAGAACGAGCGGGCCCGGGCGCTGCGGCTGGCTGGCGTCGATGCCAAGCTCTACGGCGATCAGTCGCCGGCGGACCTGCTCGCGAAGCAGTTGCAGGCCCAGGCGGACCGCGGCAAACAGGCCGTCGCCGCCCAGGCGGGCAAGGAGGCCGGTCATGGCGGGCACTGAGGCGACGGGCTGGCGGCGGTGGCTGTGGCCGCTGCGAAGCCGAAAAGTGCAGGTGGCCGTGGCGACGGTGGTGGCAGCATACGCGGCACAGGCGGGGATCGGCCTGAGCGAAGAAACCGTGCTGTCGGTGCTGGCGGTCGGCGTGGCCCTGATCCTCGGAATCGCGCACGAGGACGCAGGCAAAGCGCAGACCAGGTGATCGCGCGACAAGGAGCAAAACCACCAGGACCGCGGGCTCGGGCTCAGGCGCGGAGGACCGCGCGG
Source organism: uncultured Planctomycetales bacterium (assembly GCA_964428275.1). Classification (GTDB taxonomy): domain Bacteria; phylum Planctomycetota; class Phycisphaerae; order UBA1845; family Fen-1342; genus JALSRY01. The sequence goes on along the minus strand of CAYRXN010000192.1, from coordinate 3,120 downwards.
GCTCCGGGCCCGCGGCTCGATCCGGTGCAACCTGTGCGAAAATACTGACCCAGGCGGTTGGCAGGTGGGCTGCTACAGTTTTTCCATTTCCTCCATCACCGCGTCGATGAGCGGGCGGAGCGTGGTCTCGGTGAAGTCGAACTTCAGTCCGGCGGCGGCGAAGATTTCGGGAAGCGGGCGGCAACCGCCCAACGCAAGACCGTTGCGATAGAGGGCGACGGCCTCGCTGTAGTTCCGGCGCGCGTTGAGCCAGACCTGGAGCGCGCCGAGCTGGGCGATGCCATACTCGACGTAGTAGAACGGCACTTCGAAAAAGTGCAGTTTGCGGTGCCAGGCGTGGCGGTTGTAGTCTTCGATGCCGGTGTAGTCCACGTGGGGGGAGAAGCGATCCGTGAGCTCGACCCACTTGTCCTTGCGCTGCTCGGGCGAGGCGTCCACATGGGTGTAGACCCAGTGCTGGAGCGCGTCGACGCAGGCCATGTAGGGGAAGAAACGGACGATGCTCTCGAGAAAACGCCGCGCGGCGCGGGGGGTCTCGTCGCCGTAAAAGACTTCGAGGTGCGGCAGCGCGAGCAGTTCCATCCCCATCGAGGCGACCTCGGCGAACTCGATCGGATAGTGACGGTAGGCCAGCAGCGGTTCGTGGCGGCACGACCAGGTGTGAAACGCATGCCCGCCTTCGTGGAGCAGCGTGCGGACGTCGGACTCGGTCCCGACCGCGTTCATGAAGATGAACGGCTCGCGGCGGGCGTCGTAGGTCTCCTGGTAACCCCCGGGGGCCTTGCCCTTGCGACTGCCCAGGTCCAGCAGCTTGCGCTGGCGGAGCGTGTCGAAGATCTCGCCGAGCTCGGGATGCACGCGGTGGAAGATCACGCTGCATCCGTCGGCGAGCTCGTCCACGGTCTCGAAGGGGCGCAGCGGCGGACGGTTGTCGGGATCGACGACCATGTCCCAGGGGCGCAGCCGCTCGACGCCGAGCTTGATCCGGCGTTGTTCGGCGAATTGCCGCACGGCGGGACACACCACTTTCTCAATCGCGTCGTGGAAAGCGAGGCAGTCTTCGGGCGTGTAGTCGAACCGCTCCATCGCCCGAAACGCGTAGTCGCGGTAGTTGGCAAGTCCGGCGTTGCGGGCCATGCGGTCGCGCAGATGGACCATCTTGTCGTAGATCCCGTCGATCGCGGAGGCGTCCTGGAGGAAACGCTCGGCGCCGAGGCGGTAGGTCTGCTCGCGGACGACGCGGTCCGGCTCTTCGAGATAACTGGCAAGCTGCTGGAGCGTCATCTCGCGGCCGTCGTAGGTGACCATCATCTTGCCGGTGATCTGCTGGTACCGCTGTTTGAGGCCGGCTTCCTCGACCTCGAGCGGGACGTTCTCTTCGCGGAAAAGCTCGATCGCGTTGCGCACGCCGCGGATGAGCACCTCGTAACGCTTCTCGGGCAGGGGCAGGCGGTCGGCGGCGGCCACGAGCTTGCGGCGGAGCTTGTCGTGCCACGGCTCGCGCTCGGGATAGACGCTCTGCATGAAATCGAGGTAGCGCTGCTGGACCGCGCCGTCGCCGGTGGCGCGGGTGGTTTCGATGCGCAGGGCGGCGCAACGCTCGTCGAAGACGGCGTCGGTCTCGCTGAAATCCATCAGCCAGCGCTCGAAGTCCTCCAGCGATTCGATCGGGCGCTCGGCCAGCTCGCGGTAGCAGGTTTCCGCGGCAGACCAGGTGTCGAAAACGGCATCAGGGGCGACGTATCGGCGGGGAAACTCGGGCGCGGCGGCGGGGCGGTTGGCGTCGGGCATCACTCGGCTTTCGTGCTCGCGGGTCGTGACTCGTCCTGGCAACGCAGGAAACGGGCATTATGGCAGGGCCTCTGACCGAGGACAACGGGGGCCGGGGGCGGGGCGAACCTCGAAGCGCACTGCGCCACCCCACGGCCCTGCCCCCGAAAGGGGAAACGGTGGCGGCCGGGCTCTGCGGCGGCCGACCACCCTGGAAAGCCGGTGCCACAGGTCCGGGATCCCCACCGGTCGAAAACCGGCGCCACAAAACGAATGGCCGCCGGTTGGTCAGGGAGCCGGCGCAGGGGACGAAGGCGGACTGCCAGAAGCGTCGGCCGGCGGGAGTTTCACCGTGCAGGTGGTCTGGGCGCTCATCGCCCGGCGGGTGAGATAGTCGATGAACGTGGCCCGGATCGTGATCTCAGCGTGGCCCGGGGGACCGTGCTGCCAGGGGCAGTGCAGCGTGTAGTGGTAGGTCATGAACTTGCCGAACCAGCACTCGCGCAGCGCCTCGACAGAAAAAGAATATTCGCCGACGAGCGTGTGCCCGTCGGGCGCCTGGAGGTCGAAAAGGCGGATGCGGACCTCGCCGGCAGCCTTGATGGCGTCGCCGTCGCGATCGACCGGGCGGAGATAGACCACCACACCATCGTCGCCGGGCTGGCCGTCGAGGTCTTCGCCGCCGGTGAGGCTGAGGATCTCGATCTTGTCGGGGTAGTAGATGTTCTCGAGATCCCGGTCGCTGAGGCCGCGGGCTACCTGGAGCTGGCGCTGCAGCTCGTCGATCGTGGCCTGCTGGGCCGCGATCTGCTCGCGCTGGCGTTCGATCTGCTGCTGGAGCGTGCTGATGCGGCGTTCGTAATCCAAACGGGCGTCGCTCTGGCAGCCGACAAGCGCCAGCAGGGCCGCATAGAGCGCGGTGCGGGCTCGCAGTCGGCGGCGCGGCGGTTGCACGCGTTTCCCCTTGGAAGCCAGCCGGCCTTCGCCGGCAAATATCACGAGTTCAGCAGTTTCAAACCGATCTCACAACGGTGCCGCTACCGGTTACGAACGGGTGCCACAAGCGGGTTGGGTTGCGCCCCCCCCATCAACCTGCGAACGCGAACCAACCTGCGGAGTACCGCGCGGGCCCCAGGCCCGCGACTCGTGGTCAGGTTCCATTCCCTCGGTCCCTTTGCGAATGCCGAATGGCGAATGGCAAATGCCGAATGGCCCTTCGGTGCCCGACGCCCTACGTCCCTTAGCCTTCGTGCCTGGGCCCCTTGATCCCTCAATCCCTGAGTCCCTCGGTCCCTTTGTGAATGCCGAATGGCGAATGGCAAATGCCGAATGGCCCTTCGGTGCCCGACG
>CAYRXN010000191.1:0-11455 GCA_964428275.1 uncultured Planctomycetales bacterium | reverse complement strand
GGTGCCCGGTTTCCATTGTCATGCGCCCGTTCGAGTTCAGCACGTATCTGAAAGGCGTTCCCCTGCTACAAGTTGGCGGCGTGATGCCGGGAGTCTGCCCATGATCGCACCGAGAGTGCTGCCTTTGGTAGTCTGTAGTTCAGTCTTGATGCTGACTGCGGGATGCAACAAGACACCGCCACCACCACCGCCACCACCACCGACCGTCACCGTGGCGCAACCGCTCCGGGAACATCACCGAGCTCGACGTGCGTACCAGCGCCGGGCGGATGGTCCCGCTCGGCCCGCTCGTCACCGTCACGGAGACGCTCGGCCCGCAGGTGATCACGCGCTACAACCTCTACCCGTCCGCGTCGGTCAACGGCGTCGCCGCCGCGTATCCCGCTGGCAGGCACGGTGATCACGAACTCCTCCCGTCGCGCATTGCGCCGTCACGGTTCCTGGCAAGCCCCGGACCCCGCGGCGCTGGAGAACCGAGCGCCTGAACGCCGCTCACCGTACCTCCCGGTCGGCGATTGCTTCCCATCCGTCTCGTCGAGCTGGATTATTTCGATTCCTTGTCCTTGGCCTCACCCTTGAGCTCGGCCAGCTCGGCCCGCAGGGCGGACATCTGGCGGGACTCGCGGGCCTTTTCGACCTCCTGCTCGGCCGCGATCATGCGGTCGATCTCCTCGTCCGTGATCGCCTCGACCGCCGACGAGGAAATGTCCGCGGCCGCCCCTTCCTCGATCGAGTCGAGGAACATCTGCATCCGCTCTTCCATCGTCTGCGACTGCATCATCGCCTTTTCCCAGTCCATTTGCGTCTTGACGAGGTTGGTGTCGCCGTAGAGCTTGCTCACCTCGGCCGCCATCGTGCTCATGGCGGCGGCGAAGTCGGCCGAGGCCTCGGCCTGGCGCTTGATCAGCAGGGCGTTTTTTACCGCCAGAAGCTGCCGCTCGAGCAGTTTCTTGATCGTGGCGGTCTTCTTGAGCGAGTTGCGGATGAACTGGTACGACGCCATGTCGCCGATTTCCTTCGCGTGACGGGCGTTCTTGACGAACTCGTCGGCGAACTTGTTCTGCTCGGCGATGGCCTTCTCGATCCGCCGAATCCCCTGGCGAATCTTGATGTCGCGCTCCAGCCGGCGTTCTTCCTTGGACTTGAACAAACCCATGCTAGACCTCATCCGTTAGACGGGAACCTCGCTGCAACACCGCCCGGGCCGAGAGCGAAAAGGTGATACGGCAATGACGCGACAAGACGCATCCTCGCGCAACCATGCCCAGGCACTCGCCCGGCTCGCTGGAGACGCTCGACCCTTCGGGGCCGGCATCGCGTCGCGCGCGGTCTGCCGGACCTCCCGATCACCAAGACGCCGCGCCCACGCCGACGCCCCGCTTGCCCTCGCAACCGATCACTCTCTCGTCCGGCCGGTTCATTCCTGCGCCGCTTTGCGTTCGCGGACGCGCCGCTCGGCCTCGTCGGCGGCCTCCTTGGTGTCCTTGATCAGGCCGTGGTCCATGTCGTCCCAGACCTTGAGCAACTCTTCGGCGGCGGGCGAAACGCCGGCGGAAGCCTTGTCGGCCTCGTGGCCCAGTTGCAGGATCTCGTCGAGCCGCTCCTGATAGACTTCGCTCGATATCGCGTCGTTTTCGATCAGCTTCTCGATCGTGGCCAGGTCCGACTCGCGGATGTTGATGCGTCCGGCCTGGCCGCCGAGGCTGGCGCGCTGGGCCGATTCGCGCAGGATGCGCAGCCGGGCGACCGTGAGGAGTTCCTTCGAGCGGATGTTGAGATGCCGCGAGAGCATCATCTGCTCGGTGTGCAACAGGTCGAACTGCTGGGCGAACGTGCGGCGCAGCTCGGGCGTCTTCTCCTTGGCGCCGCGCTCGACGATCCTGGCCTTCTCCTGGGCCAGCTTGTTGATCTTGGCCTGCATCCGGTTGCGCTCGTTCTCCAGGAGCATTTCCTGGGCGCGCAGCTCGGAAACGCTCATCGTGCCGAGCGTCTTACGTTTCGTCGTCAGCCAGGTGAAGAAATTCATAGAACCCCATCGTAACCACGGACCGAAGCGAATCACGCGCCGTCACCGCGAGACAGCCTGCGCGGCGGCCGGGCGGCACACTTGCACGGTTCCCATCATTGTATTTCGAGCCGCGAAACTCGCGCCCCTGGCCCCTCTTGCGCCGCTCTGGGGCGCCGTCAGACCTCCAATTCTTCGCACCGCCCGGCCCGATCCGCGCTCGGCGCCCCGGCGTCCAGCCCTCGGCCCGGCGCTCGATCACGCCGATTCGCCGTTGCCCCGTTGGCTCGTCGTTCCGTTGTCACCCGACCTCCGGCGGCGCGGACCTGTCCTTCGACTTCGACGCCGCCGGCGGCGGTGCGTCGTTCTCTGCCGGGGCGGATTCCGGAACCGCGGTCTGCGACGCTGACACCGACTCGGATGCGCCGTCGGCGGTCGCCGCCCGGGGCTCGCTGGCCGGCGTCCGGTCCGCCTGACGCGCGGCCACCTGTTTGAACTCCTCGAAGATCGCCGCCTCTTCCTCGGCCATCATCGGCGTTTCCGCGGAAACCTCGATATGCGCGGCCAGATCGGCGTTGGCGGCCACTTCGGTCATCACCTGCTCGGCCTGGGCCGCTTCGCGCGTCAGATCCTCGGCCGAAGGAAGTTCGAGCCGCTGGCCCTGCTCGGCCAGCGTCAGGTGGTGGATGTGCGTGCCGATGATGTCGATCTGCTGCGTGAACAACTGGGCCTGGGCCCGGTGCCGTCGCAACTCGCGCCGCAGACGCATGAGCTTGCCGGCGAGCTGTTTCCGCTCGGCGTCGCTGGTAGCCTGGGCGCCCTCCTGGATCAGCGCGCGTTCCTGCGTTTCGAGCGTATCAACCTTCTGGTCGATTTCGTGCCGCTGCTGCTCGATTTGCACACGCTGGGCGGTCAGCTCGCGCACGCGCTCGGCGGTGGTCGGTTTCATGCCCAACAGCCGACGGATTCGACTCCAGATGCTCATGGTGTTGCCTTCTTCCGCAAAAGGGGCCCGGCAAATGTGAACGCGGCCCGCGTGCTGAACGGTCATCAGGCGCGGCTGCGTGCGGCACGCCTGGCGCACGAGCGTCTCGGTTTCGGCGACGCTGAGCCCCAACCGCCCGGCCAGATCATCGAGCGCGATGCCGCGCGTGTCCACGGTCGCGGCGTTGGCCTCCAGATGGCGCAGCAGCCGCTGCAGGCGTTCGTCCTGCGATTCGAGCTCGAGCAGCCGGCCCCAGGGCGTCTCCTGCAAGCTCGCCGGCGCGGCGATGTCCCAGCCGCCGTCGGGCCGCCCGCCCATCAGGACGAGCCGCGGGCCGGCGTCGCGATCCACCATCGCCCGCGCCTCGCTGTTGAAACCGTCGGCGCTGGCCAGGATCACCACATCGGGTTTTTCACGCCGCGGAAGCAATTCGTAGGCCGCCAAGGCGTCGAGCACGTCTTCGCGCCCCAGCGGTCCGCCGGCCTCGTCGCGCAACAGCTTCTCGATCGGCGCCAGCACGCGAACCCGCACCCGGAGCGCATCGCGGTAGAACAGCCCGGCGAACCGGCGCCGCCGAAAACGCAGTTGCCGGCTGCGGGTTCCCGGAAGCGCATCGAGCGCGTCGCGGTCGTAGACCTCCAGCCGCCGCAACGCCGCCCGCACGCCGTCGATGCCCTCGGGCGTGGGCACGATACGCACCTCGTCGGCGGGCAACTGGTCGCCGACCAGGGCCAGCGCCCGGGCCCGCAACTGGTTGACGAAGCGCTCTTCGAACTGGCGGTGGCGGCTGCGTTCATCCATGTCCGCCCCCATCGTACGTTTCCCGCAGCCGCCGTCCACACCGGGCGCAGAAGATCGCCCCCGGCGGGTTGTCGTGCGCACAGTCACGATGCGGGCAGCGCCGCGCCGCGGCCGGCGGCCCGAAAGCCGCCCGCGGCGTCGCGGCGAGCGAGCGCACCGTCCACTTGAACGCGCGCAGCAACAGGCTCGCCACCATCACGAAAAAGCCGAGCACGCCGACCAGGAAGGCGCCCCCCACGAGAATCGTCACGCCCGGCTCGATCATGGAATCCCCTATTCCGCGACCGCTGGCGACGCGGGCAGCCGGGCGCCGCAGAAGATGCAGAACTCATCGCGCGGGCCGGGATAGCCGCCGCACGACGGACAGCGACGCACCTGGGCCGCGATCTGCCGGCCGCACTGCGTGCAGAACTGATCGTACGTCTCGCACGGGTGGCCGCAGTGCGGGCAGCGCGCCGCCGCCGAAGCGGCGGACCGGCCGCGAACCGGCCGGGCGGAGCCCTGCTGCGCCGGCAGCGGCGGCGGACCGGCCGCGGCCTGCGGCGTCAGATCGTCGAGCACCGCCTGGGCCGACTCGTAGCGGTTCTGGTAGCGCGCGTAGAGTCTGCGAAACACCTGGTCGAGCCGCTCGGGCACTTCGCTGCGCACCGTACCGGGCAGCTCCGCGCCGGCGGGCCGGTCCCCGGTGAGCATTTCGAACAGAATCACGCCGATGGCGTAAAGGTCGGCCCGCGCGTCGGGTTTCCGGCCGCCGTCGCGCACCTCGGGCGCCATGTACGCCATCGTGCCGACGAGCGTGTTCTCGCGGTCGATCGACGCCGACTGCACGATCTCGCGCAGGGCGTCGGGGTTGGCGACGCCGAGGCCGAAATCGCTGACCTTCACGTCTTGCTCGCACAGCTCGTCGAGCGGGCGTTCGGCCAGGTCGAGCATCACGTTGCCCGGCTTGAGATCGCGGTGGAGCACGCCGTTGGTATGCGCGGTGACCATCGCCGCGAGCACGCCGCGGAGAATCGTGGTCGCGGTCTTGACCGGCAGCCCCAGGGGGTGCTCGTCGATCACCCGGCGCAGCGAAGGGCCGTCCACGTACTCCATCACCAGGTAGGGCACGTCGGCATACGGGTCGAGCCCGATCACGCGGACGATGTTGGGGTGCCGCAATCCGTGGACGACGATCCCCTCACGCTGGAGATATCGGACGTACTGCGGCTCGGTCGGCAGCTTGACGGCGACGCGGTCGTCTTTCCAGATGTGATGGCGGGCGAGCCAGACTTCGCCGAACGAGCCGGTCCCTACGCGTTTTTCCAACACGTACTCGCTGATTCGCATGCCCGCTTCGTAGTTGCTCATCGGCACATTCCCGCGGGCGCCCGGCCTGCGGTCCTTTCGGCTATCCCCCCGCCATCTCGGCGAGATACTCGGTCACCAGATAATTATACGCCCCGGCCAGGGCCAGCGCCCCGAGGCCGGCGGCCCAGCTCCACCCCCCCGTCGGCCAGCCGGTCATCAGGATCGCCGCCGCGATCAGGTCGGCCGCCAGCAGGACCAGCAACAGGCCCACACCGGCCCAGTTCGTGCCCGCTTCCAGAACCCGGCGGATGTACAACTTCGCCGACCACGGCAGGGCCGCCGCGACGACCGCCCAGACGATGCTCCGCCAGATGCCGTTCCAGATCGCGGATTTCGTCTCCGCCGGCATCTGGTAGATCATGTAGCCCAGGAAGATCAGCAGGCCGAGAATGACCCAGCTCAGCGTCTTTTCCGCCAACCGGGAGACGATGTTCGGTCCCTCTGCTTCCATGCCCCGAGTCTAATCCATGGCGCAACTGGCGAACATTACAAAAACCCGGCGGTTCCCGAACCACGCCGGCCCAAACCGCAAGCGGCCCCCTGCCCGCCAACCGGCGCCGACAACCCGCGGCCGCAAGGGTATTCGCGGCCCGGAGCCGACCATTGCCCGTTTCTCAGCATCACGGGCGCCTCGGCGCGGACTCACGCCCGGGCCGGGTCGGGCCGGTCGGAATCAAGACCGAGCGTATCGAGCGCCGCGCCCAAGGCCCGGGCGTCGAAGTGCCCCGCCCGGCTCAATCGCCAAAGCGCCGCGTAGGCGATGTGCTCGGCATCGACCTCGAAAAACCGCCGCAGCTCGGTGCGCCCCTCGCTGCGGCCGAGGCCGTCGGTGCCCAGAGCGTAGATCCCCTGCGGCGTCCAGGGCGAGAGCCGGTGGGGCAACGCCTTGACGAAATCGCTCACCGCCACCACCGGCCACGGTTCGGGCTCGAGCATCCGGCGGACATACGGCACGCGCGGCGGCTGGTCGGGATGGAGGCGGTTCCAGCGGCCGCAGGCCAGCCCGTCGCGGTAGAGCTCGTTGTAGCTGGTGACGCTCCAGACGTCGGCGGCGACGTCGAACCGCTCGCGCAGCAGCGCCTGGGCCCGCAGGGCCTCGTGGACCAGCGGGCCGCTGGCGAACAGGTGGACCCGCGGACGGTCGCCGGGATCGTCGGCGGGCCTGAACTTGTACAGCCCGCGCAGGATGCCCTCCTCGACGCCGGCGGGCATGGGCGGCTGGAGGTACGGCTCGTTGTAGACCGTGATGTAGTAGAAGACCGATTCCTGCTGTTCGTACATGCGGCGCAGCCCGTCGCGGATGATGACCGCCAACTCGTAGGCGAACGCCGGATCGTAGGAGATGCAGTTGGGCACGGTGCTGGCGTGCAGGTGGCTGTGGCCGTCCTGGTGCTGGAGCCCCTCGCCCTGGAGCGTGGTACGGCCGGCGGTGGCGCCGACCAAAAAGCCCTTGCAGCGCATGTCCGCCGCGGCCCAGATCGAGTCACCGATGCGCTGGAAGCCGAACATCGAGTAGAACGTGAAGAACGGAATCATGTTCAGCCCGTGGTTGGCATAGGCCGTGCCGGCGGCGGTGAACGAGGCCATCGAGCCGGCTTCGCTGATGCCCTCTTCGAGAATCTGCCCGTCCTGGCGTTCGTGGTACTTCATCAGCAGGTGGGCATCCACCGGCTCGTAGAGCTGGCCGGCGTGGGCGTAGATCGCATAAGACGCGAACAGGGCCTCCATGCCGAACGTGCGGGCCTCGTCGGAGACGATCGGTACGATCAGCTTGCCGAGCCGCTTGTCGCGCAGCAGCCGGGCGAGCATGCGCAGGTAGGCCATCGTGGTCGAAGCCGGCCGCTTGCCGCTGCCGTCGTAGAACTCGGCCAGCAGGTCGCGTCTGGGAGCGCTCAGCGGCGCGACGGTGACCTTGCGGGCCGGCAGCGACCCCCCCAGCGCGCGGCGGCGCTCCACGAGATACTCGTATTCGGGGCTGCCCTTGGCGAAGCGGCAGAACGGCATCCGGGCGATTTCGCGGTCGGAGACGGGGATGTCGAAACGGTCGCGGAAGTGCTTGAGCTCGCGCTCGTTGAGCTTCTTCTGCGAGTGGGTGATGTTGCGTCCCTCGCCGGCTTCGCCCATCCCGTAGCCCTTGATCGTGCGGGCCAGGATGACGGTCGGCCGGCCGTCGCGCTGCGTGGCGGCGCGGTAGGCGGCGTAGACCTTGACCGGGTCGTGTCCGCCCAGCCGCAGCTTCTGAATCTGTTCGTCGGAGAGGTGCTCGACCAGCTTGCGCAGCCGGGGATGCCGGCCGAAGAAATGCTCGCGGGCGTACGCGCCGGACTCGACCGTGTAGCGCTGCCACTGGCCATCGACCACGTCCTGCATCGTCTCGATCAGCAGCCCCTCGGTGTCGGCCTCGAAGAGCGGATCCCAGTCGCTGCCCCAGATGACCTTGACGACGTTCCAGCCGGCGCCGTGAAACGCGGCCTCGAGTTCCTGGATGATGTTGCCGTTGCCGCGGACGGGGCCGTCGAGCCGCTGGAGATTGCAGTTGACGACCCAGGTGAGGTTGTCGAGGCGTTCGCGGGCGGCGAGCGTGATCGCCCCCAGGCTCTCGGGCTCGTCCATTTCGCCGTCGCCCAGGAAGGCCCAGACGCGGCGGCCGGAGGGGTCTTTCAGGCCGCGGTCGCGCAGGTATTCGTTGAAGCGGGCCATGTAGATCGACGTAATCGGCCCCAGGCCCATCGAAACGGTGGGAAACTGCCAGAACTCGGGCATCAGCCACGGGTGGGGATACGAGGACAACCCGCCGCCGGGGGCCAGCTCGCGCCGGAAGTTGACCAGGTGGCGCTCGTCGAGGCGCCCTTCGAGGTAGGCCCGGGCGTAGACGCCGGGCGCCGCGTGCCCCTGGAAGAACACCATGTCTCCACCGCCGGCGGCGTCGGGTCCGCGGAAGAAGTGGTTGAAGCCGACCTCCAGCAGCGTGGCGGCCGAGGCGTAGCTGGAGATGTGGCCGCCGATGCCGTCGCAGGCGCGGTTGGCCCGCACGACCATCGCCATCGCGTTCCAGCGGGTGTAGCTCTTGATGCGCCGCTCGATCTCGCGGTCGCCCGGATAGGCGGGCTGCTCGCTCGCATGGATCGTGTTGACGTACGGCGTGCAGGCGTCGGAGCGCGCGTGGATGCGCATGCGATGCGACCACTCGTGGAGGCGGTCGAGCAGAAAGGCGACGCGCTCGGGACCGTGGACCCGCCGAACGGCCTCGATGGACTCGATCCATTCGGCGGTTTCGGTCGGGTCGATATCCTTGGGACGCTGGGATGGTTCGCTCATGTTCGAGATTCCTGCCCTCTGCGGCTATTCGGGTGGTATCGGCCGCCGGCCGCGGAGCCGGTCCGCGCGGCGTCTGCGCCGCCGGGAGTTCTCTGTTCGCCCGACCCGGACCGCAGCGGTATGATAGGCCATCGGAGGATTGTAACCGGTGAACGGGGCTGTGAAATCGGCGTGGGGCCGGACGGGACCACCACCGCCAGGACGCCGGCGCGGCGCGTGGGGCCGGCTGCTGCTCGCGCTGCTGATCCTGCCGGCGGGCTGCGAGCGCGGGGCCTCGCCGGCACAGCAGCCCCGGCGACCCAGCGTGATCCTCATTTCGATGGACACGACGCGCGCCGACCACCTGGGCTGCTACGGCCACCCCACCGTCCGCACGCCGCACATCGACCGCCTGGCGGCCGAGGGGGTGCGCTTCGAGCAATGCCTGACGTGCGTACCCGTGACGCTGCCGTCGCACAGCAGCATCCTCACCGGCGTGTATCCCTATGTACACAAGGTGCGCGACAACGGGCGGTTTCGCCTGGCACCCGAGAACGTGACGCTGGCCGAGGTGCTCCACGACGCGGGGTACGCGACCTTTGCGCAGGTGGGGGCGTTCGTGCTGCACCACCAGTACGGCCTCGACCAGGGGTTCGACGCCTACCGCGACGTGGCGTACGCCGGCACCAACGCCGCCAACGCGGTCGGCGAGACGGAGATTCCAGCGGCGCAGGTGACCGACGGCGCGATCGAGCTCCTGCAACGGGCCGGCGGCCGACCCTACTTCCTGTTCGTCCACTACTTCGATCCGCATCGACCCTACCGCGCGCCGCAGCGCTTCACGTCGAAGTACCTCGACCCGTACCTGGCCGAGATCGCCTATACCGATGAACAAATCGGCCGGCTGCTCGACGCGGCCGCGAAGCTCGGCGCGCTCGACGATACGCTCGTCGTGCTGACGGCGGACCACGGCGAAGGGCTCGGCCAGCATCACGAGGACACGCACGGCTACTTCCTCTACGACGCCACGCTGCGCGTGCCGCTGATCTTCCGCTGGCCGGGGAAGCTCCGCGGCGGAGCGGTCGTTTCGCAGACCGTGCGCACGATCGACATCGCGCCGACGATTCTGGCGCTTCTGGACGCGGGGCCGCTGCCGCACGGCCAGGGACGCGACCTGTCGCCGGCGATGCGGCCCGGCCCCGAGGCCCCGGACCTGCCGCCGGCGGACGCGTACGCCGAAACGTTCTACCCGAAGTACACCTATCACCTCGGGTTCTCGCAGCTCCGGGCGCTGCACAGCGGGCCCTGGAAGTACATCCTGGCGCCGCGCGACGAGCTGTACAACCTCGGCGACGACCCGCGCGAGCTGCGCAACCTGGCCGCCGAGAAGCCCGACCTGTGCCAGACCATGCGCGCACGGCTCCGCGCGCTGCTGGCGGCGGCGCCGCGGGTGGTTTCCGCGCAGGCGGCCCAGCACGAAGTCGGGGCGCGCGAGCTGCGGGCGCTCGAAGCGCTGGGCTACCTGGGCGGCGGCGACGACGCCAAACCGCTGCCCGCCGCGGACGACGAGCTGGCCCTGTTCGAGCCCGTGGGGCTCAACCCCATCGACCACGTGGAGGAAATCCGGCTGGCGACCCAGGCGGTGGACTCGATCGAGGCGGGCCAGCACGCCAAGACCGAACGAACGCTCAAGGCGCTGCTCGAACAGGCCGGCGACCGGGCCGACGAGTTCGTCTGGGCCCACGCGCATCTGGCCGGGGCGCTCGCGGCCCAGGGCAAGTTCGACGAGGCGCTCGTACACTTCGACCAGGCCATCGCCGCCCGCCCGGACGACGGCCAGATGTACACGATGAAGGGAATCGTCCTGCGGGCGCTGCACCGCAACGACGAAGCGATCGCGGCGTTCCGCGAGGCGCTGCGGCATCCGCCGGTGTTCGCGTTGACGCACCTCAACCTGGGCCGGGCGCTGATCGAGAAGAAGGAGTGGGCGGCGGCCGCCGCCCAGTTCCGCCTCGCGATCGAGAAAGACCCGCAGAACCTGCCCGCCCACGTGTCGCTGGCGCGGATTCAGATGCGGCTCGGACGGCGCGAGCAAGCGGCCCGGACGCTCACGAGGGCCGCCGAGCTGGCCCGCAAAGCGGGCAAGAAGCGCAAGGCCCGGCAACTGGAGAACATGCGCCGGCAACTGCAACCCTGACGGCGCGGCGCAGGAACTGTGAATCTTCAGCCGCGGCGCCGGGCCTCAACCGGCGACGGGCCGCCTACGCGTATCCCTGTTTGCGCAGCTCGCCGAGGATATCGGGCGGGGAGAAGCCGGGGCCCTTGAGGATCTTGCCGCCGGCATCTTTGCCGCCGTTTTTGGACATGTTGCTGCGGTGGACTTCCGCGAAGACGGGTTCGAGATCCACGCCCATTTCGACCGCGGCACCGTAGGTGACGACGAGAATGTCGGCCAGCGCATCGACCATCTCGACGAAGTCGTCGCGGTCGGCCGCTTCGAGGAACTCGGCCGCCTCGCTCATGATGAGCCGCGCGCGGCGGAGGCGGTCCTTGACACCGATCTGCTCGGGCCGCTCGCGGATGGGGGCGTCGTACTTGCGGTGAAACTCTCTGACCATGCACTGTTCGGGGCTCATCGAAATCCTCTCGGGGTTGGGTGACCCGTTGGGTCGCCTGCGTGTTTGCCACCTCGCCAGCGCGGCAGTCTAACCGCTTCACGCGGGGCCGGCACGGGCCACCGCCAGCCGGGGCGGCGTCCGCAACGGTGCGGGGCTACAATGAGCCGGCCCGCGAGATACGCGACCCCCGGCGGTCGCCCCGATATCGACCAGGCCGGCAAGCGGAGGCTGAGCATGAAATCGTATCGCCAGGAGTTGTGGTTCGAGATCCCCGCGCGGCGCGGGTTCGTGAACATCACGACCGACGTGCAGGCCGCGGTGGACGCCAGCGGTGTGCGCGAAGGGCTGGTGCTCGTCAACGCCATGCACATCACCGCCAGCGTCTTCATCAACGACGAC